>CACYPH010000038.1 GCA_902776185.1 uncultured Ruminococcus sp.
TACTCTATCAAAACGGGGATTTTTTTGTCAACTGCACCTGACACTAAAGTCTGCACATTCACACCTGCATAGCAGGTGGTTTTTTTATCTGTATAAAAAAAGATGCTGACGTCATATCAGCATCTTTATCCTACTCATTCACTTTTCAGTGAGCTAACTCCTAACTTCTCACTCGTCTTTATTGTGCTTATTCGATCGGATGATGACCACCACTCCGATGAGGGTGATCACGATCGCGCCGATCGCAAGATACCCCGACACCTGACCGAAGGTGCGCTCCTTGACCAGAAGCGATACGCCCATCAATACGATGCAGGCGAGCAGCATCACCATGAGCACGATCAGAAAAATGAGATTTTTCTTATCCATTATTTCCTCCTTTGGTCATAACGTCGGCGATCCGCGCATAGTCGCGCAGGGTGAGTTTTTCGGCGCGGGCAGTGGGAGCAACTCCCGCCTCTTCCAGTATACCACTCAATTCGCTCTTGTCAAGCGACATTCCCGAGGCGATCGCATTCAGCACGGTCTTGCGCCGCTGGGCGAACGCCGCCTTGATGATGCGGAACATCAGCTTCTCATCCATCGGTTTGTACTCCGGCTCGCGCAGGGTGAGTCGGATGACCGCCGAATCCACCTTCGGCGCGGGCATGAAAGAGCCTGCGGATACGTGGAACAACAGCTCGGGTTCGGCATAGTACCGCACCGCCGCGGTGATCGCGGAGCTGTCGCGCGTACCCTCTTCGGCACATAATCTCAGCGCCGCTTCCTTCTGCACCATGACGGTGATGGTCTCGACCGGCAGGCGATCTTCCAATAGCTTCATCAGGATCGGAGAGGTGATATAATACGGCAGGTTCGCGCATACCGCGACCCGCATTCCGGGGAATTCCTCGGCGATGAGGGCGTTCAGATCCAGCTCCATGACGTCGGCATTGATGACCTTCAGGTTTTCATACTCGCCGAGCGTTTCGCTCAGTACGGGGATCAGGCGCTTGTCAAGCTCGACCGCGACGACCTTTTTTGCGCGGGCGCAAAGCTCGTTCGTCAGCACGCCGACGCCTGGCCCGATCTCTAAGACGCCAATATTGTCGTCCGTGACGGCGAAGTCCGCCATCCGCGGACAGACCGTCGGGTTGATCAGGAAATTCTGCCCCAGCGCCTTGGAAAATGTGAACCCGTGGCGCGAGAGAATCTGACGCACCGTGCTTATATTTGTAAGTCTTTCCATGGAAGGGTGCGAAGTCCTTTCGGATATTTATTCTTGAGCCTGCCGTCGGAGGCTTTGCCGAGACCGAGGGTGATACCGTTGACGGTGACCACCGCCCAGCCCTTGATCCAGCGGTCGATCTCGACCTCTTCGCCGCTGATATAGTGGGCGGCAAGCTCGTCGGTATGTTTCAAAATCAGCCTGCGCTGGAACTGGTCAGGCGTCAGCGCAGTCGCAAGGTTATGATGCGGCTCGATGCGGTTCTTCTTGAAATCGCCGACCTTCATCCCCGCGCGCAGGATATTCATGCCGCTCATATCGGGCAGCAGCTCGGTATCGGGCAGGTTGAGGATACGGTCGTCGATGACGTGATAGTGACGGAACGCGGGGTTCTTCAAAATATCGGTGATAAAAGCGTCGATCTGCTGGCGCTCCTCCCTCGTCGGTTCGACGTAGGTATAGCCCGCGCCCTGATAGGGCTTTCCGCCCTTCTTTCTGAACTTCGCGACGAAATGTCCCTCGCCGCCGTCGTAGGGGAACACCCTGCGGCACAGCTCCATGCCCTCGCCGAAGCGGGATGCTTCGCCGAAGCGGCAACCGGTATCGATCAGCTCAAATTCGGGATGGTTTTTCAAAAAATCCTCTACCACGCCCTCGTTCTCGTCGCGCGAGAAGGTGCAGGTGGAGTAGACCATCACGCCGTCGGGCGCGACCGCCTTTGATGATGCGTCGAGGATCGCTTTCTGACGTTCGGCACAGGATCTGGAATGCTCGGGCGACCACTCAAAGATCGCGTCCTTGTCCTTGCGGAACATCCCTTCACCCGAGCAGGGCGCGTCGACCAGAACCTTGTCGAAAAATCCCGCGAGCTGGGAAGCCAGCCTGTCCGCATCCATATTCGAAACAGCAGCGTTCTTGACGCCCATGCGCTCGATATTTGAAAGCAGGATGTGAGCGCGCGGACGGACGACCTCGTTCGCCCACAGCAGTCCCGTGCCGCTTAATTTTGCCGCGATCTGGGTACTTTTGCCGCCGGGCGCGGCGCACATATCCAGCACCTTGTCGCCGGGGCGTACGTCGAGCGCCGTCACGGCAGACATCGCGGACGGTTCCTGCACATAGAATGCGCCTGCGTGATGGAGCGGATGCTTGCCCAGCTTCTCCGCGCTGACGTAGTAGCCGTCCTCGCAGAACGGCGTTTGCTCGCCTGCAAAAGGCAGCAGCGGAAGCAGTTCCTCGGCGGTCATCTTGAGAGTATTGACGCGGATACCGCGATAGGGATCCTTGTCGACGGTGTCGAGGTATTTCTCAAATCCGTCGCCGAGCAGATCCTTCATCCTCTCAAAAAACGCATTCATCATCATAATTCCACCCCGTTCGGTACATAATAGTAGTAATCTTTAAAAAGGAGGTAATCGCATGAGCAAGAAAAATAAGCAGAATCAGTCGCAGAACAATTCTCAGGATCAGAACAAGAATAACACGAACAATTCACAGAATTGCCCCGAGAATGATTCCAAAAAGCAGACAAGCAATCAGAAAAACAACGACTGTCAGTAAGAGCGGCTTGTCCGCTCTACATATACAGCCTTCCCCTCGGGGGGGAAGGGGGACCGCGTCAGCGGTGGATGAGGGGCTGGCCTTTCATTCTAATCCATTCGGCAAAGAGTGTTCAGCCCTTCATATTCTATTTTTGCAGCGTATCAGTCTTACTGAGTTCGGGGCGAGTACTGAAAAGCCTGCCCCTCATCCGTCACCCTTTGGGTGACACCTTCCCCCCGAGGGGGAAGGCAAATCAATACCCCAGCTCTTCGCCGACAATGATGATCTTGATCCTGTCCTTATGGCGCTGGTAGGCGGAGATGACGTAGTTACAGCAGATACGTCCCACACTGCGGCAGCCGTCGCACATATACGACGCGTCCGTGCCGACAGAGAGGCATTCGCCCGCCTTCGAGCAGTAGGTATCTGCGCCGAGACGCTTGGTGTTCTGAGGAGAAGCCTGCGCTTTGACGCGGTAGGTCGCCTCGTCAAGATCTCTGACGATCTTGTTCCAGCCGCAGATCAGGATGACCTGCTTCGGGCCGTAGAGGTAAGCGGAGGTACGGTTGGAGTTGCCGTCGACATTATAGAGCAAGCCGCCCTCGGTGATCGCGTTGGAGCTGCCGAGATAGGTATCCGCGGTATATGCCGCGCGCATGATCTCTCCGGCTTCCTCGGGCGACTGCGCCTTGGAGCGGTCGAGATAGTTATATGCGCCGCTGTTCAGCAATTCGATGACGCCGCATTCTTTGAGTGTTTGGGAGCCGCCGTGGGTGACGGTCTCGCCCTCTTTGATCAGCGTTTTCAAAAGAGGCACGACCTCGTCGGCGGTCTCTACATAGTATGCCGCCATGTTATTCTTTCTCAGCTTCATCATGGTCATATCGATCCTGCGTTGATCTTTGGTTTCCATCATAACACTTCCTCTTCGTTTATTTGACGCAAAAGCCGTGTGCCGCAACACAACCGTCCATACGTCGATAGATGGTCATATTATAGCACACAGCCCGCATTCTATGCAATATGAAACTGCAAATTTTCTTACAAATCGACAAAGGGTACGCCGAGGAATTCGGCGATGCTTTGGGCGAGGTTTCTGCCGATCGCGCCGATGTTCTCCTGGATCCATTCCGCGTCGGCTAAATTGTCATGGTAGGCGGTCTCGATCAGCACGGCGGGAGCTTTGGTGCGTTTCAGCTCCGCAAGCGATGTGGTCGCAACGGTCTTGACCCTGTCCGGCAGCGGATAGATGTCCTTGTAGTTCTCCGCGATGATGTCCGCGGCGCGCTTGCCCCGCGAGCTGGTCGGATAATAATAGACGTCCGTACCCCGCACATTCCCGCTGTTGGCAGCCCCCGCGGCGTTCGAATGGATCGCCAGATGCAGGTCATAGTTGCCGGCGTTACTCTGGGCGATCGCCTGAGAGAGTGTCTGGGTCGGCGTATTGCGCGCAAAACTGATCCCCGACGCGGTGAGGTAGGGCTCGATCGCATCCGCGACAAGGTTCATAAAATACTCCTCGTTCCCGCCGTTGATATAGGGATTCCACTCCTGCAAAGACGGGCTCAAAAATACTGACGGCATTTCCTATCACTCCTGAAAACAGACTAAGAAAATATATTCAAAAAATTCATAGTTTATTCCTTTTCCGAAATTTAACAGCGGTCTTCTATGCTATGATTCAGGTAATCTTATTACAGAGATTTTTCAGAGAAATTTTAAGGAGGAATTTATTATGAAAAAATGGGTTTGTCCCGTATGCGGATACGTACATGAGGGTCCCGAGCCCCCCGAGAAATGCCCTGTATGTAAGGTACCCGGCTCCAAGTTCAACGAGGTCACCGAGGACGCAGGCTTTGCCGTAGAGCACGTCTTAGGCGTAGCGGCTGACGCTCCCGAGGATATCAAGGCTGATCTGCGCTCTAACTTTGAGGGCGAATGCAGCGAGGTCGGTATGTATCTTGCGATGGCGCGCGTCGCCGACAGAGAGGGTTATCCCGAGATCTCCGCGGCGTTCACCAAGTACGCGTTTGAAGAAGCTGAGCACGCCGCGAAGTTTGCCGAACTCTTAGGCGAGGTCCTCACCGACAGCACCAAGAAAAATCTTGAGATGCGCGTAGAGGCTGAGACCGGCGCTTGCGCAGGCAAGCAGGATCTGGCAAAGCGCGCAAAGGCGCTCGACCTCGATGCGATCCACGACACCGTCCACGAGATGGCGCGCGACGAGGCGCGCCACGGCGCAGGCTTCAAGGGTTTACTCAAAAGATATTTTGGTTAAGCAGCGTGACGCTGCACCCTGTTCCGCCTTTTGCAAACATAGTAATTAACTAGTGCTGCATCAACGGCGGGTCAGAAAAGCATTTACTATCAGGGGGTTGAGACTGTTCTCAGCCCCTTTTCCGTCATCAAACAAAGGAGACAGCATGAAAGAATATTTAGTCAAAATGGTTTCGGGAATGTCAATGGATAAAAAAGCAACCGAAATCATGAACGAGTACGCCGCTCAGGGATGGACTGTCCTGAGAACGACAGGCGTCGTCGGATATCTTGTCATCGTTTTTGTGCGTGACCGACAAGCATAAAACCAGACTTTTGAAGGGGCGGGAGAAATCCTGCTCTTTTTTCATACAGGGCTTTATTTATCATCGAAGCTGTGATAGAATACAGGTAATGAACAGATGGAGTGGAGCGTATGAGTATCTTCAAACGCAAAAAGAAAACCGAACAGCAGATCACGCCCGAGATTACGGAGCAGGAGATCGCGCCTACGGAAGCCGAGCCGGTCGAAGCGGCTCAGACCATATCTGAGGAACAGCCCGACGACGGCTTTGACGAATGGTTCCGCACGCCCACCCGCGGCGGGATCGAGCGGCGCGAGCGCAACGATATCTACGAGGAATACCGCATCTACGGCGCAGATAAAGACGGCAAACTGACCTGTCGGCGATACCACCGTTATCCCGAGCACGAGCGGGAATTTGACCTGTCCTACAGCCGTGCGCTGAGCTTCGAGGAATTCAACCGCAGACTGCTTGAGGAATTGGACAAAGGCGACATGAAGCTCGGCGATTACAACCGCTGTATCACAGCAGCCGAGCGGCTGAGCAATATCGATGATTCCGCCGCGGTATCGGACGCGCTGAGTGATGAAGATAAAAGAATCCTCGAAGCCTTCTGCGACGAAATGGACACGCTGACGAACAGATCCTATCTGCACAATGAGGGAACGCTGAACTGTGAGTGCGAAAGCGTCGTTGGGAATGAACGGCTGCAGATCCGATTCCGCAAGCCGCTGAAATACGACGCGCTGGATACGGACGTCGGCGGCGTATCGCGAAAGCCGATCGAGGGCTACGATATCGAGAACCTGTGGATCATGAGCATCTTCAACCGACTGCGCGAGCGCACGGCGTCCTGCAAGGCGAACCTGCTGACCTCCGAGTGGAGCATAAACCACGAGAGCATCCACCTCTTTCTCGCCGAGGGATTTGAGGGGATCGGCGGCACGCTGATGATCGCCGTCGGCAGTCCAGACAATATGAGCCGGCTGGGATTCTGGTCGCTCGACTTCTCCGCTAAATAATAAGTATCAACAGCAAAGGCTGCCGCAATCGCGACAGCCTATTATTATTCCAAATTAGAATTATTTATGATTCTTTTACAGAATTATCGACAGCATCTTCCCTATCCTCCTTCGGCAGGCGGCGGAAAAATCCGACCGCGAATGGCAGGGTGATCGGCAGGGATAAGACAAGCGAGATCGGCATCGCTTCCTGAATGCCCGCAAGTCCCCGCAGCCCAGCGAGGATCAGCAGCATCGGGATGAACAGCACGCCGTTGCGCAGGGATGACAACAGTGACGCGTGCAGGCGTTTGCCGGTAGATTGGAGCAGCATTTCGGTCGTCATACACGGCGGCAGCGCCAGTGACGCGAGCGCCTGCAAAATCAGGGCGCGCGTTCCGATTTCGATAACGTCCGGGTCGTCGCGGAACAATCCGATCAAACTGCCCGAAAAGACGATCAGCAGGATCGTGCCGACGACGATGATACTCTCGGCGAGGACTGCTGTAAAGACGAATCCCTTGCGCAGGCGCGAATATTTGCCCGCGCCGTAGTTGAACGCCGCAACCGGCTGGAAGCCCTGACCGACGCCGAGGGCGATGGAAAACGCAAAGAAGATGATGCGCGACACGATGCTCATCGCCGCGACTGCCGCGTCGCCGTAGACCGCACACTGGGAGTTGAGCAGGATCGTCGAAAGGCTGTTCAGCCCCTGACGCAGCATCGACGGGAATCCCGTAGCCGCGATATCGCCGATGACGGCGGGACGGATCTTCTTGAAGGATGCGAAATTGATCTTGGATTCGGTTTTGCCGCTGAGGAACATGAACAGCAGGACAAGCCAGCTGATGAACTGACTGGCGGCGGTAGATAATCCCGCGCCGGCGATCCCCATATCAAGCCCGAACATCAGGATCGGGTCGCCCGCCATATTCAGCACAGCGCCGACCATCAGCCCGATCATGCCCAGCGCCGCCTTGCCCTCGTAGCGGAGCAGGTTATTCAGCGTCAGACACGAGCACATGAACGGAGCGGCGATCAGGATGTAGGTGATGTAGGTCTCGGCGTAAGGGGCGATGGTGTCGGTACTGCCGAGCAGCATGACGATCCCGTGCAAAAAGCACAGCCCGACAACGCCGACCAGCAGTCCCGCCGTGAACGAGGACAAAAATCCCGCGGTCGCGTGGACGGAGGCGCGCTCTTTATCGCGCTGACCCAGCGCACGGGCGAGGATACTGCCCGCTCCCTGACCGAACAGGAATCCGACCGCCTGGATGACGGTCATAAAACCGAACACGATACCGACCGCGCCGGAAGCGCTGGTGCCGAGTTGACCGACAAAGGCGGTATCGACCAGATTGTAGATATTGGTGATCAGCATGGAAATGATCGTCGGTACCGACAGCCCGAGGATCAGGCGCGATACCGGCGTTTTTGTCATTTTATCATACTGATTCATTTTTGCATGGTGTTTCATAAAAAAGCATTTTTATCGTTTACTGCGGTAGAAATCCAGTAAGCGGGTTTTGTAGTCGGGCGCTTCGTCAAAGACACAGTGACCGTATTCACTGCCGTAGAAAAACAGCTCGCTGCCGAGAAGTTCGGCGATCTCGCGCGAAGGCTCTGCGCCGAGGGCAAGATCGTTCTCAGCGCCGATGACGAGGGTCGGACAGGATATCTTTTTCAGATCGCCGCGCACATCAAAGCCGATGATCGCCCGCGCCAGAATGATAAACAGGCGCAGATCCTCATCGGTCGCGTCATCGTTCATATGGGTCAGGTAATCGCGGTACCGACCGATGGTGTTCTCGGAATACAGGCTGTCGATGAAGCCTGCGGTCAAAGCGGTGCGATCACCCTTCGCGGCGAGGCGAATCCAGTTTTCACAGCTCCTGCAGGCGATCTCGTTGCCCCACGCGGTGGTAGAGCCGAGAACCATCGCATGGACCAGCTCAGGGTATGCGGCGGCAAGGCACATCGCGATCATGCCGCCCTGGGACGCGCCGAACACATCCGCGTCGCGGATCCCCAGCGTCTGCATCACTGCGGCGGTATCGTCCGCCATCTGCTGAATCGTATACTGCTCAGGCAGGTTGCGCCTGCGGTCAAACACATAGACGGTGTAATCCTCTGCAAAGTCTTTGTACGCATTTTCGATCACCTTTGCAGAGGTCAGGATGCTCTTGACATTGAGCCCCGGCAGGATGACGAAAGCCCTCTCGCCCTCGCCGAAGGAAAAATACGACATCTCTATGCCGTTCGTGATAACGGTATCGGTCCTCATTCGATCACACCTCGATTCATCGCAAGGCGCGAATTATTGTACCGCCGATCATCGGTGACCTCTTTGATCAGCGTCACGCACGGCGGGATCGGGATCTCGACGTCCTCAGATTCGACCTCGGCTTCCAAGCTCGCCTTGTCGTCCCAGAAATCGTAGACATCCAGCTCGTAAACCAGTCCCGCATAGTCGAAGATATGCCGATCCTTTTCGATCGTGATGGTATGCTTCTTCTTATGGGTCAGCAGGTCACAATATTCTTCAAAAGAAATTTCTTTCTCGTATTCCCGCCGCGTCATATCGGTCAGGCGCTCTTTGTAGGTATATATGTAGCTTGTCCTGCCATCCTCGACCACCTTGCGGATCCTGCCGCCGACAAAGTCGCCGTCGGATCGCAGATAGGTCTGACAGATATGACGGACACGGTAGCCCGGCATCTGCCGCAGGGCGTCGACATCGGGATACTCGATCAGAAATCTGCGCTCGATCTCGAGCGGCGCAGTTCGTATGTCAAACGTTTCCATGCTCATTTCCTTTCAGATGAACCACGACCAGCTCGCGGGGATTGAAAAATCGCGGACAGACGACGGTATTCGCACAGCCTGCCGATACGATCAGTTTGTCATCAAAAAAGCTGCCGTGGGCGTACTTGCCGAAAATCCCCTGACCGGGGACGAAAAATCCCCTGCCCTTCTTCCCTACCCGGATCTGACCGCCGTGGGTGTGACCGCTGAGGGTGAGGGCAATATCGGAATCGGTGAGGAAATCGACGTAGTACTGCGGATTGTGGCACAAGAGGAGTTTGAACCCTTTTTGCGCCTTGTAATCCTCGATGAATTCCTCGTAGTCCCATGTTGAGATGCCCCCGAGCAAAATCTCGCAGCCCTTGTAGGTGATCTTCTTCGACGCGTTGTCGAGCAGGGTCACGCCGCAGTCCTTGAGGAAAAAGTAATCAACGTCGAGGAGCTTTTGCTCGTGATTGCCGAGGCTTAGATAGACCGGCGCGATCTTGACCGCCTGCATCAGGAAGTTGTAGGAATTCTCGGTCTTCGCCTTCTTCTTATCGCTCTGGAGCTTGGTCAGCAGATAGTTGGTATAGTGGATGATATTGATGATCAGCCGCTTTACGGGGCGGTGATCGAACTCGTACTGCGGGCGGTTATCGTAGCGCTCAAGGGTATCGCCGGTCACGACGATAAAGTCCGGCTTGACCAGCCGAAGCATCCTGAGGATATCGTCAGAGATGCGCTCGTGCAGATCGGACACATGGGCGATCGTCAGCTCCTGCGGCACGGGATAAGGGATATTGACTTGGTACTCGGTGAGAACAGCCTTGCTCATACGGTACCTCCTTACTTTTCTCACTATAGTATACCGCAAACGGCGCAGGAATTCAACCGATTTTTGACAGGAGGCCGCGCTTCAGTATAATTCGTAATTAGAATTATAAATACCGACCACAAAATAAGAGCTGTCCGAAGACAGCCCTTTATCTTATGTGTCAAATACGATCAAAAGCGTTCCGTCGCTGACGGAGATATGGGACGGTTTGCCGATAAAGGCGTTGCTGACGCCGCGCGTCACGGTTCGCGATAATTCGAAATCCGTGACCTCATATGCCAATCCGCTGATCTCAACGCCGCGGGAAACCTCGCTCAGCGAGAATACGGAGAGCCTGCCGCCATCTCGGGCGGGCAGTTCAAATGATGTGTTGCGGATCACGGTAAAGCTGCTGTCGCCGCCGATGAACAGGCTTTTCGCGCCCGCAAGCGCGATGCGCTCAGCGACAGCGATATTGCCCAGCGTATGGTCGAGCTTGCCGCCGACCGCGCCGTAGATGACAAAGTCATCACAGCCTTTGTCGAGCGCGACCGTGACCGCGTGCTCGAGGTCAGTATCGTTTTTGCGAACGTCCAGCTTGATCAGGTTGTCCGCTTTCGGTACCTCGCCGAGCGAATCAAAATCGCCGACGGTGATATCGGGCGTCACGCCGAGTGACTGTGCGACCGCATAGCCGTTATCCGCCGCGATGATCAGGTCGTCAGGCGTCGGCTGAACTGTCAGTTTTTCAACAGGCAGTGCGCCGAAAATGATACAGCGTTTCATGGTTTCCTCCCGTTATGTCCCGATCTTCGAGATGATCTCGCGCTTGTAGCGCAGGAACGCTTCGCTGAGGTTGAAGTCCTTTTCGCGGGGTTTCGGCTCAGCGATCACGATCTCGTCGGTGATAGTACCGGGCTTGCCGCCGAGCAGATAGATGCGGTCGGACAGCAGGATCGCCTCGTCGACGTCGTGGGTGATGAAGATCGTGGACAGCTTGATCTCGTCCATTACATCGAGATACCAGCGGTGCATTTCGCTTTTCGTCAGGGTATCCAGTGCGCTGAACGGTTCGTCGAGCAGGGCAACGTCGCCCGAAAACAGGTAGGTTCTCAGGAGCGCCGCTCGCTGGCGCATACCGCCGGAAAGCTCGGCGGGGTACTGCTTCTGCGTCCCCTCGATACCGAACTGCTCGAAGTATTTGCTCGCCTTCTCCCGTGCCTCTTTCTTTTTCACGCCCTTGATGATCATCGGCAGCGCGACGTTATCGAGGACGGTGCGATACGGCAGGAGCATATCCTTTTGGAGCATATAGCTGACCTTGCCGGAATGGCCGGTGATGTCCTCGCCGTTTAAGAGTACCTGTCCCTGCTGCGGGCGGTTGAGCCCTGCGATCACATGGAACAGCGTGGACTTTCCCCCGCCGCTGACGCCCAGAAGGCAGACCAGCTCGCCGTCGTTCAGCCTCAGGTCGATATCCTTGATGACGGGTGTGACATTGTCATAGGAGAACGTCACATTTTTAACTTCTAATGTCGCCATTATTCGGGGAGGTAATCGTTCGTAAAGCCGGTGTTCTCGGGAATCTCGGTGTCAGCCAGCTTGTTCTCATTGATCCAGTTGTAGAACGCATTCCAGCGTACGGGATCGATATAACCCCAGCGTTCCACCTCGGACTTGTATTCCTTTGCAAGGTATTTCTGACTTGCGACGACCAGATCCTTATCCAGCTCGGGCGCATATTTCAGCAGGATGTCCGCGGCTTCCTCAGGATTGTCGATTGCAAACTCGTAGCCCTTTTTCAGCGCCTCGAGGAATGCTTTCGCCGCATCGGGGTTGTCCTTCATCCAATCGGAGTTACCGATGATAACGGGGGTGTAGTAGTCGAATACAGGGTCGATATCCTTGAATGCGAAGTAGTCGGTCTCAAGTCCCGCCTGCTCGGTCGCAACGCCTGCCCAGCCGTAGAAGATCCAGATCGCATCGACGGTATCGGACTGCAGTGCGGATACTTCGTCGGTAACGGTAGAGGGGATCAGCTCGACTTTGGAGAAATCGCCGCCGTCAGCTTCGATGACCTGCTTGAGGGTCGCCTTCTCGATCGGCAGATCCCAGGTCGCATACTTCTTGCCTTCCATGCCCTTCGGGCGATCCATTCCCTTGCCCTTGAGCGAGATGATGCCGGAGGTGTTGTGCTGGATCAGCGCCGCACACGCTTCGATCGGCATCGCGTCGTCGCCGATGATCGCCGGCAGCATGCTGTCCTGGAACGATACGCCGAACTGCGCCTTGCCGGAACCTACCAGCATCTCAGCGCCGTCCTCGGGCGGCTGGACGATCTCGATGTCAAGACCGGCGTCCTTGAAGTAGCCTTTTTCCTGAGCGACATATAAGCCGGTGTGATTGGTGTTGGGCGTCCAGTCAAGGACAAAGGTGATCTTTGTTGTCTCGCCGGATTTCTTTTCGCCGCAGCCGACAAATGCCGCCGCGACCAGAACACAGGCGAGGATGATTGCAATCAGTTTCTTCATATTATTTCCTCCTAATTTGAATGTGAATATCTTTGATGCTTGCTTTTCTCCCACGGCATACACGCGCGCTGCAGCACGCCCGTCAGCCAGATGAGAACCAAGCTGATCACGGAGATCAGGATGATCACCGCGAACATTTTATCGGATGAAAAGGATTTGCGCACGCGGGTCATATAGCATCCCAAGCCCTCGGTGCCGCCGATCCACTCGGATACCACCGCGCTGACGACCGCATAGGATACCGAGATCTTGAGGCTCGAGAAAAAATGTCCCAGAGAATTCGGCAGCTTGACGTAGCGGAAGATCTGCATGCGGCTTGCGCCCATCGATCGCATCAGGTTGACGGTGTCCGTATCGACGGACGAAAATCCCTCAAGCAGGCTGATGGTAATCGGAAAAAATACGACCAGAATAATCAGCACGATCTTCGGCAGCATCTGATAGCCCAGCCAGATAACCAAAAGCGGCGCGATCGCGACGGTCGGGATCGTCTGACTGACGACGACCAGCGGGTAGATCATCTTGCGGACGACGGAGAATCTGTCCATCACCACCGCCATCAGAAAGCCGATGATGATACCAAAGAATAATCCGATGAAGGTCTCGGTCAGTGTGACGCGCGCATGGGTGAACATCAGCTGCCAATCCTTTTGGAAGGCTTTGACGACGTCTGCGGGCGACGGCAGCATATACTTCGGCACATTCGTGAAGCTGCATATCATCTGCCACGCCGCGAACAACAGTATCAGCGCCAGTAAAGGAAAGCCGATCTTACTGATGGTGCTTCGTAACTTTGCGCTCAATGGTCAGCACATCCCCCTCCGGCCGATAATCGACCTTGATATACGCCAGTACGGACGGTGCGCCCGCACGGATCGCGATATGCTGGCACTCCTTGACGATGTCCATCAACTCGTCGTAGTCGCCCTCGATCGCAGTCTCGAAAGGCCCTACATAGCACTTTAGCCCCGTGCTCTTGATGTAGGCGATGACCTCATCGACGATGCGGATCAGCTCCTCGTCATTTTTTGCCTCGGGTAAAGTCTGGATAGCTACACTTGCATTCATGTTTATACCTCCATAAAATTGAACATAAGAAAGCGCGCGCTTGGGCGCGTCTGCTTTCGCATACCCATCGCTCGTGCACGCGTAGCGAGCAACTGAGCGGGGATTATAAAATAAAAAACAGATGCCCTCAGAACCCGATAAACGGGTGGTACACGCTATCTTCTGAGGGCATCTTACACCAAGCTATCGCTTAGTATCATCAAAAAAAGCACCACACAATCGCATGGCGCCTGACTCTGCTCCCTACGACGGCATTATCCGTATCAGGTTTGGAGGGTTAAGGAAACATCCATCCTACTCTCAGCCGGTTTTTGCACCAGCGCCCCTGTCTTTTTCAGTTCTGTGGTTGCTATCATCATACAACGCGGGACGGGAAATGTCAAGGAAATCGCCGCAATTATTGTTAATTTTTTGACAAAATTTTGATTGCTAAAACATTTTGCAAATTTGCGCAGAAAAAACTTTCATCTTTTACTTGCATTTTTCAAAAGAATGTGGTAATATACATATTACGGCAGTAAGCTTACTGTCCTTTTGCGCTGGTAGCTCAGCTGGATAGAGTGTTTGGCTACGAACCAAAAGGTCGGGGGTTCGAGTCCCTTCCAGCGCACCATAATAGCCTATTCGTCATCTGGCGAATAGGCTATTATTTTTCCCGTAGTGCGATGGAAGGGACTCGAAGGCGAGCGTGTCAAGCGATAAGCGTCAGCGCATCGCGCAGACAAAAACGCTTCGGGGAAGCGTTTTTAGCGAGAGCG
>CACYPH010000039.1 GCA_902776185.1 uncultured Ruminococcus sp.
TCTACCGTTCACCGCTGTCTGACAGATATGAAAGAGCGCGGTGAGATCGTATACAACGGCAGAAGAAATATCAGCACCGCGCAGACGGAGATGGAAAGCACCTCAAGGTATATGAAAGTCCTCGGTTATGTCGCCTGCGGTGAAGGTCAAGAGGAAGAAGAAACCGTCATCGAATATATCCGTATGCCCGAGAGCATCGTTGGGAAAGGTAACTTCTTTGCGTTGATTGCAAAGGGTGAATCCATGATCGACGCGGGTATCTATCCAGGAGATTATGTCATTGTAAGACAGCAGAAGGGCGCGAATGACGGCGATTATGTTGTCGCTTTATACGAAGGCAAGAATAACTTGAAGCAGCTTATCAAAGAGGACGGACGGTATATCCTTCGCTCCTGCAACGAGGATAAGGAATCCTATCCTGACATCTATCCCGAGGATCTGCAGATCCAGGGCGTCGCGGTTTGCGTGACACATAAGCTGAATCATAATTGAATACGTGATAGCGAATAAATGAAGGTTAGTTGAGAGATGAAAGTATCCTGTAGCGAAGGTATTCTCTTGCAGTGTATCTTCGTTACAGGATATATTTAGATAGGGAAGTTCGTACATATATTCCATTTGAGAGGAAGGTCAAAATGAACCAATATGACAAAGACATTGTAGAAGGCAGATGATGCTATGTCCGCCCTCGATTCGTTCATGCAATAGGAGCTGATCTATGAGGGAACGGCGACAGATTTGTGCGAGCTATTGGGTCTGAATATCGGCGCGAATAACCTCAGTTCCAAGCTCAGTAAATACAAAAATTCGCTTCAAAAACTCGGCGTTGATTACACCAAGGAGAAGCGAAATAACCATAAAGTTTTCACCCTGAATTACAACCGCAAAGAGCCCGAGTACGATGGTACGATGAAATCGGCATACACCCCTGAAGCTTTGAAAAAGCCCGGTGAAGCGCCGTTTGTCGGCATTTCTGAGAACGGTCTGCACCGTACCGCGTAAATCATCGTACCATAATCAGAGGGCTTTTTCAGCGTTTGAAACCCATCGATTTTGAGCAGGTAAAAGCGGGGGTCGCTTACGTGGCTTCCCCCGCCGATCACATCGGACGGCAGAGCCGACCGTTTCGCCGTTCTTTAGGGTTTTCCTTAGGTGGGTTGCTAAAGGGTCGTCCCGATTTGGAGGTTTTAGATGAAAAAGAACAGATTCAATACCTATCTTGACGAGGATTTAAGTAAGAAAATGACCGCTGCGATGGAGCTTTGTGATGCAAGTTCCGAGAGCGAATTCATCCGAAACGCGGTCGAGTTTTATATCGGTTATATCTTCTCGGAGAAGTCCGCCGACTATCTCTCTCCGACCATCACCGATACGATGAAGGAGATCCAGTACAGCTACGAGCAGAGAGTGTCCGAAATGCTGTTCAAGACGGCTGTCGAGCTGTCGAAGATCAATCGTGTTCTGGCGGATTCTTTCAGGATCCCGAGAAGCTATCTTGAAGGTCTGACCGCTCAGACCGCGCGCGAGGTCGCCGAGAACAACGGCATCATTCACCTGGAACAGTATGTGAACGGCGGTGATCATCATGCCGAAGCTGATCATTAAATCGAATTATTATAAAAATCCGCAGAGCTATCATATCGATAGATACGTCCGCTATATCGCAACGCGTGACGGCGTAGAGAAGCAACGCGGGAGGAAGGATAACAATCCGTATACCAAAGCGCAGCAGGAGCTGATGGATAAATGTATCTTTACCTTTACCGACGTCGCTGAGCTACCTGAGCTTAGAGCTTTCCTCGACGAGCCGACACGATACCGCGCAAGCGAATTCATCGACGCGGTGCTTGACGCTCACGCCGATGATCTTGCCGACGTACCCGAGCTGTTGAAGTATATCGCCAACCGTCCCGGCGTGGAAAAGGTCGGTTCTCACGGTCTGTTTTCGCAGACTGATGAGCCGATCAATCTCGAAGAAGCGGTCAAAACCGTGGAGAATCGCAAGGGGAATGTATGGAATCATATCATCAGCTTAAAGGCAGAGGATGCCGCGCGATTACACTATGATAACGCCGACTCTTGGAAGCATTTGATACGCAGAAATATCAGCGAGCTCGCGCAGATTCATCACATGAATCCTTCGGATATTCAGTGGTACGCGGCGTTCCATGAGAAGGATCATCACCCGCATATCCATATGTTGGTGTTCTCGAAATCAGGCAAAGGCTACCTCAGCAAGAAGGGTATGGAGAAGATGCGCAGCGTGTTCACCAACGATATTTTCCGCGGCGAAATGTTTCGTATGTTTACAAATCAAACGGAGATTCGTAATCGTTTAAAGAGCGAAGTCAATGATTTATTAGAAGAAACTTTGCGCTCCGAAAGTCCTTTTCTTATGTATTATCTCGCGCTTTTGGGACGGCTTAAAAAGGAATTGGACGGCTGTAAAGGCAAGAAGGTTTACGGTTATTTGCCGAAGAAAGTGAAGCGCTTTGTCGACTATACTGTCGCTCAGTTTGCCAACGATCCGAGCATCAAAGAGCTGTATCAAAAGTGGTGTGAAGTCAACCGTCAAAAGCTGAGTATATACCACGACAGCCTGCAGGAAGACGACGTTCCTCTCGAGGATAACGGCGCGTTTCGTTCGCTGAAAAATGCCGTGATCCAAGCGGCTTTGGCGATGGATTTCACGCAGTTGCCGACCGAAAATTACAGCAATATCGGCGGATTATTATCTCAGCTTGCAAAGCAGATCGCGCAGAGTTCCGTGAAAAAGCTCGACGCTCTGAACAGGAAAACCGTTCGCGGAGAGAAGAAAGAACAGCAAAAGATCAATGAAAAGAAGCTCGCTCACGGAATGAAACCGGGAGGAGCTTCTGAGAAAGAAGAGGAAGAGCCGACCGAGAACTTCTCGCTCGAACCGCTCCTCGATACCGTCGATATTATCCTGCTGAACAAAAAGCCCACCAAGCTTAACCGTGTTCATGTACCGTCCGAACAGAATATTGAAGAGGATTATGAAGCGTATCTCAGAGAGAAATACGGCGACGATTATGACGAAGATGAAGGTGAAGGTCAGAGCTGGGGTCAGTCGATGTAACGTTGTCCGAATTAAGTGGGTGTAAAAAGAAAAGCCGTCCCTAAGGACGGCAAAATTGACTTATGATTACGGTTTATACTCCTTGATGACACACAGCTCACCCTGCACATCATAGCGCATGGTACAGTCATTGTACTCGACCAGGCAAGCGCAGTGACCGCCAGGGACGGCTGTATTTGCATACAGATTATATGTAACGATATGGCGGTCACAGTGCTGGGTTGCTTCACCGCCGGGGTATAGAAGCATGGATTCAAGTCCCAGATCTCTGGCGGCAAAGGCGGTCAGAACCGCTCCATCAACGCACATGATCTGATCATATGTGTAGTGATCCCGAATGTACTCGGCAAAGGCTTTCATCTTTTCTCTGTCGGTCATGGACGAAGTCCAGCATGCTTTCTCAGCCGACCGAACAACGTTCAACGTCTTTTCGATAACCTCGGGAGTACGGTTGACATCGACCTTGACATTCACACGTCGGATCAGATCACCTTTGTAATACAGCTCGATCGAAAAGCTCCCGTGTGCTTCTCCGATACACTGGATTGTCGTCTGGAAAGGAAAGTACAGCCCGCTTCTGTAATGAGCATACACATACGCGAGCGGATTATCCTCGCTGTCGGTCACTTCGCAGTCATAGCCGTAAAGGATACCGTTTTCTTTTTCGATCAGGTAACTTTCCTTGAAACGGCTGTCGGTGTAATCAATTTGATTAATGTAGTGACTGTTATTGACTACCGTCGTGATATCGTGGGGATTGATCTCGCACTTTGGTATGAGCATCAAGGTAATGCTCTTATCGGTCAGTGTGACTTCCGACGGAACTTTCTTCAAATCGAAGGTGACGCCTTCTACCGTGACATACCGATCGGTCGTCGACGGTTCAACGACAGGCTTCGAGATCGGATAGCTGTCTGATACATTCACCAAAGTGCGTTGCAGATGTGAAGCGTCCATCACAGTCACGACGTGATCGCCGTCGATATCCGCAACAGAAGAAGTAACGGCGACAGGCGTCTTGATACCGACCGTGTACCGCTGAATGAACGTCGCGTCGGTGATAGTGATCTCACCGTCATTGTCGACATCGCCGAGCATTTTGCTCTCGGCACGAACAGATACGGACATCATCATCGCCATACAGAGTGATAAAGATAAAATGGATTTGATTTTCATGATAAAACCTCCTTCACGGTTTGGTATTTTAGCTTAGGTTCGGAGGTTTTACAAGTAAAAGATTAACTCATGGAATTGTTCAATATGACAAGCTTAACGGCGTCAATATTTGAGCTGCCAAACAAGGAAAAAGGGATTCCCCGAAAGGAGATAGAATGAACGATAAAAACTACATTACAAAGGCAGATGACAGAGAAGAAACCATCCCCAACGATATGCGCTACGCCTACATCGGATCGTCAGTAGAAATCGACGGAAAGAGCTATCCTGTCGTGGCGGCGATACCGCTAGGCACCGCCGATTGCTCTCTTCCATCGGCAGAGGAAAAGCTGATGAAATTAGTTCAGGGAAAATAAGATATTTCACTGGATATTTCCGCCGACTTAGGGTATAGTGTGCTTGTATCCTATTCGGTGTGACAGAGCAGCGCCCTGCTCGGAAAGGAATGAACTATGAACACTACCGAATATAATAACAATCTGATCACCGCCCTGTACTGCCGTCTCTCGCAGGAGGACCTTCTGGCAGGCGAGTCAAACTCCATAACCAACCAGAAGCTCATTCTCAGCAAGCACGCTGAGCAATTAGGGCTGCGCAACTGCAAGTTCTATATTGATGACGGTTACAGCGGTACAAACAACACGCGTCCTGCTTATGTGCAAATGAAAAAAGATATGGAAGCAGGATTAATCGGAACGATCATTGTCAAGGATCAGTCCCGACTCGGACGAGACCATTTGGAGACCGACGCGATGATGGAACTGGTATTTCCTCAATACGACGTCCGCTTCATCGCCGTGAACGACGGAGTTGACACCATCAACGGCTTGAATGAGATGTCCGGCATCCGGAACTATTTCAACGACTTTTACGCCGCCGATACCTCGAAGAAGATCCGAGCCGTGCAGAAAGCTAAGGGTGAGCGAGGTGAGCCTGTGGGAACAACAGTACCTTACGGATATCTGAAAAATCCAGAGTATAAAGGCAACCAAAAGGAAGCTCCGTGGTTGATTATCGACCCAGAAGCGGCGCCTATAGTAAAACGGATCTTTGATATGAATGCAAGCGGATTAAGCCCATATGCGATTTGCAGAACGTTTGAGCAAGAACAGATTTTGTGTCCAAGTGTCTATCTGTTCCGCAAGACCGGAAGCAAATCCGGCACACCGAGCTTTGACCGACCGTATCACTGGTCTGAACGGACTGTAAGAAAAATGCTCAGCAATCAGTTCTACTGTGGGGATACGGTGAACTTCAAAACTTATACCAAGTCCAATAAACTGAAAAAGCGAATCAGAAACGATTCGAGTCGTATACTAATCTTCCGAGACACGCACGAGCCAATCGTTGAACGCAGTGTGTTTGATGCCGTACAAAAGCACTTTGAAGGCAGAAAGCGACCGGATAGAACCGGTGAATTGGACATGCTAGCAGGTTATCTGTATTGCGGAGACTGTGGTAAGCGTATGTATTTGCATCGAACCTATAAAAAGAAGGCAGGCAATAATTTCTATCAATGCGGAGGATACCAATCACATACGACAGATTGCAGCATCCACTACATCCGTCAAAATGTTATTGAAGAAATCATACTCAGTAATATGAGAAGGTTAACTGCATTTGCACGTTCTGAGCCTGAACAGTTTTATGAGATGGCTTTAAAAAGAGGTAAAACCGAGGCAGCAAAGATACAGAAAAGCGCAGTTAAGCAGCAAGCAGATATTGAAGTGCGGCTTAAGCAGCTCGACAGTATTATCCGCTGTCTATATGAGGACAGAGTTGTCGGACGAATTACCCCGGAACGGTATGATGAGATGGTGGTCGGTTATGAGAAAGAGATGGTTGAGCTCAAACAAAAGCAGACAGAACTGAAGAACAACTTGTCTCTGTACTCACAACAGCAACATGCAATACAGGATTTTATTGATAAGGCGAAAGCGTATGCTGAGATGCCGAAGCTGACCGTTGAGTTGCTCCATACTTTTATTCAAAGGGTAGATGTATATAAAAAGATCGACAAGAATTCCCGCAAAACAGAGAATCCCATTATGATCTACTATAAGTTCCAGATAACAAAACCCGAGCAACTCGCTGTCATGTTCGGTCTTGAAGAGGACGACTTCAGTAAGGCCGACAACCCCGAACCTGCAGAACTTGACTTTACCGCATAATCGCGGCATAATGAAAATGGTCGGAGGGCAAACGCCTTCCGACCAAGTAGATAATATAAATGTTCCGTTAACGACCCCACCCTAACGCGGGGCGTTTCGGGATCCCCGAATTTGACAGGCGCCAGCCTGCCTGCGTCACCCGCCTTGCTCTACGAAATTTATCACTAATATCTTATTCAATCTTTTTATCAAGGATTAGTTATAAAAACGGTATTTTTTGAAATCTGCCCCCGAAGTAACAATCTGCTTCGGGGGATTGGTGTTTTTCACCAAAAAACACAGATTTTTTTCGTATTACCTATCACCCGTAGTAATTGACATCAAGCCGATTTTATTATATTATTACTTTGATATATTCTGAAAAAGTATGTCCTTTTTCAGAATAATACTATCCGGATGAAACGGAGAATGGCTATGTTTACATCTGTACTCGACTGGCTGGACGCGCGCGCGTGCGACCATGCCGATAAAAACGCTTATATCTGCGGCGACGCCGCGGTAACCTTTCAAGAGATCGCCGATATCACCAAATCGATCGGTTCTTACCTGACGGGCAGGGTCACACCCGATAAGCCTGTCGTGTGTATGTCCTCGCGCCACCCCTACACCCCCGCGTATTTCCTTTCGGTCGTGCGTGCGGGATGCGCCTATGCGCCGATCGACAGCACCATGCCGACCGCACGCCTTCAGCAGATGCTCGACGTTGCCGACGCCGATTACATGCTGGTCGACCGCGCGAGCTACGATAAGGCGTCTACCCTCGGCTTTGCGGGCGAGATCATCGTCGCCGAGGACGTCGTCGATACCCCTGTCAACGAGGATGCACTATCGGCAGCGCGTGCAAACCTTACCGAGTTGTCACCGCTGTATATCATCTTTACCTCCGGCTCGACCGGAAAGCCCAAGGGCGTTATCACCTCTCACCATTCGCTGATGTGCTACATCGACGCGGTGAGCGAGGTGCTGAACGTGACCGAGGATGACGTTTTCGGCGGTCAGGCGCCGCTCGATTATATTGCCGCTGTCCGCGATATCTACTTCCCCTTGAAAGCGGGCGCTTCTACGGTCATCATCCCGAAGAGCGAGTTTGCTATCCCGACCGAGCTGTTCAATACCCTTAACCGCAACAAGGTCACGGCGCTTTGCTGGAGCGTCGCGGGCGTTGAACTGCCGGCGAAGCTGAACGCGTTCTCGGAGTGCAAGCCCGAATATCTCAAAAAAGTCTGCTTCTCCGGTTCGGTCATGTCGCCGAAGCTGCTGCGCGTATGGCAGGACGCTCTGCCCGACGTGATGTTCGTCAACCAGTACGGGCCGACCGAGTCGACCGCCTCCTGCACCTATTATGTCGTCAGGGATAAGGCTGAGGAGGACACCGTTCTGCCCATCGGCAAGCCCTACAAGCACTACAGCGTCATGCTGCTCAAGGAGGACAATACCCCTGCCGCCCCCGGAGAGATCGGCGAGATCTGCGTCAAAGGTCCGTGCCTTGCGCTCGGTTATTACCGCAACGCAGAGAAAACCGCCGAGAGCTTTATGCAGAATCCGCTCAACGATCGTTATCGTGAGCTGATCTATAAGACCGGCGACCTCGGCAGCTTCAACGAAAGCGGCGAGCTGATGTTCCACGGCAGAAAAGATCGCCAGATCAAGCACATGGGTCACCGCATCGAGCTTGAGGAGATCGAAGGCGCGGCGAAGCGCGTCGACGGCGTGCGCACCTGCTGTTCGCTGTATCAGAAAGAGAAGGAGTTGCTCTACCTCTTTTATACCGGCGACGCGACCCCCAAGGAGATCACCCTCTTCTTCCGCGCCCAGATGCCGGCGTTCATGGTGCCGCGCAAGATCATCAAGCTCGACGAGCTGCCCGCGCTGCCCAACGGAAAAACCGATATGAATGCGCTCAAAGCGTATTTCAAATAATAAGGCTCCCTTTGGTAAAGGAGACTCCCCTACTAGGGGAGATGGGCAAAGCCCAGAGGGGTCTGCCGTCTCTGCCAAGAGAGCTGGCACCGCTGGTGACTGAGGAATTGCATCAATGTCCGAGCACGGAAATAATCCGTGTGAGTAACCATATTATTGTTCAATTGTAAAGGAGTATCATCATCATGGAAAAAGTATTAGAGATCTTAGAAGAAATCCGTCCCGACGTAGATTTTGAGAACGAGGATTCGCTGGTAGACGGCGGCGTACTCGATTCCTTTGATATCGTCGCACTTGTCGGCGAGCTGAACGATGAGTTTGATATCGAGATCAAGCCCTCTGATCTTGTCCCCGCGAACTTCAATTCCGCAAAGGCGATCAACGCCCTTGTCGAGAAGCTGATGGACGAATAATGGACATCAAAAGCCTCGCTTTACTGACGAAAGACCTCCATGTTCCGGCGTATGTCTTCAACATCGACGAGTTTGAAGCCCGCGCCGAAATGGTAAAAAAATACTTCGGCGAAAAGACAGGACTGTGCTTTTCCATCAAGGCGAATCCCTTCCTGCTTGCCGAGATCCCCGCGATCTTCGACAAGATCGAGGTGTGCTCACCCGGCGAGCTGACCGTCTGTGAGAAAACCCATGTCGATATGAGCCGCGTGATCTTCTCCGGCGTCAACAAGGGCAAGGCGGACGTTGAGCGCGCGATGGACGACGGCGTCGGCACCTTTACCGCTGAAAGCTGGCTCCATGTGAGGCTGATCGACGAAGCGGCTAAGGCGCGCGGCAAACGCGTTCCGCTGCTCCTGCGTCTGACAGCGGGCAGCCAGTTCGGCATGAACGAGGACGACATCGTCGCCATCATCCGCGACCGCGCCTGCTATGAGGGCGTCGAGATCGTCGGCATCCACTATTTCTCCGGCACGCAGAAGAAAAAGACAAAGACCATCGATAAGGAGCTTACCTATATCGACGAGTTCTGCACCCGCGTCAAGGACGAGCTTGGTTTCACCGTCGACCGTATCGAGTACGGCACCGGACTTGCCGTCGATTATTTCAATGCCGACGCAGACGCCGCTGAGGAACAGCGCCTGTCCGAGATCTCCGAAAAGATCCGCGAGATCGCCGAAAAATACAGCCTGACCGTCGAGATGGGCAGGTTCTTTGCCGCGCCCTGCGGCTACTATATGACCGGCGTTGTAGACATCAAGACTAACAAGGGCGTCAATTATGCGATCCTTGACGGAGGTCTTCACCAGGTCAAGTATTTCGGTCAGTATCAGGGAATGCAGCTTCCTCAGATCCTGCACATCGGCGCGGATGAATCCGTCGAAAAAGAGAAGTGGACGCTTTGCGGCAGCCTTTGCACGACTGCGGACGTCCTCGCCGGCAACGCCGAGTTTGCCGATCTGAGCATCGGCGATATCCTCATCTTCTGCCGGGTCGGTGCGTATTCCGTGATGGAGGGAATGTCTGTTTTCCTCAGCCGCGATCTTCCGCAGGTCGCGTTATACAGCGAAAAGAACGGTCTGCGCATCGTTCGCGAACCGTTTGATACCGACGTGCTCAACACGCCGCTTTAGGCTCTCTTTGGTAAAGAGAGCTGTCGCCAAAGGCGACTGAGAAATTGCAGTATCGGGTGCGGGTATTCCGCCCGATATCTTACGTCTTGCCTGACCTCGGTCTGTGCAAGATCACACTTTGTACCTGAGGGGTATGGGTTTTGAGTTATACATCGATTAAATTTCTGATATTCGTCACCGTGACTATCCTCGTGTATTTCCTCTTCCCGAAGAAATGGAAGGAATACAAGTGGACGGTCCTGCTGTTGGCGAGCTACGTATTCTATCTGTTTGCGGGCGTCCAGTATGTCGGCTTTATCCTGTTCACCACCGCCTCCACCTTCTTCGGTGCGCTGTGGATGGACAAGATGTCAAAGTCGTCCAAGAACTACCTGCGCGAACACAAGGCGGATCTGTCCCGCGACGAGAAAAAGAAGCTCAAAGAGCGTACCAAGCGCAACAAGCGGCTGGTCGTCGCGCTGATCCTGATCCTGAACTTCGGGATCCTCGCGTTCTTGAAGTACGCGAAGGTCCTGTTTATGGGCGGCACCGGCGATCTGCTGGTGGTACTGGGTATCTCGTTCTACACCTTCCAGTCGATGGGCTATATCATCGACATCTACCGCGATACCGTCCCCGCCCAGCGCAATTTCTTGAAATTCGCGCTGTTCGTATCGTTCTTCCCCCAGATCGTTCAGGGTCCGATCGGCATCTACAGCTCGCTCGCGGAACAGCTTTATAAGCCCCACAGCTTCGACTACGACCGCTTCCGTCAGGGCTTTTTGCTGATCCTCTGGGGTCTGTTCAAGAAGATGGCGATCGCCGACAACGCGAACATCGCGATCAGCGCCGTCACCGATCACTATCAGGCGTACGGCGGCACGACCCTGCTGTTCACCGTTATCCTGTACGCGTTCCAGCTGTACATGGATTTCTCCGGCGGCATCGATATCTCCCGCGGCGTTGCCCAGATCTTCGGCATCGACATGATGGAGAATTTCCGCCGTCCGTATTTCTCGAAGGACATCAGCGAGTACTGGCGCCGCTGGCACATCTCGCTGGGTAACTGGTTCAAAACCTACCTGTTCTATCCGCTGGCGATGTCAAGCCTGTTCCTGAACGTCAGCAAGAATATCAAAAAATCCAAGTTTGGTTCGACCAAGGTCGGCGCGCATATCGCCAAGGTCCTGCCCACCAGCTTTGCGTCCTTCATCGTCTTCTTCATGGTCGGCGTATGGCACGGCGCTAACTGGAAGTATGTTGCATTCGGCGTCTATAACGGCGGCATCATCATGCTTGCGGTGCTGTTAAAGCCGGTATTTGAGAGCGTTCTCAAGAAGTTACATATCAATCCCGCCTGCGCGCCGTATACGGCGTTCCGCATCATCCGCACCTTTATCCTCGTATTGGTCGGCTATGTCTTTGACGTTGCGCCGAGCTTTGAGGAATCGATGATGACCTTCCGGCTGATCTTCACCGATCAGAACCTTAAGGTCGGCTACGGCGAGATCTCCGAGCTGGGATTGAGCAAGGTCGCGCTGGTCTATCTCGCGATTTGCGCGGTATTCATCTTTATTATCAGCGTGATCCAGGAGCGCAACGCTGCGACCACGATCCGCTCGACCCTTATCAAAAAGCCTGCGATCGTTCGCTGGGGCGTCGTCTATCTCGCGATCATGGCGATCTTGATCTTCGGCGTTTACGGCTCCGGCTTCAACGCGGCTGACTTTGTCTACGCACAATTCTGATACGATTCTGACTTTTCCGATATCCCCGCGCTTTCGTATCGAAGGAAGAATTTATGAAGAAAACAGATAAATCTTTGAATAAAAAACCGAATAAAAAGCGCCGCACCTATCGCAATCGCGCTATCATGATCATTTCGCTGGTGCTGGCGCTCGCGGTCACCCTGTTGTTTTTGCAGGAGTTCATCCTCTGCAATCCCAATCATAACAACGAGCGCGTCCGCGGCTTCTATCTGGAGGATAAGGATTCCCTCGACGTCATCGTTATGGGCTCCAGCGAGGTCTACTGTGCGTTTGCACCGGGACTGAACTATCAGGAATGCGGTTTTACCAGCTATCCTTTCGCGACCGAGGGCAACACGGTCCGCAATTTCAAGGCGATGTATAATGAGATCCTCCGTACACAGGATCCCAAGCTGATCGTCATCGAGATCAACGGTGCGCTTTACAGCGACGCCAATATCGAGCGCGACGCCAACCTGCGCCGTGTTTCCGATAATATTCCGCTGAATGAGAACAAAACCCAACTGATCGACGACTGGGTATCCGAGAACAAGATCGAATACTACGCGCCGTTCATCAAATACCACGGCAGCTGGGACAAGCTCGGCAACACCTTCGCGTGGTCGATCTCACTCTTGCAGGATCAGCTGCGCGGCTATACGCTCCTCAAGGGCGTCAAAACCTTCAACGAGATCTACAAAACCGAGTCAAAGGTTTTCTATAAGGACGACAGCGCTCTGGAGGTGCGCCGTCCGCTGTTCAGCGAGGCGGATAAGAACCTAAAGGAGTTTTTGGATTATCTCGATGAAGAAGGCGTCGATAAAAGCAAGATCCTCTTTGTCCGTTTTCCGCACGTTGTCACGCCTGCTAACCTGACGCGTTATCAGCGCGGCAACACCATCGGCGATACCATCCGCCGCTATGGCTACAACTATGTCAGCTTTGAGATGGACGATCCCGATATCGACCTCGATCCCTATAATGATTTCTACAACATCGAGCATATGAATATCTACGGTCAGCAAAAATTCTCCAAGTTCTTTGCTCATTATCTGCAGGATAACTACGATATCACCCCGACCGACCTGACCGCTGAGCAAAAGGCAAAATGGGATGAATGCGTGCGCTATTACGACGCCTACGCTGCCTATAACAAGGAGATGATCGAGAGCGGCGCCGAGCGGACAGAGATCGGCGAAAGCTATTTTATCATGCAGGAAATCAAAAAATATCTCGACAAATAGTAATCACGGCGGGCAGAGCTTTCTGCCCGCTTTCTGATTTTCGCTGTTGACATTTTTGTCCGATAAGTTTATTATACTAGTTGTGCCGATATTGATATCGGCATCGATTCAAAGAGTGATTGAACCCGAAATAAGAAAAGAGGTAATGATATGTCAAAAGAAAACACGACTCCTGCTGAGGAGATCAAGGAAGAAACTGCTGCGACAGACGCTGCAGAAGAAGCCGCAGACGAGGCTGTAGCCGCACCCGAGGCGGAGACAGAGGCTGCGGAAGCAGAAGCTGAACCTGCAGTTGAAAACGCCGAGGACGAAGCTCCTGCTGACGATGCGGCGGAAGCTGAAACCGAAGCTCAAGCAGAGGGCGAAACAGCGTCCGAAGATACAGAAGCAGAGGAAGCTGAGGATTCCGATTCTGAAGAAGCTCAGGCAGAAGAGAGCGCCGAAGCTGAAAACGAGCCCGCTCCCAAAAAGCCTTTATCCTTCGGCTTAGGCCTTGGTATCGGTATCGCTGTTGCCGCGATCGTTGCCATCGTTTTTGCGGCGATCATGCTGATCCCGAAGTTCACCGGACCCGCCTCCGCGGTTGAGGAATATATCCAGGCGTACAAGGACGCCGACTATGAAGCGTATTTCTCCAAGGACTACTCCGTCATGTATAATTACGATGATCTTCAGGAGAGAGTGGAACAGGCGAAGCAGTACGGCGACGATACCGGCACCGAGGGACTGGAAACCAAGGTTCTCAAAACCGTTTCTCTGTCGGAAGATGTCAAGGATTCCCTCAAGTCCCAGCTGGAGACTGCCGGCTACAAGGATATCGACAAGATCCAGGATATGACGATCGTCCTGCTCGAGGTATCCCGCCCGAGCGATACCGATTCTTCCAAGCGCGACTATTGGGTCAGCTCTTTCTACGGAATGAAGGTCGACGGAGATTGGTATTTCACTACCGGATTCTGATTCATCAACACATACAATAAAGGTGCTGTCAGCTGACAGCACCTTTTCTTACTTTATAGGAAACTGCTAGTATAAGATGGGAAGTCAAAAAAGAACGCCTGCAAAAAGCAGGCGCAAGGAAGAAAGGGTAGAAGGTCAAAAAATGTA
>CACYPH010000040.1 GCA_902776185.1 uncultured Ruminococcus sp.
TACTCCATTGTACCTTTTGGGACTGTTTTGCCCGGTTACATTATCTCATGTTTGACCGTGCTTGAACAGAGGGGTGATTATTGAGCGGTTACTTTGTAACAGTGTGTTGCAAAAAATTAACCCGCTCTTTTCGAGCGGGTATTTTGTGTTGTTATGCTTTTGCGGTGAGGACCTGCTTCTGGCGGTTCGGGATCGCGAATGCGACATTGATCGCGTGGTCGCCGACACGCTCGATATCGATCAGCATATTCAGGAAGACCGCGCCGGATTCGGCGTTACAGGTACCCTCGTTCATACGGGCGATATGGGCGATCTTGTAATCATCCTTGCACTCGTCGACCTCGTCCTCGACCTGGATGATGCGCTCGATCAGCTCGGGCGATGCGCCCTGAGCGTTGAACATCGCGAAGGACAGCTCCATCAGGGTGCGGCATTTTTCGCAGATGTCGCGCATCTCGGTGATGGCGGTATCGCTGAACTTGAGGTCTTCCTCAAGCACGGTGCGGGTATACTCGACGATGTTCTCGGCATGGTCGCCGATACGCTCGAGATCCTGGATCGCGGAGTACATCGCCGCGACGATCTGGCGGTCGTGATCTTCGATATCCAGACCGTTGATCTTGACGATATAGTCGGTGATGCTCTTCGAGAGGTAGTCGATGACCTTCTCGCGGTCGAGCACCTTATCGATGGAATCCTTGTCGCGGTCAAAGAATGCGATCAGGGAACGGTTGTAGTTTTTCTGGACCAGTCGGGTCAAGCGGGCGACCTCTTTCTCACACTGGAGAACCGCCATCGGCGGGGTGGTGAGGATTCGGTTGTCGATGAATTCGACTGCCATCTTGTCCTTTTCCGGGTCCTCATGATAGGGCAGCATCTTCTGGGTCAGCTTCACCATCAGCGTGGAGAACGGCATCAGAACGACCATGTTCACGACATTAAAGAAGATGTGGGACGCGGAGATCTGGGCGCTGACGTTGCCGGGGAGGATACTCTCGATCGTGCTCGATATCGGCAGGATCATCGTCAGCGGGACTAATAGGATCACGCCGAAGAGGGTGATCAACAGGTTCAGGATCGCGACCTGCTTTGCGTTGCGCTTCGCGCCCATCGCGGAGAGGAACGCCGGCATACAAGCGCCGAGGTTCATGCCGTAGACGATGTAGATCGCCTGATCGACGCCGATCGCTCCCGCGGCGCCGAGCGCCATCAGGATACCGACGGATGCTGATGAGCTCTGGATGATCGCGGTGATGATCGTGCCGAGTGCAAGCCCGATGAAGGGGTTATTGACGCTCGACAGGATATTATCGATCGCGCCCTCGGAATTGAGTTCCTTGAGGCCGTCGGACATGACGGTCATGCCGTAGAACAGGATACCGAAGCCCGCGAGGATCTGGCCGTAGTACTTGTAGTTGTTCTTCTTGACGAACATGATGACGATGACGCCCGCAAAGATGAACAGCGGGACGATGCTGCCCATATCGAATGACAGCAGTACCGAGGTCATACAGGTACCGATCTTCGAGCCGAAGAGGATTCCGACCGTCTGGGCAAGCTCCATCAAACCGGCGTTCGTGAAACCGACGACCATTGCGGCGGTCGCTGACGAGCTCTGGATAACGGCGGTGACGACCAAGCCGACCAGCATACCGAGGTACTTGTTGGCGGTGATCTTCTCGAGCAACGTCCTCAGCTTGTTACCTGCGGCGAGCTCGAGACCGTCGCCCATGAGCTTCATGCCCAAGAAAAACAGTCCCAATCCGCCGAAGACGAGAAATAAATCTGTGATTTGCATACTTTACTCCGTTTGTTGCAGCCTTTGGCTGTGAGTTACCGTACTGGAGAAATACAGATATGATACGGTTGATTATATTCAGGTTTTCCTTAGGGTATCTCAAATTACCCTATAGTAATAATAACGAATTACCCTGTCAATAATATTCTAATAAAGAAAAATGCACAAAATCAGCAAAGTATACAATCCTTGCCTGTTTTGTGCATTGAAAATCACCAAAAGTTTTTCACTTTTCGACAGTCGGAATCATCACGGGATGCGGATTACCGCCGTAACGCTCCCCTATCTGCTGTCAGGAGTGACGTAGACGGTTTTGTAGTTGACGTAGATGACCTTGCCGGGCTTGGCGCCTGCGGGTTTGCTGACGTTTTTGACGGCAGTGTAATCGACCGGCACCTGTGAGCTGTCCTTCGCCTTGCTGTGGGCGGCGGCGATCTGTGCCGCTTCGCGGATCGCGGTATCGGAAACAGGTTTTCCGTCGGTGACGATGATCACGTGCGTGCCGTGGATGTTCTTGGTGTGCAGCCAGATATCCGACTTATGGGCGGTGCGCAGGGTGAGCTGGTCGTTCTGGACGTTGTTGCGACCGACTAAAATGCGGAAGCCGTCGGAGCTTTTGTACTCGATCGGCGGGAGGGGTTTATCCTTGCGCTTCACGTTACCCTTTTGGGTGCGGAGATAGCCCTCCTCGCGCAGTTCGGCGCGGATGGCGGAGAACTCAGCCTCGGTCTCGCAGCGGGACAGAACATCCTGCACGCTCTCGATATATTGCAGCTCATCGGACGCCTTTTTGATCTGCTCGGTGAGCATGGTCTCGCGGGTCTTGGCTTTATTATACTGCTTATAATACCGCTGGGCGTTCATGGCAGGGGTGATCGCGGGATCGAGCCGAATGGTCAAAGGAGCGTTGTCGGGATCGTAGTAGTTCTCAACCGTGACGGCGGACGCGCCTCTTTCGATGCGATAGAGGTTCGCTTGGAGCAGGTCGCCTTGGATGCGGAGCTGTTCGCGGTCGGCGCATTTCTTCAAATCAGCTTTTTGCAGGTTGATCTTGCGGGATAGGCGGTCGATGGTATTGGATAACAGCTTATTGAGGTCGGCGGATTTTGCGCGCATCCGCGCGAGGCGGTCGCGGTCGGAGAAAAAGGTATCGAGCAGCTCGGAATAGGTATCGAAATGACGCGTTTTTAGAGCGCCGTTATACTGGCGGATATCCATGAAGCAGAAGTCCATCGGCGAGCCGTCGGTCTTATAGACGAGGGTGGGGATTCCGCTGCCGCTTTCCACCTCGGTTTTGAGCTGTTCGATGACGGCGTCAAGTCCCTCGCTCTCGGCACGGTAGGAAAGCTCGCGGGCGATCATCGGGGAAATGCCCTGGATCGTGTTAAGGATCGCGCGGTCGTCGCCGCCGAGGTCGATGATACGGCGGCAGACAGTGGGAACAGCAGTTTCTTCGATGCAGAGCTTGTCCTGCATCGGGGGTAATTCATAGGGCATTTTCGGGAGCAGGACGCGCTCCTCGGATTCGGAAAAGTCGATGCGCTTGATCGAATCGATCACATTGTCCGAACCGTCGGTCAGGATCGCGTTGGAATAGCGGCCCATGATCTCAACATAGAGGTGCAATTGCTCGCGGTCGCCGATCTCGTTGAGGGCGTCGAAAACCAGACACAGTACGCGCTCGTTCTTCGGCTGGGTGATCTCGATAAGGCGCGCGCCGCCGAGACGTTTACGGAGCAGCATACACATCATCGGAGGAACGGGCGGGTTCTCGATCGAGCAGGCGGAAATATGGACGCGCGGCGAATCGGACAAACGGATCAGCAGTTTTTTGACGCCGTAGGGCGTACGGAAAGAGAACACAAGCTCGTCCCGCGCGGGCTGGTAGATCTGGTTGACCTTTGCGCCGGTCAGCTGTGCCTTCAATTCTTTTTTGACCATGGTCATCATGATGCCGTCAAATGCCATATTTTCACCTCCAAAAATGAAATTCTTGAAATGTATCATTACGATATTGTTGTAGTTATTTACTTAGGATGAAAGGAGTCGAACTCAATAGCCGATAATGAGTCATTTTCAGTCTTTATCGGCTTATCGTCGATCGCAACCCGTCAGGGTTACTCCTCCTCTGCACCGAGAAATCCTTGAAAATGATCTCATTCTCGGTGCGAAGCAGTTTATGGCGAGCAGATTTATGTCTGATCGCGAAAAAACCACAGTGAATACTTGACGTATTCACGAGGATTTTGACAAAGATCAGGCTTGAATCTGCCGCCATAAACCTATTGGGGTTCAATTCCTTTCATCCTAAAGCCATCAATCCAATATAATGACTTTTGCAAGGAGTTATCCACATATACGGTAGGCGGTTAGCCCTCTCTTGACTTTTGTCATTACAGAGGGACTGTGACCCTCTGATTACATATAACCCCATGTGGGAATCTGTAGTATAGAGGGTGATAGCATGGAAATGTACTTCATTTTTGCGCTCATACTCTTATATTCCATCGGATTTATACTGAGTATAAAGAAATAACCGCCCATCTGCTCTAGGGCGGTTGTTTCTATAAACAACATACTTTAGGGCTAACCGTCTATCGGATAACTCCTTGTACTTATATTATAGCATTGAATACGTAGATGTCAATATTATTTATGATATTTTGTGCCGCGGCTGATTTGGAAGGCGCGGTAGATCTGCTCGAGAAGCATGACGCGGAACAGCTGATGGGGAAAGGTCATTCTGCCCATGCTGAGTTTGAAATCAGCGCGGGCTTTGAGCGCGTCGGACAATCCCCACGAGCCGCCGATGATAAAGTCGACGGTACCGGCGAGCTGCTGTATCTCCTCGAGCTTTTGGGACAACTCCTCGGAGCTGATATTCCTGCCCTCGATGCACATCGCGACGACATAGTCGCTTTTGCCGAGCTTTTGCAGAATACGGTCGCTTTCGGCGGCGACGGTCTTTTGAATCTCGGCGGCAGAGGGGTTCTCTCCTACCCTTTCCTCGGGCAGTTCGATAACGCTCAGCTTGCAGAGGGGCTTCATTCGCTTGCTGTATTCTTCGATTGCGTCACGCAGGTAGCTTTCTTTGAGCTTGCCGACGCAGATGATATTGACATTCAGCATAAATCACCTAAAAGGATATGGATTTTCGGTTGGTTTCGACAGGGGCGACGTCGATGGTATAGTCGCTGTCGACGGTCATGCCCGCGGCGGTCAGGGAACGGATCGCTTCGCTGACGGCGAGGGACGGGAGATTGTTCTCTTCGCTGAGGTGGCCGAGGATGATACGGGTCAGTCCCGCGCCTACAAAATCGGGCAGCGCCTCGGCGCAAGCGGGGTTGGAAAGGTGGCCGCTGTCGGAGAGGATGCGCTTCTTGAGAATATAAGGATAAGGCCCGTTTTTCAGCATATTCAGGTCATGGTTGGATTCCACCACGGCGAGGTTGGAGCGGGAGATCGCCATGCGCGCGTCCTCGGTAAGATAACCTGTATCGGTGACGATACTCAGTCGGCGGGAATCAGGCGTCTCGATGAAAAAGCCGCAGCTTTCGGCAGCGTCGTGAGAGGTCTGCACCCGCGCAACGCGGAAGTCGGCGGTCTCAACAAAATTCTCGATCACATTCAGCCGCGCCGACGCGGGAACTTTATCGGAAGCGGTCAACGCGTCGAGCGTGCCGCGGGTCGCATAGAGCGGGATGTCGTAGCGTTTGAGCAGTACCTTGAGGGCGCTGATATGGTCGGTGTGCTCGTGGGTCACGAAGATCGCGCGGACAGAACGCAGTGACAGGTCGTTGAGCGCCAGCGCCGCCTCAAGCTGTTTGAGGTTGCGCCCTGCGTCGACGAGGATCGCGGTGGAGTTGCCCTGTATGTAATAGGAATTGCCCTTGCTGGACGAAAAAAGCGGTACGATTTTTGCCATGTTATCTCCTGATTCGTCGGCTTGCGGGAGGAGCAAGCCCCTCCCCTGCAAATTGGAATAATCATCAAAAAAGGGCACCGGAGTGCCCTTTTGGTTTGCGTATGTTATGCGGTCGTGACGACCTCGTCGTGGTCGGGATAATAGACCTTTTTGATATCCGCGCCAAGCGACTGGAACTTGGTAACGACGTCGGAATAGCCGCGCTCGATATAGCTGATGTTGCTGATATTGGTGGTGCCCTCGGCTACCAAGCCTGCGATCAGCATCGCGGCGCCTGCGCGCAGGTCGGTCGCCTTGACGGGAGCGGCGGTAAGTCTGCCGCCCTCGATGATCGCAAGCCTGCCCTCGACAGAGATATTCGCGCCCATGCGAACCAGCTCGCTGACATACTGATAGCGATTATCCCAGACGCTCTCGTTGACGATCGAGGTACCCTTGACGGTGGTCAGAAGGGCGACGAACTGGGGCTGGCAGTCGGTCGGGAAGCCGGGATGCGGCATGGTCTTGATATTCACGCGGGTCAGGGGACGAACGGTCGCGTCGATGATGACCGCCTCGTCGTATTCGTCGATCTCGCAGCCCATCTCGCGCAGCTTGGAGGAGATACTCTCAAGGTGCTTCGGGGTGATGTTGCGGATCGTGACCTTGCCCCTTGTCGCGGCGGCGGCAGCCATGTAGGTGCCCGCCTCGATCTGGTCGGGGATGATCGAATAGGTCACGCCGTGGAGATATTCCACTCCGCGAATCTTGATAACGTCGGTACCGGCGCCGCGGATGTTCGCGCCCATGGAGTTGAGGAAGTTCGCAAGGTCAACGATATGGGGCTCTTTGGCGGCGTTCTCGATGATGGTCTGACCCTCCGCCTTGACCGCGGCGAGCATCACATTGATGGTCGAGCCGACGGAAACGGTATCGAAATAAACGCGTGCGCCGTGGAACGACTCGGTGGCGTCGAGCGAGATGATCGCGCCGTTGATCAGGTCGTTCTTCGCGCCCATGAGCTGGAAGCCCTTGAGATGCTGGTCGATCGGACGAACGCCGAAATTACAGCCGCCGGGCAGCGCAACCTTTGCCTGATGGAATCTGCCGAGCAAAGCGCCTAAGAGGTAGTAGGACGCGCGCATCTTGCGGACGCTGTCCTCGGTCGCCTCAAAGGTGTTGATCGGGCGGGGATCGATATCGAGGGTGTTTTTATCGACGCGGCGAACCATCGCGCCCATATCGCGCAGGATATTGGCGATGACGCTGACGTCGGAGATATTCGGTATATTTTCAATGCGGCAGGGCTCGTCGCACAGAACAACGCCGGGGATAATCGCCACGGCGGCGTTCTTGGCGCCGCTGACAGTGACCTCTCCGAAGAGGGGCTTGCCGCCTGTGATCATGATTTTTTCCAAAATCGTACACTCCTTAAGAGTTTCTGTTTCTATACGGAATAAGGATACGTGGAAATGAGGGGGGATCCTTGGTATTTTTTGTATACTAAAGCAACGCAATAGGCTACTGCGTTATAATAAAGATAATACAAAGGCGTGGCGATGTCAACCGAAAAAAAGATTTGTAATCAAATTTGGTGATATTGTATGTAATTCATCGATGGGTATGTTGGAAATTTCTATATTTATTATTCTTCTATGTAATTATTTTGTAATCTAATCGACGTGTTACAACGGGGATCGTCAGCAGTGCGCCGCGGACGGTCGGCGCGCGTGTCGAAAGTGCATGAAAATGGAAGTATTTTACGGCGCAATATTGAAAAAGCGCCTCCAAAAATCGGAAGCGCTTGGGTTGATCGGAATCAGGCTTTGGGTTCATCCGCCGCGCCGCGGGCAAGCCCTGACGTAAGAGGATTTTTTTAGCATTAGTTTTTCAAGAGGCGCTCAGGAATGCCAATACTTGCGGTCGAGAGAGCGGTACTGGATGGCTTCGCTGATGTGCTCCGCACGGATGACTTCGCTTTGATCGAGGTCGGCGATGGTGCGTGCGACCTTCATGATGCGGTCATAGGCGCGGGCGGTCAGGTTCAGTTTATCAAACGCGGATTTCAGCAATCGGTCGGCGCGGTCGTCAAGGACGCAGACTTCGTCGAACTGCGCCGCCTCGATATGGGCGTTGCATTTGGTGGAAAGCCCCTCAAAGCGTGCGGTCTGGATCGCGCGGGCGGCATTGACGCGCTCGCGGATCGACGCGCTCGATTCCTCGCCTGATTTTGCGGTGAGGTCGTCGTAATCGACGGGCGGGACTTCGATATGGATATCGATGCGGTCGAGCAGGGGTCCCGAGACACGGTTGAGATATTTTTGAACCGCGTTATCGGAGCAGGAGCACTCCTTTTTCGGATGATTGTAATAGCCGCAGGGACAGGGGTTCATCGCGGCGACCAGCATAAAGGTCGACGGATAGGTATAGGTGCCGTTGGCACGGGCGATGCTGACGACGCCGTCCTCGAGCGGCTGGCGCAGCACCTCGAGGGTAGAGCGGGAAAACTCGGGCAGCTCGTCCAGAAACAGCACGCCGTTATGGGCGAGGGAGATCTCGCCGGGCTTGGGGGTCGTGCCGCCGCCGGTGAGACCGACGCGGGAGATCGTGTGATGGGGCGATCGGAAGGGACGGGTCTCGATCAGACCCGCGCCTTTTTTGAGCGTGCCGGCGATGGAATGGATCTTAGTGGTCTCGATGGTTTCCTCAAAGGTCATGCGCGGCAGGATGGTGACAAGGCGTTTGGCGAGCATACTTTTGCCCGCGCCGGGCGAGCCGATCAAGAGGACGTTATGACCGCCTGCGGCGGCGATCTCCATCGCGCGCTTCGCTTCATTCTGACCCTTGACCTGAGAAAAATCAAGGGCGGTGGTCTCCTCAACTGCGGCGGGATCATAGACGGCGGGCTCGATGGACTGCCGTCCCGCAAGGTGGTCGATCAGCTCGAACACATTATGCACGGGATAGATATGTATGCCGTCGACGACCGCGCCCTCGTTGGCGTTCGCGGCGGGGACGTAGAGCTTCTCAAAGCCCAGCTGACGCGCGGCGATCGCCATCGGCAGCACGCCGTTGACCCCGCGTACCTCCCCGGACAGTGACAGCTCACCGATAAAGGCGCTGTCGCTGATATCGGCGGTGATATGGCGCATGGCGCGCAGGATCGTCACAAGGATCGGCAGATCGTAGAGCGGACCTTCCTTTTTGATATCGGCAGGAGCGAGATTCAGCACCAGCCGCGAGTTCGGAAACTCAAAGCCGCAATTTTTCATCGCGGAACGAACACGGTCGCGGCTCTCCTTGACCGCCGTATCGGGCAGTCCGACGATATCGAACGCCGCCATGCCGCGGGACAGGTCCGCCTCTATCTCTATCGCGTAGGTGTTCAGTCCGAACAGTCCTAAACTGCTGCATTTTTCTACCATCGTAAGCCTCCTGAAAATCGTAACTATGTTCGAATACATCCCTATTATAACACAAACAGTCGGGTTTGCCCATCCAAACTTTTATCAGATTACTTAGCAAATATGCACAAAAATTGATGGAAGAATGCTTTTTTCTGCATAATTATATTTTGAAAAACCTGTTGACTTTTAGTCGTATTTTGTTTATTATTATCCTATATTAATATATTGTGAGGTGCTTTATCCTGAAAGACCGTCAGGCTGAGGCTGAACCGCGCCTGTCCGACGAGGTATTACTCGATCGGTTCCACGCGGGCGACGACGATGCGTTCGAGATGATCGCGTCTAGGTATCTGGGGCTGATCTCATCTGCCGCCAAGCGATACCGCGGGATGTCGCCCGATATCGACAGCGGCGATCTGGTTCAGGAAGGCATGATCGCGCTTTTGAATGCGTGCCGTAATTATCATATTAACGGCGGGATGAGCTTTAAGAATTACTCGATGGTCTGCATCGAGAACCGCTTTATCTCGCTCTTAAGACACGTGTCAAGCACGCGCATCGTTCCCTCGCAAAATATAATATCTATCGAAGATGAAGAGAATCATGCCGTCGATTCTACGAGTAGCACGCTGCCCGAAATCGTAGAGACGAAGGAATACATCGGCTCGCTTCATCAAATACTAAAGGATAGGCTGTCAGACCTTGAATACCGTGTGGCGATTTTGCACCTTTCCGGCTACACGCGCAGGGAGATCGCGGATAAGCTGAACAAATCCTTAAAGACAATTGACAATGCACAGACCCGTATACGTCAAAAGCTTTCTAGGTAATACACCCCGAAGAGAAATCAGACGGTGCAACTCCGCCGCGGGGTAAATAATATACCAAAAAGTGAGGTACACGCTATGTACGAAGACAAGACTCTCCGTTGCAAGGACTGTGGAAACGAATTTGTGTTCACAGCCGGTGAGCAGGAGTTCTACGCTGAGAAAGGTTTCGTCAATGAGCCTCAGCGATGCAAGGACTGCCGTATTGCTCGCAAGAATGCAATCAGGGCGAATCGTGAAATGCACACCACCGTGTGTGCAGACTGTGGCGGCGAAGCACATATCCCATTTAAGCCGATGGAAGGCAAGGATTACTATTGCAGCGAATGTTTTGCTAAAAGGAAGGAAGCAGAAGAAGCATCAGCTGAATAATATGTATTGCTCAACAGCGCTCCGAAAGGGGCGCTTTTTTCATTTTATTTTTCAGATATGGAAATTTAAATTGTAGGGGCGCCTCGGCGACCCGAATTGTAGGGTACGGCGCTTGCCGACGTACCGTATGGCAGAAACATTTTATTCCTATCTCACGCTTTCGATAACAACCGCGTCCGTCATTCTCGGGACGTCATAAATGCCGTCCCCTACAAGTATTACCGAAACGCCCCTACAAAAACACCCTCCTAAGAGGGCGGTCATATACATATACCAGTTTGCCGATGTTTTGATTCGTAGGCAAGCTCGGCGCGAAGATGGCGCGGGAGAATCAGGAGATCCTCGATCGATTCGTAGCGGGCGTCAAAGCCGCATCGGATAATGCCGCGTATATAGAAAACACCACCGATGAGGGTGGTGTGAAGTACTCGGTAAGGGACGAGATTGCTGACGATAACGGCAAGATATACAATAATGTCGTTTTGCTAGACACTAACATTTTCGATGGGATCAAGCCGCGCAATTGGTCAGGTGTTCTAAAGAAATATGTGTACAACCAATTGGCGGGCAAACAAATAACTGTCTATGATGATAACAACGGCGCAGTTACAATCGAGTTTGCCAGAACCAATGAAAGAGTTTAAAAGGTTGGAGCAAAAAACAGCCATAAAGTTTTGGATGAGTTAGCAAGAAAAAGAGGAATAAAAGAGCAACTTGCAGTAGCTCATGCCGATGAGATAGTATATGTTTCAGAAGACTTAGGCGAAGGGAACAAAGATAACACTCATCAATGGTTAGACGATAATGGATGGTCTTTCCGCAAAGCAACATTAATGGATAGAAACGGAACCATTTATGAAGCAAATCTCAATATTGCTCACGCTAGAGATGGAAGAAACATACTTTTTGATATAAACAAAATAACCCCCATTGGTCACGGCAACGTGCCCTCAAACTCTAAGAGCAGGGGCTCGCACATAAATACCAATGGCGGTAAAAATATTGTATCACAAAAGCAAAAGAAAAACAACCCCTCTACTCAAAAAAACCAATCCCGCGACGACGACTACCTCTCCGCAGTCAACCGCGGGGATATGGAAACCGCACAGCGGATGGTGGATGAAGCGGCGAAGGCGGCGGGACTTCATCAATGTCGTTTTTCGACCAACCGATTATCGTAGGGTACGGCGCTTGCCGACGTACCGCTCGATAGGAGGCTTGTTATCCTATCCGTTGTTTACGGTATACACCTCAACCGTCACCTGCGGTGACACTTTCCTCTCAAGAGGAAGGCTTTTACGCCCGTCATTCTCGGTACGTCATAAATGCCGTACCCTGCATTTTAGTGTTGTATTTTTGACAGGTGTGTGGTACAATACTATTGTACAAAAAATCAGGAGGTATACTATGATCACCAAAGAATCGATTATCGGCGACGTACTGGACAAGTATCCGACCACCGCTCCGCTGTTCCTCAACATGGGAATGCACTGCTTAGGCTGTCCCGCCTCCCGCGGCGAAAGCATCGCAGAGGCGTGCATGGTCCACGGCGCTGACGCAGATCAGCTGGTCAAGGCGCTGAACGACGCTGTCGCCGAATAATGAAATTGCTGAACCTCAAGGGGCGGCTGTCCTTGTGCGCGGAATACGTTCGCGAGGGCAGCCGCCTTGCGGATATCGGGACAGATCACGGGTATCTGCCGATCGCGCTGTGCCAAAGCGGAAAGATCCCCTCGGCGCTCGCCTGCGACGTCAATCCCCTGCCGCTCGAATCCGCTCGGAAGAATATTGCCGAAAAAGGGCTGTCCGACAGGATACAAACGCGCCTGTCCGACGGGCTGAAGGAGATCGCCGCGGACGAGGTAGACGATATCGTCATCGCGGGGATGGGCGGCGAGCTGATCGCCCAGATCCTCGGCGACTGCGAATGGGTCAAGGACGGCGAAAAAAATCTGATTTTACAGCCGATGACGCGGCATGATGTGCTGATCAAATGGCTGTATGAAAACGGCTTTTGTATTGAAAAGCAGGGCGCGGTTTACGACGCAAAAAAGTACTACACCGTCATGCGCGTGCGGTATAACGGCGTGCGGCGTGAATGCGGAATCTTTGAGGCGAATATCGGTAAGCTGACGCCGGATGATGAGGCGAGCATCGGCTTTCTGAACAAGTGCCTGAACAAGCTGAAAAAGCAGGAAAATGGCGATCCGAGCCTTGCGCCGGTCGTCAGAAAAATGGAGGAGCTTTTATCATGACAAGCATCCGAAAAATCGAAGAGTTTTGCAAGCAGATCGCGCCGTATGAGCTGGCGGATGAATGGGATAACGTCGGACTGCTGGTCGGCGCAGAGAACGACGAGGTCGACAAGGTATTGCTGGCGCTGGATATCACGCCCGCGGCTGTCGAAGAAGCGCATAATATCGGCGCGGGGCTGATCATCAGCCACCACCCCGTTATCTTTGAGCCGCTGCGGTATCTTACGCCTGACAGCGCGGTATATGCGCTCGCGAAATACGGGATCGGCGGGCTGTGCCTGCATACCAATCTCGACCGCGCTCAGCAGGGCGTAAATACGCAGTTGGCAAAGGCGCTGGGGCTGAAAAATACGGCGTTTTATCCCGAGGATTATCTGCTGATCGGCGATCCGGAATGCGAAATGACGGCGGAGGAATTCGCCGCGTTCGTCAAGGAAAAGTTAGGCGCACCGTCGGTACGGTTCACGGACGGAAAAGTCACCAAGGTCGCGGTATCCTCCGGCGGCGGTGGCGGCGGGGTAGAACTGTGCAAAGAATACGGCTTTGACGCATTCGTCACCGGCGAGATGAAGCATCACCAGTACCTTTGGGCGGTATCACACGGAATCGCCGCCTTTGACGCGGGACATTTTTCGACCGAGAACGTGGTGATCGAGCCGCTGAAAGGAATGCTGGAAAAAGCATTCCCCGAGACGGAATTCATTATCAGCGGGCAGGATTGTCCCTATCGGTCTGTTTAAATCGAGTAGGGCGGAATCACTCCGCCCTCTCACACCACCGTACGTGCCGTTCGGCATACGGCGGTTCAACTCAATTTCAAAGTATGCTGTCTAA
>CACYPH010000041.1 GCA_902776185.1 uncultured Ruminococcus sp.
TCTTAGACAGCATACTTTGAAATTGAGTTGAACCGCCGTATGCCGAACGGCACGTACGGTGGTGTGAGAGGGCGGAGTGATTCCGCCCTACTCGATTTTTATATGAAAAATTCATCTAATAGAATGCAGTAGGGAGGAGTTGCCATTAAATCGCCTTGTCAAGCGCTTTTTACAAAGTTAATACATTATTAAAACTTTTTGTGCATTATCCAATAATTTAAGTCAAAATATTTGTAGACTAATGAGCCTGACTTTTCATGATTATTACTTTACAAAAAAGAGGGAATGTAGTAAAATAATGATAAGTATGAATGTAATGTGGAGTGATATGCATGAAACCCAGTTATAAAAGGATTTTGCTGAAGTTATCCGGTGAATCTTTAGCCGGTGAGCAGAAGAACGGGATCGATTTTGATACGGTGCTTTCTTTCTGCGAACCAATCAAAAAATTGACCGAGGCGGGCGTTCAGGTCGCGATCGTTGTCGGCGGCGGCAACTTCTGGCGCGGACGCTCCAGCGGGAAGATGGATCGTACCAGAGCTGACCATATGGGAATGCTCGCGACGACGATCAATGCGCTCGGTGTTGCCGATGCACTCGAACAGATCGGCGTTGACGTCCGTGTCCAGACCGCGATCTCCATGCGTCAGGTTGCCGAGCCTTATATCCGCAACCGCGCGATCCGTCATCTGGAAAAGGGCAGAGTCGTCATCTTCGGATGCGGTACCGGTAATCCCTTCTTCTCGACCGATACCGCCGCGGCGCTCAGAGCCGCTGAGATCGAAGCCGAGATCATCCTCAAGGCGACGCTGGTCGACGGCGTGTACGACAAAGACCCGAATGCCTTCGACGACGCTGTTCGCTATGATCAGCTTTCGTTTCAGGAGGTACTCGAAAAGGATTTAAAGGTCATCGATTCCACTGCCGCCGCGATCTGCAAGGACAATAATATCGGACTGCTGGTATTCAGCATCAAAGATCCCGATAATATCTACGATTCGGTATGCAATACCGGCATCGGAACATTAGTGACTAATTAATTGATATAAAGGAGGAACTCCCATGAAAGAGGCATTAAAAAAGAATGATGAGCGTATGCAGCGCCGCATCAACCACCTGATCGATGAATTCAAAACCATCCGCGCCGGCAGAGCGAATCCTGCTGTTCTGGATAAGGTCAACGTCGATTACTATGGTACGCCGACCCCGATCAACCAGCTTGCCGCTGTATCCGTGACCGAAGCGCGTACCCTCACGATCCAGCCGTGGGACGCTTCCGTCCTCAGAAAGATCGAAAAGGCGATCCAGATGTCCGATATCGGCATCAATCCGCAGAACGACGGCAAGATCATTCGCCTGATCTTCCCGCCGCTTACCGAGGATAAGCGTAAAGAGATCGCCAAGGATATCGCCCATATCGCCGAGGACTGCAAGGTTCAGATCCGCAACGTCCGCCGTGATACCATCGAAAAGCTCAAGAAGATGAAGAAAGACGGCGAGCTGACCGAGGACGACCTCAAGGAAGGCGAGAAGAAGGTACAGAAGTCTACCGATAACTTCATCAAAGAGGTAGATTCTCTCGCCGAGAAGAAGAAGAAAGAGATCATGGAGATTTAAGATGGCTTTTTTCAATCGTAAAAAGCCCGAATTGACCGATATATCGCAAATCGAACTCCCCGCGCATATCGGTATCATCATGGACGGCAACGGTCGTTGGGCGAAGAAGCGCGGACTTCCGCGTTCAGCCGGTCATTCCGCAGGCGCCCAGACCTTTCGGAAGATCGCACGCTATTGCAGCGATATCGGGATCAAGCATCTGACGGTCTATGCCTTCTCCACCGAGAACTGGCGCAGACCCGAAAAAGAGATCAACGCCTTGATGAAGCTCTTCAAGGAATACCTCGAGGAAGCGCTCAGAGATTTCAAGGACGACAGCATCGTGCTGAAATTCATCGGCGACCGTACTGCGTTTTCTCCGGAGCTGCTTCAGTTGATGGAAGAAAACGAGGAAGAGTCCAAGGACAGAGACGGAATGGTCTTGAATATCGCGATGAATTACGGCGGCAGAGCTGAGCTTGTCACGGCGATGCAGAGGATCGCTGCAGATGTGAAGAACGATCAGCTCAGCGCCGACGCGATCACGGAACAGGTCATTTCCGATTATCTGTATACGAGCGGTCAGCCTGATCCCGACCTGATCATCCGTCCCAGCGGAGAACACCGAACCTCCAACTTCCTGCTGTGGCAGTCCGCCTACAGCGAGTATGTCATTATGGATGTTCTCTGGCCTGATTTTAAGGAGGAGCACCTCAATCAAGCGCTGATTGAGTTCGCCAACCGCAACAGACGGTTCGGCGGAGTATGAGGAGTTTTAGGAGAAAGTAAGTCATGAAAACGAGGATAATCACAGCGGGAGTAGCGATCGTCATCTTCCTTGCGATACTGATTTTCGGAGAAATGAACAGTATTGTCATCACGATCGCGATCGCGCTTGCAAACACATTGATCTGCGGCGAATATCTCTCAGCGAAGAAGATCAACAAGAATCTGAAGCTGATGATCCCGTGCCTGTTATTTGCGCTGCTGATACCGGCGCTGTCTTACACGGCATACCGTTATATCCCGTACTACGTATTTACGCTGGTGCTGGCAATCATCGCCGTTGCGGATCATGAGCATACAAAGATCGACGACGTCATCTTCGCCTTTGCAGGCGTCATCATGCTGTCGGTTTCGATGTCGGCATTCGCGATCAGATCATGCGTTGATAAGCGCTATTCCTCGTTCTGGGTGATTTTGATCGTCGGTATCCCGTGGGTCTCCGACACGGTCGCATACTTTGTCGGCAGCGCTGTCGGTAAACGCAAGCTCTGCCCGATCATTAGTCCGAAAAAAACGGTCGAAGGCGCTGTCGCCGGCGTGATCGGCGGTACGATCGCTCCGCTGCTGTTCGGCTTGGTGTTTCAGCTGATCTACGGTAACGTGACCATCAACTTCGGTATCCTGCCGGTCATCGGCCTGCTGAATTCGGTCATTTCTATCTTCGGAGATTTGCTGTTCTCCGTGATCAAGCGCAGCTGCGGCATCAAGGATTTCGGCTCGATCATGCCCGGACACGGCGGTCTGTTAGATCGCTTTGACTCGGTCGTTCTCTGTACGCCCGTTATTTTTATTCTCTCACAATTTGTGACAATCATTGTTTAAGTTCATTCACTATGGTACATAATCTATCTATACTGGGTTCCACCGGCTCGATCGGTACACAAACACTGGAGGTCTGCAGAAAGCTGAACCTCAGCGTCACTGCGCTTTCGGCTTACAGCAGCATCGGACTGCTTGAGAAGCAGATCCGCGAGTTTAAGCCCGCTCTGGCGGCCGTATACGATGATGAGAAGGCAAAGGAACTGAAAATCAAGATCGCCGATACCGATACCAAGGTACTCTCCGGCATGGAAGGCTTGTTTGAAATCTGTCATGATGACGCCGATCTGCTGGTCAATTCCGTCGTCGGCATGGTCGGTTTAGCGCCGACCTTAGAGGCAATCAAAGCAAAGAAAGATATCGCCTTCGCCAATAAAGAAACACTTGTTGCCGGCGGCGAGCTGGTCATGAATGCCGTCAAGGAAAACGGTGTGACCCTCTATCCGGTCGACAGCGAGCATTCCGCTATTTTCCAGTGCTTACAGGCGGCGCCTCCCGAAAAGTCGCTCAAAAAGATCATCCTTACTGCATCCGGCGGTCCGTTCTTCGGCAAAACAGCTGAGGAATTAAAGGATGTAACCGTTGAGCAGGCGCTCAAGCATCCTAACTGGGACATGGGCGCGAAGATCACGGTCGATTCCGCGACGATGATGAATAAGGGACTGGAGATCATTGAAGCCGCGTGGCTGTTCGATACCGATCCCGACGGTATCGAGGTCGTCGTTCACCGGGAGAGCATCATCCACTCGATGATCGAATTTACCGACAACTCGATTTTAGCACAGCTGGGTCAGCCGGATATGCGGATTCCGATCCAGTATGCGATCACTTATCCGCAGCGTTATCCGTCACTCGTACCCGAGATCGACTGGACAAAGCTCAGTCAGATGACGTTCTATACGCCGGATGATAAAACCTTTCAATGTCTTGCCGCCTGCAAAAAGGCGATGAAGATGGGCGGGATGTATCCCGCAGTCGCCAACGGTGCGAATGAGGCGGCAAACCTGATGTTCCGTCAGCACAAGATCTCGTTCCTCGATGTTGGAGAGATCGTGACCGCTGCGATCGAGAATATCAAGGTCGGCAGTGCGACCTGCCTTGACGATATTCTTGAAGCGGATGCTCGTGCGCGTGAGTTCGTGCACAAGCATTTTGACCGCGACTGATAAATATATTTAACTACTGACTATCAACTAACTTGGAGATGATATTATCGCCGTTCTGACAACAATCGCTCTGATACTGATTGGGGTTCTGCTATTTGAGCTGATTATCTTTGTTCATGAGGGTGGACATTTTATCGCCGCAAAGAAAAGCGGTGTGAAGGTCAATGAATTTTCGCTGGGTATGGGTCCCAAGCTCTTTGGCTTTACCAGGGGAGAGACGACCTACTCGTTCCGACTGTTTCCCATCGGCGGCTACTGCGCGATGGAGGGCGAGGACAAGGACAGCGACAATCCGCGTGCCTTTAATAATGCGAAGATCTGGAAGCGCATGATCATCATCGTTGCCGGCGCATTCATGAATATTGTGCTCGGCATGATTCTGCTGTTGGTCACTTTGATCCCGCAGGAGAATATCGCGTCTACCGAGGTTTCCATGTTTATGCCCGGCTCGTTTTCAGCGGTAAGCGGCCTGCAGGCAGGCGATAAAATCGTCAGAATCAACGGCTATGACGTCAACACCTATATTGACTTCTATTTCGCGCTTTACACGATGCCGGTCGTTGAGGTCGACGGCGATGAGCTGGAGATCTATAAAGAAGACTGCGCCTTTGATCTGTTGACCTATGCGCGCGAATGTCTGAATAAAATGGACAGCAGCAAAGCGGATGAAGCCGACAGCAAGATGTCGGAAGTGTTCCGTGTTGCTCAGCCGAAAATCGCTGAATGTACCTCGAAGGAAGAAGCTTATCAGCTCTTCTGCGAGTACTGTGATGAAATGACAGAGATCGCCGGATTGAAAAAGACCGGCAAATATCCCGAGATAGAGATCCGCGAGTCCAGAAAACGCTATCGCTCCGATTTTACTGTTATCCGAGACGGCGAGAAGATAGAACTCAAGGACGTCGATATTATGACGCTCAAGGGTGATGACGGCGAATCGAAGATGCAGCTTGACTTTTACGTTCAGCCGCTCGACAAGAATGTCGGCGTGATCCTCGGCGAAACCTTCAAGGAAACCGTTTCAGTTGTCCGCATGGTGTGGGGAGGACTGGCAGGTCTTGTAACGGGTAAGTTCTCGCTCAACGAGATGGCAGGTCCGGTTGGTCTCGCCGCGACGATCACCGATGTCGCATCCAAGAGCTTAGAAACCAACGGCTTCGGAAGCGCTGTCAGCTCGATCGTCTACGTGATGATGGTCATTTCCATCAACCTCGGCGTCGTTAATATGCTGCCGTTCCCGGCGCTTGACGGCGGACGGTTCCTGATGTTGCTGATCGAGGCGATTTTCCACAAGCCCGTTCCGCGTAAGGTGGAATCGATCATCAATACGATCGGCTTGGTATTGCTCTTGGGACTGACGGCTGTGATTGCAGTCAAGGATATCTGGCAGTTATTTAACGGAGGATTTAATTATGGGTAGTAAACGTTCGGTTACTGCTTTGCATACAAAAATCGGCGGCGGCGCTCCCGTATCGGTTCAGTCGATGCTGAATCGACCCGCCGAGGATATAGAAGGTTCGGTACAACAGGCAATAGAGCTGGAAAAAGCCGGCTGTCAGATCATCCGTGCTGCTGTTCCGGATATGAACGCCGTCAAGTTGATCGCCGCCCTGAAGGAAACGGTATCTGTTCCGATCGTCGCGGATATCCATTTCAACTACAAACTCGCGCTGGAATCGGTCGCCGCGGGCGTGGATAAGATCCGCATCAATCCCGGCAATATCGGCAGCGGCGACCGCGTCAAGGCGGTTGCCGATACCTGCAAAGCACACAATATCCCCATCAGAATCGGCGTCAATTCCGGTTCTCTGGAAAAACATATTTTAGAAAAATACGGTCATCCGACAGCTGAAGCTCTCTGCGACAGCGCACTGTATCACGCGTCGTTACTTGAAAAGTTTGATTTCAACGATATCGTTCTGTCCATGAAATCCTCCGACGTTCAGACGATGGTAAAGGCATACCGACTTGCCGCCGAGCGCTGTGATTATCCCTTACACCTCGGCGTTACCGAGGCGGGTACCAAGCGCATGGGCATCATCAAATCCTCTGTCGGTATCGGCTCGCTGTTGGTCGACGGTATCGGTGACACGATCCGCGTATCCCTGACCGATCACCCGGTTGAAGAGGTCTACGCCGCGAAGGATATCCTCAAGGCGCTCGGAATCGGGGACAAGGGCATTCGATTTGTCTCCTGCCCGACCTGCGGCAGAACCAAGATCGACCTGATCGCGCTCGCAAATGAAGCGGAAACCCGTTTGAGAGATTGCAAAAAGGATATCACTGTTGCGATCATGGGCTGTGTTGTCAACGGACCCGGCGAGGCAAAGGAAGCCGATATCGGTATCGCGGGCGGCGACGGCATCGGACTGGTATTCAAAAAAGATGAAATAATCGCAAAGGTTCCCGAGGATCAGTTGATTGATGTATTGATAAAGGAAATCGAAAAGATGTAACCTCGGAAACTCAATGAAAGGCTGAAGATGATAACTCTTTCGAATATATTTTCACAATACGATATTGCGATCGATCCTGCGCTGAGTGATGCGTCGGTCGGAAATATTCGGATCAACCGTGAAAAAAGATTGATGACGATCGATCTGCATCCGACGGCTCTCGTTAAGCGATCTGTGTTGTTCTCGCTGGAAAAAGCGATCGCAAACGGTAATGTCGGCGTCGACAAAGCGGTTGTCAATGTCCGCTATACGCCTGAAATGTTTGAATTGAACTATTTCAGCGAGATCGTCGAAGCACTGCGTGCTGAGACCCCCAGCTATAACGGCACATTGAACGACGCTGAGCTGGAAAAGTACGGAAACGATACACTGACGGTCATACTGGCACACGGCGGCGCGGGACTTCTGGAACAAAAAGGCTTCTGCGATGCGCTTAGCAGCATGATCGAGCGTGAATTTGGATTGCACTATCAAATTGAATTCGGCGGCGTTACCGAGCTGAAAGCGGATGATTCTCTGTTCGTAGACAGCATCAATAACGCACAAAAGAAGATCGAGCGCAAAAAGCTTGAAGAATTGACCCGTCTTTTCGAAGATGATGAAAAGACGACTTCAAAAGCGAATAATAATCAAAAAGCAGAAATCGAAATCAGAAAAGGCAATACACTTTACCCGCAGATCATTCCGTCTACGGTCAAACCGCTGTACGGCAGGATCGGCAAGGGTAAGATGATGCCGATCGAAAACATCCAGTACGATACCGGTCGCGCGACCGTATGGGGCGATGTTTTTGAAACAGAAACCAAAACGACCCGTTCGGGTGATAAAAATATTATCACATTTGATATTACCGACTATACCGGTTCGATCACCGTCAAGGTGTTCGATTCAATCCAGAACTGCAAGGTTCTTTCCAATGTCAAAAAAGGCTCTGCTATCATCGTTTCCGGTGATGTAGAGTTCGATAAATTCGCAGGAGATACCGTTATCAACGCCCGCTCTATCTCGACCGTCGACAAGGTCAAGGTCGTCGATAAAGCCGAGAAAAAACGTGTTGAGCTGCATCTTCATACCAATATGTCCCAGATGGATGCGGTCAACGATGCGGCGTCGCTTGTCAGACGAGCGGCTGAATTCGGTCATACTGCGATCGCGATCACCGATCACGGCGTTGCACAGGCATTTCCCGATGCAATGAATGCCGCTGAGAATCTGCGTGACAACGGCACCGATATCAAGGTCATCTACGGCACAGAAGCCTATTTTATCGATGATCTGTGTTCATCGGTCGACGGCGATAAAAATGAACCGCTCGACGGCGAATTCGTCTGTTTTGACCTCGAGACCACCGGTCTCTATGCCTATCATGATAAGATCACGGAGATCGGCGCGGTCAAGATCAAGGACGGCATGATCGTCGACCAGTTTTCGACCTTTGTCAATCCCGAGCGTCCGATCCCTGCCCAGGTCGTTCAGCTGACCGGAATTACCGACAGCATGGTAGCCGGAGCGCCTTCCCAGAGCGAGGCAGTCAAACAATTCCTTGATTTCTGTGACGGAGCGATCGTTGTCGCCCACAACTCGCCGTTCGATACCGGTTTTATCCGCAAGGCGTGCGAGAACATGGGAGTCGAGTATAACCTTACCTCGATCGATACGGTTGCGATCGCGCGCTCGATCCTACCGAATATCCATAATGTCAAGCTGGACACACTTGCAAAATATTTCCATCTCGGCAAGTTCAATCACCATCGTGCGGTCGATGACGCCGAGATGCTGACGAATATTTTCCTCAACCTTTGCCGATTGCTCACCGAACGTCTGGACATTCATGATGTACATGCGCTGAGGGAAAAGGTGAGAGGCGGCGATTACAAAAAGCTGCCGACCTATCATCAGATCATACTTGTCAAGAATAAAACGGGCTTAAAAAATCTCTATCGACTGATTTCCAAATCCCATCTTGACTATTACTATAAACGTCCGCGCATCCCGAAATCCGAGCTGATAAAATACCGCGAGGGTCTGATCATCGGCTCTGCGTGCGAAGCAGGCGAGCTGTACCGAGCGATCGTCGGCTGTCACAGCAAGCGCGAGATCGAGCGGATCGCCCAGTTCTATGATTATCTCGAGATCCAGCCGAACGGCAATAATGCATTTTTACTGCGCGAAGGCGCTTTCGGTGATGAAAAGGAGCTTGAGGGTGTTAACCGTGCGATTTTAAAGCTTGGCGATAAACTCGGCAAGCCCACCGTTGCGACCTGCGACGTACATTTCATGAATCCGCACGATGCAGATTACCGCAAGATTCTTTTGGCGGCACAGGGATTTTCCGATGCCGATCAGCAGGCGCCGCTGTATTTCAGAACGACGGCGGAGATGCTTGAGGAGTTCAAATATCTCGGCGACAGAGCCTATGAGGTCGTCGTAGAAAACACCAATCTGATCGCCGATATGTGCGAGAATGTCCGCCCGATCCCTGAGGGCAACTTCCCGCCGTTTATCGAAGGCGCAGAGGAACAGCTGATTTCCATTACATATTCCCGCGCAAAAGAAAAGTACGGTGATCCCTTGCCTGAGATCGTTGCGGCGCGGCTCAAAAAAGAACTGGATTCTATCACAAAATACGGCTTCTCCGTATTGTATATGACGGCGCAGAAGCTGGTTGCCGACAGCGAAAAGCACGGCTATCTCGTCGGCTCGCGAGGATCGGTCGGATCGTCCTTTGTTGCGACGATGTCCGGTATCTCCGAGGTCAACCCGCTTTGTCCGCATTATATCTGTAACCACTGCAAGCACAGCGAGTTTATTACCGACGGTTCCTACGGCTCAGGCTTTGATCTGCCTCCGAAGAACTGTCCCGAATGCGGCGAGTTGATGGAGCGCGACGGTCACGAGATCCCTTTCGAGACCTTCCTCGGCTTCAAAGGCGACAAAGTCCCCGATATCGACCTGAACTTCTCCGGTGAACAGCAGAGCGCTTCTCACCGCTATACCGAAGAGCTGTTCGGCAGAGAGAATGTCTTTAAGGCGGGCACGATCTCTACCGTTAAAGATAAGACCGCTTACGGTTATGTCAAAAAATACTGCGAGGAACACAATGTTGCGATGCGAAAAGCGGAGATGAACCGCCTTTCCATTGGATGCACCGGTATCAAGCGCACCACCGGTCAGCACCCCGGCGGCATGGTCGTTGTTCCGAAGGGCATGGACGTCTATGACTTCTGTCCTGTCCAGCACCCTGCGAACGATATGTCCTCGCCGAATATCACGACGCACTTCGATTTCCATTCGATCCACGATACCATCACCAAGCTCGACGAGCTCGGACACGATGTTCCGACCATCTATCATTATCTCGAAGAGTTCACCGGCATCCCGGTCATGAATGTTTCGATGTCCGATCCCGAGGTCATGTCGCTGTTCGTATCGACAGAGGCGCTCGGCGTCACTCCCGAGGATATCGATTCCCAGACCGGCACTTTCTCGCTGCCCGAGGTCGGCACTTCGTTTGTCCGTCAGATGCTGATTGAATCTCAGCCGAAAACCTTCTCCGACCTGTTACAGATCTCCGGCTTGTCCCACGGAACCGACGTCTGGATCGGCAACGCCGCTGATTTGATCAAAGCGGGTACCTGCACGATCTCTGAGGTTATCGGTACGCGAGATTCCATCATGACCTATCTCATGCACAAGGGGCTAGACCCTTCCATGGCGTTCAAGATCATGGAGATCGTTCGTAAGGGCAAGGCGACAAAGCTTTTGACAGACGAACACTTGAATGCGATGAAGGAACACAACGTTCCCCAGTGGTATATCGACTCCTGCATGAAGATCAAGTATATGTTCCCGAAGGCGCACGCCGCGGCATATATGATCTCCACACTGCGGCTCGGATGGTACAAGGTGCATCGTCCGATCGAGTACTACGCCGCATACTTTACCGTGCGAAATGACAACTTCGACGGCGCGACGCTGATCAAAGGCAGACAGGCTGTCCTTAATAAGATCAAAGAGATCAACGATAAGGGCTTCGGCGCTTCCGATAAGGAAAAAGCTGAGATCCCCATGCTGCAGATCATGAACGAGATGCTCGCCCGCGGGATCGAAGTCCTGCCGGTAGATATCTTTAAATCCAAGGCGAAATCCTTTGTTATCGAAGACGGCAAGATCCGTTTGCCTTTCTGTTCATTAGCCGGTATCGGCGAAAACGCTGCTGAGGCTCTCGAACAGCACGCTGCGCTCGGCGAGTATCTTTCGATCGAGGATATCACACTGAAAGCAAAGGTTTCCAAGTCAGTCGTCGAAACACTTCGCGAATGCGGCGCACTGGTAGATTTGCCCGAAAGCGCTCAGATGAGTTTGTTTTAACACTAATCTCTGAAGTATAATTCGTATTGAGAAAAAATTTCTCTTAATTTGAGGTGATATATTGAAAAAACACAATATTAGGACTATAATGTTAATAATCCTATTTACCACTGCGCTGATTTTCTTCTTTATTCACCTGTCGGACGTAGTAAAAGTATTGAGGGTCATCATTTCAGTCATCAATCCGATCCTTTATGGCTTGATCATCGCTTACGTCCTCAATTATCCCTATAAGCTGTTCCACAATCATGCCTTCAAGAATATGGGCAAGAAGCACAAGTGGCTCGCAAAATTCAATAAACCGCTGTCGATTATCCTTTCCTATATTCTGGTATTCGGTATCATCACTTACCTGATCAGCATGATGATCCCTGAGCTTGCATCGAGCATCGAAAAGTTTATCGATGCGATGCCGGAGTATGAGCTGACGATCAGGGGATGGGCAGACGACACAGCCCGTTTTGTTGACAATCTGACCGGTTATAACCTCTATGAGGTCGCGACGTTTAGCAACGTCATCACCCTGCTCACCGGCAACGAAGCGACCGAGTTCTTCAAGAACATTTCGTCAACGCTCCTGCCGAACGCCGTGACAACGATGGTAGATATCGGAACCGGCATCTATAACTGGGGTCTCGGAATCGTTATCTCGATCTACCTGATCTCGAGCAAAGAAACGCTCCTGAATCAGGCAAGACGCGTAATCAGCGCCTTTACTCCCGAAAAATTCAGCACCAGATTTTTCCATATTTGCACGGTGTTCAATACCAAATGCGGTAAATTTATCATCGGTAAGATCATCGATTCATCGATCATCGGCTTGATGTGCTTCATCGGAATGTCGATCTTCCGTTTCGATTATCCCTTGCTGATCAGCGTTATCATCGGTTTATCTAACCTGATCCCGTTCTTCGGACCGTTCATCGGCGGTATCCCGTCGGCTGTCCTGTTACTGCTCATCAATCCGATGGAAGCTTTGTGGTTCGTCATCTTCCTGTTCGTACTGCAGCAGTTCGACGGCAATATCCTCGGGCCGAAGATCCTCGGCGAATCGGTCGGCATCTCCGGATTCTGGATCATGGTCTCCGTCATCGTCGGAGGCGGACTGTTCGGAATTGTCGGTATGGTTCTCGGCGTACCGTTTTTCGCGGCGATCTACGCGCTGGTATCCGAGGCTGTAGACAGCAGAAACGCTAAAAAAGCAAAACTAAAGGCAGAAGCTGAAGCGGCGAATGCAGATGCTCCCGCGGTGGAGGAAGCATCAAAGCCGGTTCAGAAAAAGATGCAATAATTTTAATAACATAGTTAGGGTATAATTCCCCGCTGCTTGCAGCGAAAGAGTCAGTCGAGTATAACCTCGACTGGACGGATTACAACTTCCAATAGAAG
>CACYPH010000042.1 GCA_902776185.1 uncultured Ruminococcus sp.
GTCTTCTATTGGAAGTTGTAATCCGTCCAGTCGAGGTTATACTCGACTGACTCTTTCGCTGCAAGCAGCGGGGAATTATACCCTAACTATGTTATTAAACATATGTCACGCGCTGGGCGCTCCCAAGACGTGGTAACCTGTTTCCTACAGATAACACGTACTGATGACCCGATCTTGAAAAGCCGTCATCAGGGACTCGAAGGCGAGCGTGCCGTAGGCAGAATTAGTCCAGTGGACTAATTCTAGCGAGAGCGTAGATTAAACATATGTCACGCGCTGGGCGCTCCCAAGACGAGGTAACCGGTATCCTACAGATAACACATACTGATGACCCAACCTTTGAAAAAGGCGTCATCAGGGGCTCGAAGGCGACCGTGCCCGCCTTCCCCAACGCCAAATTACAACAGATAACCTAAACCGCCCGGCAATACCAACCTCGGTATCGTCGAGCGGTCGCTCTTATCTATCAATCTTTCAACAGCTTCGCGATCACTGCGCCTGCGGCGACCGCGGTAACGCCCGCGACAACGCCGATCACCTTGCGGGTAAACGGCACGTTATAATCGAGCGTCGCATACGACGCGTTGATCATATACCGCACGATCGGCATGAGCAGCCTGCGCTGTTTAGACAGCACATCGCCGTGCATCTTCATGCCCTTCGACAGCACCGCCGTCAAACGCGCCTCATTATCATACTGCGCCCAGTCAAAGCCGTCGATCGACGGATCGCCGCAGCGGGCAAAGTTCGCCCACATCCGCATCACCTTTTGAGAAAGCAATTCATCCGCCGGCTGACCGGTAAAGATCGTCTCCTGCGTATTGCCGAAAACATACGAAAGCTCCACCGCGTGACACGCGCCCCTGAAGGGCAGGGTCGATTTTTCTGTCCAGTAATACAGATAGGTTTTGCCGCCGTTTAAGGTATGCAGCTCTGCCTGACGTATCGCCGGCAAGCGGAACATCACTTCGTTATAAAACTCGAGGATCTTCCAGAGCCGATGCCCCTTTCGCAGCGCCATGAAGCGATCGATGCGCGCCTTATCCTCTTGACTGAAAAGTCTCAGATCGTTCTCGAATTTCACGGGCATTCCGAATCGAAGCGGTATGATGCCGCCGATCTCGCCGATCCAGTAATTGGATTCATTCGCGTTGGTTCCCATGAGCATCTCAACGTCGCTCGACAGCCCCTCGCGATATGCTTCGTAAGGATTCAGCGGGATCAGTCTGCCGTCGCGCTGAGGGAAGTTATTGTACATATTGAGCTTTTCGTTGATGCGCCTGAGATCACCCTCGCTCAGCGCGAGCAGCTCGTCCATTGTCGACGCGCCGCTTTCCTCCATCAGCCTGCGCGTGAAGCTCTCGCACTCCTCCTTGGCGTAGGTCAGCGCGACCGAACCGCTCTCGGCGATCACGCGTTTGAACAACCCTTTCGCCTCAGGGATGATCGGCAGGAGCGATACGCTGCCCCCGCCTGCGGATTCGCCGAAGATCGTGACGTTATCGGGATCGCCGCCGAAGGCGCGGATATTCTGCCGCACCCACCTGAGCGACTCAATCTGGTCGAGCAAGCCCAGATTCGGCGCGTCGGGAAACTCCTCGCCGCCCCCAAGATACGACAGATCGACAAAGCCCATCAGCCCGATGCGATACGCCACCGTGATCAGGATGATATCGGGATTCGCTTTCACAAAATTCGCGCCGTCATACAGCGGATCGGCGGTACCGCCCCAGCCGTATGCACCGCCGTGGAAGAACACCATGACCGGCTTGTTTTCATCCGTACACGCGCGGTTGAGCCACAGATTGAGGTACAGGCAGTCCTCGCCCTGCGGATAATACGACGCCTGTTCGGTCGGCCATTCGGTCTGGATCTGCGATTTGCCGTTGCAGTAGGCTTCATAAACGCCGTCATCCGCATCGACCGCCTCGGGACGCTTCCATCTCAGCTCGCCGACCGGCGGCTTTGCGAAGGGGATCCCGCGGTATACCGCGATCCCGCCGCAGTCCTTACCGACAAACGTACCGTTATGACATTTTGCGCCGAGCGACGGATCATATTCGCCGCTGATCGGCATATTCTCACCGTAAGAAGCGCGGATCGCCTCCTTGACGGCGCTATCGTTCTGTAACATTCTCTTTTTCTCCTAAAACACGCTTGACTTTCTCAAAAAAGTCTGTCTTATCCTGCATTTTTCCTCGTCATCAAGATCGCAGCACCGAGTGTCGCTTCGGTTTCGCTTTTCGGCAGTTCAGGAACGGTTACTCATTCAACGGTCAGAATATCGCAGAATCCGGTGACCTCAAAGATCTCCAGCACAGTCTCATTCGCATTTTTGATTTTCATCGAGCCCTGCTTGTTCATCTGCTTCTGGAGCGAAAGCAACAATCTCAATCCTGCCGAAGAGATATAGTCCAGCTCTTTGAAGTCGAGCGTCAGGTCGGTCACCGAGTCGATGCCGGCTTTGAGGACCTTTTCAGCCTCATTCACGGTCACGGTGTCGATCCTGCCCTTGACCTGCGCGTATAATTTTGTTCCATCCAGTTTCTTATCGATTGTCATAATGTTAACTCCTTCCGTGATATCGCGTTTTTTATACTAATCCTTGATAAAAAGATTGAATAAGATATTAGAGATATATTTCACAGAGCGCGACGGACGACGCAGGCAGGCTGGCGCCTGTCAAGGAGTCCAACAAAGCTATTCGAAATATAGCTCAATAGATGTTAAAGATTTTTATTAAGGAGTAGTATTATTATACCAGTTCTCGCCGTCCGAATCAAGGTCAAACCGCACCGATTTCTCATATTTACGCAACAAAAAAGCCGCCGCATCTCTGCGGCAGCCTTGAATTCTTTATCCTTGTTCGCTTTCTCTGAGCTTTTTGCGCTTGATGACCTTCAGACGGCTGAATTCTTCTCTGTCCTTTTCGTCCAGCGCGTCGGTGATGAACTTCACGGTCTCCTCAAATCGCGGGATCATGATATTTTTCAGCGCGTTCGCACGCTTCTGCGTCTTTTTGATCGCGTCCGCAAGGCGATAAACGCTGTTTTCGATCTCTGCGAGATCGACCGTCAGCTCCTTGACCTGATTGAAAAGGATGACCGCCTTGTCGATCGCCGAGTTGGTGGTTCTGGTACCGTAGTGCAGATAGTCGTGCTTTTCGCCCTCAGCCATCGTCAGGATCGGGATCTCGACGCCCATGACGCTGCGCGAATCGAGCTTGAGCCCGTTTTCGACCGGAATCGCGTTGGAGATCTCCTCACAGAATCCGTTGGTGATGTTCGCGGTCTGCAGGGCGATATACGCATCCGCGTAAGCGCCGTCGATCTTCTCCTGAATCGCGTTTGCATGGTCGATCAGGGTCATCATCTCGCGGATCAGGATATTGCGTTTTCTGTCCAGCAGCTCATAGCCGTTCTTGGCAAGCGCGAGCGACTTTTTTGCATTCATCAGATTACCCTTGGTGGGTACTGTCTGTACAGCCATGCTACACCTTCTCAGCCCTTGTAGTAAGCGTCGAGCACCGCGTCGTCCACACGGTCAAGCTCCGCCCTCGGCAGGGTGCTCAGCAGCTCCCACCCGAGATCGAGGCTTTGCTCAATCGATCTGTTCTCGGTAAAGCCCTGATTGATGAACCGTTCCTCAAACAGCCTGCCGAACTCGATATATTTTTTATCGATCGGCGACAATTCCTCCTCGCCGATGACCGATGCGAGCGCTCTTGCGTCGATGACCTTCGCATAAGACGCAAAGAGCTGGTTTGCCAGCGGCTGATGGTCGGCGCGCGTATAGCCCTCGCCGATACCGTCCTTCATCAGTCGCGACAGCGACGGCAGGACGTTGACAGGCGGGTACAAGCCCTGACCCTGCAAAGCGCGGTCGAGTACGATCTGACCCTCGGTGATATAGCCCGTCAGGTCGGGGATCGGATGGGTGATATCGTCGTTGGGCATCGTCAGGATCGGGATCTGGGTGACAGAACCCGAGCGCCCCTTGACCATGCCCGCGCGCTCGTACAGCGACGCGAGGTCGGAGTACAGATAGCCGGGATAGCCCTTTCTGCCGGGGATCTCACCCTTTGAGGACGAGAACTCGCGCAGCGCCTCGGCATAGGACGTCATATCTGTCATGATGACGAGGATGTGCATATCAAGCTCAAAGGCGAGGTATTCCGCGATCGTCAGCGCACATCTGGGAGTCAGCGTACGCTCGATGATCGGGTCGTTGCTCAGATTGAGCAGCATGACGACGCGGGAGAGAACGCCGCTTTCTTCAAAGCTCTTGCGGAAGTACTCCGCAACGTCCTTCTGGACGCCCATCGCGGCAAAGACGACGCCGAAGTTATTGTTGTCCGCACCGCTGATCTTCGCCTGACGGACGATCTGCACCGCCAGATCATTATGCGACATACCCGAACCCGAGAAGATCGGCAGCTTCTGACCGCGGATCAGCGTCATCAGCGTATCGATGCTCGAGATACCGGTATTGATATAGTTCCTCGGATACACGCGCGAAACGGGATTGATCGGCGTGCCGTTGATATTCTCCTTTTTGACGGGAAAGATCTCGCCCAGCCCGTCGATCGGTCTGCCCGCGCCGTCGAGCACTCTGCCCATGATCTCGGGCGAGAGCGGCATCTCCATCGGATGACCGGTCAGGCGCGTGCGGGTATTTTTCAGACTGATGCCGCGCGTGCCCTCAAAGACCTGCACGACGATCCTCTCGCCGTCGATCTGCACCACTCTGCCCTGACGGGTCGTGCCGTTATCCAGCCGGATATCGACGATCTCCTCGTTGGAAACGCCTTTCACGCCGTCCATCACGACCAGCGAGCCGTTGATTTCTTTCACGCCAACATAATTGATGATCAAAGCGTTCCCTCCTTACTGCAAAAATACGCCGAGCTTTTCGTCGATCTCCCGGATATAATCGTCGAACATATCGAGGCGATCATTGGGGATATCGTATTTCATCTTGGTCAGCTTGTCGAACATTCCCTGCTCGATAAGCTTCGAGATCGGGATCTCTCTTGCGACGACCTCTTTTGCCTTGCTGTGCAGGTGCAGGATCACCTTCATCATCAGTTTCTGCTTCTCGAGCGGTACATAGGTGTCCTCCGCGTGGAACGCGTTCTGCTGTAAAAAGCCGACGCGGATCACGCGCGCGGTCTCGATGACCAGCTTCTGGTCGTCGGGCAGAACATCCGCGCCGATGAGCTTGACGATCTCCATCAGCGAGCTTTCCTCCTGCAGCAGCGCGCCGATGCGATTTCTGTATTCCACAAAGTCCTCGCCGAGGTTCTCCTTGAACCACGGGTCGAGGTCGTTGAAGTATTCACTGTAGCTGTCGATCCAGTTGATCGCGGGGTAATGTCTTGCGTACGCCAGCGCCTTGTCCAGCGCCCAGAACACACGGGTGAAACGCTTGGTATTCTGGGTGACAGGTTCGGAGAAATCCGAGCCCTGCGGAGATACCGCGCCGATCAGGGTGACCGAACCTTCGCCGCCGCTGAGGACGTCCGCGCGGCCGCCTCTCTCATAGAATTCGGCGAGTCTCGACGGCAGATACGCAGGGAAGCCTTCCTCGGCGGGCATTTCCTCCAAGCGACCCGAGATCTCTCTCAGCGCCTCCGCCCAGCGCGAGGTCGAGTCCGCCATCATTGCGACGTGATACCCCATATCGCGGTAGTATTCCGCGAGGGTGATGCCGGTGTAGATCGACGCCTCACGCGCCGCAACCGGCATATTCGAGGTGTTCGCGATCAGCACGGTCCTGTCGGTCATCGGGCGGTTCGACTTCGGGTCGATTAGCTCGCCGAATTCGCTGAGTACCTGGCTCATCTCGTTGCCGCGCTCGCCGCAGCCGACATAGATGATGATATCCGCGTCGCACCATTTTGCCAGCTGATGCTGGTTCATGGTCTTGCCGGTACCGAAGCCGCCGGGGATCGCGGCAGTACCGCCCTTAGCGATCGGGAACAGCGTATCCATGATTCGCTGACCGGTGATCAGTGGCACACTCGGAGCGAGCCGTTCCTTGACAGGACGCGAGGTACGGATCGGCCACTGCTGACAAAGCGTCAGCTCATGGGTCTTGCCCGCATCGTCCTTTAATACCGCTACGGTATCGAAGATCGTATACTCGCCGTCGGGCTTGACCTCAACCACCTCACCCGAGAGGGCGGGGTGCAGCATCACCCGATGCTCGATGATCGGCGTCTCGGGCAGGGTCGCGTAGATCTGACCGCCCTCGAGTCTGTCGCCGACCTTGACTTTCATCGTGACGTTCCAGCGTTTCTCTATATCCAGCGAGGTGACCTTGGCGCCTCTGCTGATAAACGCGCCGGAATGCTCCTCGATCGCCTTTAGGGGGCGCTCGATGCCGTCAAAAATATTGTCGATGATGCCGGGGCCGAGCAGCACGTTCATCGGCGCGCCGGTACCCGTGACAGGATCGCCGGGTCTCAGCCCCGTCGTCTCCTCATATACCTGGATCGTCGTCAAACGGTCGGTGATGCCGATGACCTCGCCGACAAGGCTCTGCTCGCCGACATGGACCATCTCCATCATCTCAAAGCTGTCGGTGTCCCTGACGGTAACGACCGGACCGTTGATGCCGAAAATTACATTGTTATTCATAGTCATTCATCTCTTTTTGTTCAGAGTACACTGAGAGCGGCGTTCTCGACGAACCACTCACGCTGTGCCTCGAGCTTGCTGTCGAGCGTCTCGTCGGCGATGATATGCAGGCTTTTACAATTGCCCTTGATCCCGCCGATACGGATGCTGTCGTCTGCAGTGATCGCCGCGTTGCCGCCGAAGATCGCCTTGATCTGATCTGCCGCTTTCATATCGCGCTCGTTGACATACAGCGCACAGTCATTGTCGCCGAAGATCTCGGCGATCGCCTTGGCGCTGTCCATCAGCTTTTCATGATACGCATCGGTTTTCGTATAATCGATGAGCTTCTGCGCCGCTTTTTCAAAAACGTCGTCGACCATCTCACTGCGTGCGATAAAGAGCTTTTTCTGTCCCTCTTTCGTCTTTGACGCAAGGATGACGGTCTCGCGGCTGCGCGCTTCGCTTAGCTTCTCCTGGATCATCTGCTCGCTCTCGCGCTTTGCCTGATCCTCAGCCGCCTTCAGCCGTTCGGCTTTCAGCTCCTTTATCTCGCTTTTCATCGCGCTTTTCTGCTCGTTGGCGTACTTTTTGATTGCCCTGAGGAACCGATCGGTTTTATTTTTCGACCGACCTTTGCCCGCGCCCTTGCCGACCTTCATCTCTTTTGGATTTCTGTCGAGCTGATGCAGGGTCTGTTCGGTTTTATCCAATGCCATAAGTATCCTTCTTTCCGTGATAACGCATTACAGCTTGACGCCGATCGCGTCCTGTACATATCTGGTGATACTGTCCTTGGTGCGTCCGTTGCCGTGACGGTCGGGGATCTCGACGATCAGCGGCTGTTTGCGGTTGAGCTTTAAGTCATACACGATATCGGGACACAGCGACACGAGCTTTTCCGTCATGAGGATCACGGCGATGCTTTCATCCTCCATCGCCTTGGTCAGCTCACGCCTGACCTCCTCCTCTTCATGCACGACAACGCCGGGGATCCCCGCAAAGCGCATCCCCATCTTGGTATCGACGTTATCACTGATCAAATAAAATTTCATTGTTGCTCACTTAGCCGATCTTAGACAGGATCATGATCGAGATCAGCATGCCGTACAGCGCGATACCTTCGCCCAGCGCGACGAAGATGATCGCCTTACCGAACGCCTTGGGATCCTCGCTGGTCGCGCCGATCGCCGCAGGAGCCGCGTTGCCGACCGCGATACCGCCGCCGATACACGACAGACCTGTCGCAGCAGCCGCGCCGATGTACGCCATGCCGTCAGCGCCGCCCGCAACAGCCGCCGCAGCGTCGCCGGACGCCGCATTCGCGATAAAGGGGCATACCATGCAAACAGCAAAGACGAATGCAAAGGATGCGAGCTGCATCAGGGTCGTTCTCTTTCTGCTCTTGCCGTGCGCTACCGCCTTAACGGCGATCAGAACGGATGCGATCAGGAATACAACAGGCAAAGCCATGATCAAAAAATCAAACAGTGACATAATATGGAACCTCCCAAAAGTTGATGTTATATGTTAGTTATATAAAATTCATTATTCTTCTACGGTCAATTTAACAGGCTCAAACGGTCTGCCCTCGCCGGAATAGAAGCGGCTGAACATCTCGTAGTATTCAAGCCTCAATACCTGGATCGCCACGAGCAGCGCCTCGAGCACCATGACGAGCGCGTTGCCGATGACGACGATGACCCAGTAGCCGACGCCGCCGACGGTTTCGGCAAGCACGAACACGACGAGCATCATGCCCGCGTGGACCAGCACGAACGCGCCGACACGCAGAAAGCTCATGGTGTTAGTGACGTAGCTTAAGAGCACCTCGATCGACTCAAAGAGCTTTTCGACGATATAGCCGCCCCAGCTCTCGGGCTTCCAGTCCTCCTCGCCGTTGACAAGATCCGTCAGCGGCTCCGAGAAGAAGATGAGGATGAACGGGATCACGATCAATCCCACGATATACAGCGGCGACATCACGTGCATCCCGAGGAACATCTCGGCAAGCAGTCCGAAGACCACCGCGCCGTAGAACAGGATACCGGCAACACCGCTGGTGCTGAACAGCGCCCGTCCGTAATTCTTCTGTCGGATGGACGAGAACACATTCAGGAACATCGCGACGATCAGCAGGAACACGCCGATGCCGATCGCGCCGAGGATGATCGTGTTGGTGTTCCGGCTTGCCATGACCTCGAACGGCTTTTCCTCGAAACCCATCGCCTGATACATCGGGTCGAGCAGATGCTCAAAGCCGAACACACTGCCGAACAGCGTGCCGAAGATCATCGCGGAGATGCCGCACGGAAACAGGATCTTGCCGATCGGCATTTTCCTGAGCTTCCACATCAAGAGTCCGACGATCGACAGGCATAATCCCTGTCCCAGATCGGCGAACATGATGCCGAAGATGATGATATAGGTGATCGCGACGAAGAAGGTCGGATCCATCTCGTTGTTTTTCGGGACGCCGTACATCTCGGTGAAGAACTCAAAGGGTCTGGCGAAGAAGCAGTTTTTCAGTTTAACGGGCGGATTCTTGTCCATCTCGTTCTTCGCGTCCGAGAAATCCAGCTCGACGCTCTTGATCCGCTTGAGCCGCTTTTGCAGTTTCTTGCGGCTTTCCGTCGGAATCCAGCCGACGATGATAAAGCTGTTCGAGTGCTGCATCGCCTTGCTGCGGATGCCGGAGTAGAGATACATCTCCTCGAGCTTTGAGAGATAGCGCGTGATCTGCTCGCTGTTCTCGTCGAGCCAGCGGTCAAATTCCTCCTGCGCTTCCTCTGCTTCCTGTTCGAGCTGCGGGATCTTTTCCTGATACTCCTTGATCAGTTCCTCGGGGTTTTCGTTCTCCCCGACCAGCACGGTCGGCTCAAAGTACAGCCCCTTGAAGATCCCGTCGATCTGCGCCTCTTCGTTCTTCGGCACAAAGTACACGCCCCAGCAGTGGGTCTTATCCTCGGTACAGACGATAAAATCGACGTCCTCGTTGTCCTTATATGCCTCGAGCTTCTCGACGCTGTCCTTCGGCAAGCTGCCGAAGCGCGCCCGCGTATATTTCAGCTTCAGCGCCTCCTGCACGTCGGGCGCCAGTCCCGAAAAATGCTCCGCAACGCTGAGATTCTGCCGCGCTTCATTGAGCCGCGCCTGCGTCCCGATCTTTTTATCGGTCAGCGCGTCGATCTGCGCCGCCGTCGCCGCAGAAAAGCTGTCCAGCTCCTCAAACGTCGGGTTAAAATCGCTCGTATCCGTCAGCGGAAAGCGCCGCTTGGTACGGTTCAGCGCGACTTTCAGATTGGTCAGCGGCTCTGCGTAGCTGTTATTCGATTGCAGATGCGTGAAGCCCCTGAGATCTTGATAGAAATTGTTGACCTCGTCGGGGTGAAACACGCCTGATTCACCCAGTACCGTGATGACCTCGTCGATATGGTTCATCAAACCGATGACATTCACGGCCTGCATAGATGATACTGCCAAGTTGAAATCACCTCTTTATCACAGTCATCGTATCAACAATGACTGAATTACTTTTGGATCGACCTGATAACGGACGCCCTCGATCAGGCTGATCACGTTCTCCAGCTCAATATCGCTGAGGATCATGAATGCGACCATCACGACCGACGGATTGTCCGAGAAGTGCAGGTATCGCTTCGCGATGCTGTACTCTACCTTTGGGCCGATATTGCCCTCGCCGGTGTAGCCCAGCCGGTCAAAGAGCTTGCCGTAGCGCGTGGTGTGCAGGATCTGAAAGACCTCCTCGGTCGATTCCGCCTCGCACATCTGCTCGATCAGCTTAGGGCTGATGGTGCCGTATTCGGGCTGCATATTTTCCTTAATGACCTCGGGGCTGAGCTGATAGTAGCCCTTCATGCGGATGATGCGCGATACCATGCTGTAGTCGTTGAGCTTGCGGAAGATCTCCGTCAGCTCGCGCCGCTCGTCGCCCTTAGTCTTTTTGTTGATCAGCTCCAGCAGACGCTTGGAGATACGGGTGTAGAGCCGGTTTTCGATCTGCGATACCGGCAGTCTGCCCTTTTCGTCCGGCCGGAAATCCTTTAGGATCTCATAGTAGGACGTCCGCTCGAGCGCTGTCAGGAATTCGTTGTAATCGCGTGCATTCGCGACCTTGTTGAAATCCAGTTCCGTGTGCTTGGAGAGGAACGCGGGATACTGGAAAATGAATTTTTCCGGCGCGTTGGAATTCAGCAGGATCAGATAGCGGATAATCTGCTCCGTCTCTGCCTTTTCCACAACATAGCTCGAAAAGCCCGCGCTGATACCGGAGTCGTATCGGCACAGCGAATCGATCTCGCCGAACTCGTACTGCCTGAGCAGGATTTCAAGCCGTCCTCTGTGGACATCGCGCTCGTTGACGTCGTCGAGCGCCGCCGCAAAGTGGGTATGGGATTTCAGATATACCATGACCTCCGGGACGCTCTGACAGGAAAGGAGATTTTCGTAATCGCGGTCGGACAGGAAGCGTCCGTACTTCGAGCGCGCCTTAGCCGATACCGCATAGGATGTAGTCGACATCAGATCACCTCCGTCAGCCGATCACGCGCTCGACGATCTCGTCGACCCATTTGTCGCAGTTTTGGTCATAATCGGCTTTCAGCTTGATCAGCACCGATTCCTGCTTTGCGGTCGCGTCGCTGAGCTTTCTTGCGTACTTTCTTTGGAGGTGCTCGTCATTCTTTCTGATCTCCTCCTGCGCGTTGTCCATATATTCCTTGTAGATCGCCGCGGCTTCTTCCTCGATACGCTGTTTTTCTTCCTCCGTCGCCCTGAGGTTTTCCTCCTCGAGCGCCTTCGCCTCGTTATCCGCCTCGACGATACGTCTGATCATATCCTGCACAACTCTCACCTCCGATATTGTGGGATGGTTTTTCGGAAAAACCCGAAAACCGATTCATTCAAGTAACACTGATCGTTCGGATGCGAACCATCAGCGATCGCTTACCCTGCATTATAGCACTATTGCATGCGGTTGTTAATAAAAAAATCGAAAAAAGCTAAAAAAATTCCATCATCAAAAAATCGGAATCTAATACTAAGCAGCAATAAAAGACTTAAATAAGATATCTGCGCAAAAATTTGCAGAGCGAGGCGGAGGGCGCAGGCAGGCTGGCGCCTGTCAAGCCCGACAACGAAGCTATGCGAATTTTTGAGCGATAGATGTTAAAGGGGTTTATTGATACTTAGATAATATGTAGTGACCCCACTTTGCAAAACGTGGATTTACCTGTATACTTAAAATGCAAAAAATAAGGTAACAGGGATTACCGCATACAAAGGAGATCACTACAATGACAAGTATAGTACAAATCGGCATGGATGTCCACAAAAATAATTTTACAGTTT
>CACYPH010000043.1 GCA_902776185.1 uncultured Ruminococcus sp.
TCAGTCGGTTACTCCTCTTATTGTAGCTTAGGCTAAAGACAGATGAAAGCCAGACTGGCTGCCTGGCTTTCCGGTCTGATTATATTGTAATAGAAAGGAGAAGTAGAATATTATGGAATTATCTCTCGTAATATCAATCTTCGTAGGCGCGATCTTAGCGATCGGCTTCGCCGTGATCATGGCAAAGCGCGTGTTGAGCTTTGATGAAGGCACCGACAGGATGAAGAAGATTTCCGCTTCGATCCGCTCGGGCGCCAACGCCTACCTTAAAAGACAGTACACGATCGTCCTGATCTTCTTTGCGGTCATGTTTGTGATCCTCGGCGCGATGGCATTCGCGGGTCTGCTTACCCCCTATGTACCGTTCGCGTTCGTCACAGGCGGCTTTTTCTCGGGACTTTCGGGCTTTGTCGGCATGAAGATAGCGACCGCCGCAAATGCGCGTACCGCTAACGCCTGCCGCACCGGGCTGAACAAGGGTCTGAGAGTTGCGTTCTCCGCAGGCTCCGTCATGGGCTTCACCGTTGTCGGACTGGGACTTCTCGATATCTCCATCTGGTTCACCCTGCTCAAATACGTATTCAATCTCGATGCTTCGGGTATCACCTCCGCGATGCTGACCTTCGGTATGGGCGCTTCGTCCATGGCGCTGTTTGCGCGTGTCGGCGGCGGTATCTTTACCAAGGCTGCCGACGTCGGCGCTGACCTCGTCGGTAAGGTAGAGGCAGGCATCCCTGAGGACGATCCCCGTAACCCCGCTGTTATCGCAGATAATGTCGGCGACAACGTCGGTGACGTCGCGGGCATGGGCGCCGACCTGTACGAAAGCTATGTCGGCTCTGTCATCTCCTGCGCTGCGCTGGGCGTAGCGGCATTCTCCGGCAACGGCGATATGCAGTTCAAAGCTATGGCGATCCCGATGATCATGGCGGCGCTGGGTATCGTATGCTCCATCATCGGCACATTCTTTGTCCGCACAGGTGAGAAAACCGAACAGAAATTACTGCTCAAAGCGCTGTCCAGAGGTACCAACCTCGCGGCGGTTCTGATCGCCGTCGCAGCGTTCCCGCTGATCTGGTTCATCCTCGGCGAGAGCTACTATCCGCTGTACTTCGCAGTACTCGCAGGCCTGATCGCCGGCGTACTGATCGGTAAATCCACCGAGTACTTTACATCCGATTCCTACGGTCCTACCAAGAAGCTTGCCGGTAAATCCGAGACAGGCTCCGCCACCATCATCATCGGCGGCTTAGGACTCGGTATGCTTTCCACCGCTATCCCGATCATCATCGTCGGCATCGCGGTTCTGGTATCCTTCTTCGTTTCCGGCGGCACAATCGACAGCCCGCAGATCGGTCTGTACGGTATCGCGCTTGCCGCGGTCGGTATGCTGTCCACACTGGGTATCACCCTTGCGACCGACGCTTACGGCCCTGTTGCCGATAACGCCGGCGGTATCGCTGAGATGAGCGGCCTCGAGCCTGAGGTTCGCGAGCGTACCGATGCGCTGGATTCTCTGGGCAACACCACTGCCGCGACCGGTAAGGGCTTTGCGATCGGTTCTGCTGCGCTGACAGCCCTCGCGCTGATCGCGTCCTATATCGACAAGGTCAAGAGCATGCCCAACGCGGGTGACGTCGGCTATGAGAGCTTCAGCGTTATGAATCCGCTGGTGCTGATCGGTCTGTTCATCGGCGCTTGCCTGCCGTTCGTATTTGCCGCGCTGACCATGGATGCTGTCGGCAGAGCCGCACAGAGCGTCGTTATCGAGGTCCGCAATCAGTTCAAGAAGATCAAAGGTCTGATGGAGGGCAAAGCCGATCCCGACTACGCAAAGTGCGTCGATATGTGCTCGCGCTCCTCTTTAAAGGAAATGATCCTCCCGACCATCATCGCGATCGTCGTACCCGTTGTTGTGGGCTTAGTACTCGGCTTCTACGGTGTTGTCGGTATGCTCGCAGGCGCGACTGCATCCGGCTTTCTGCTCGCGATCTTCATGTCGAACTCCGGCGGTGCGTGGGATAACGCCAAGAAGTACATCGAGGCGGGCAACCACGGCGGCAAGGGATCTGAACAGCACAAGGCGGCTGTTGTCGGCGATACCGTCGGCGACCCCTTCAAGGACACCTCCGGTCCGTCCATCAACATTCTGATCAAGCTGCTCTCGATGGTCTCCATCGTATTCGCCGCATTGGTCGTCAATGTTCATATCTTCGGATAAAATCTACATATAGTAGCATATCAATGAGCAGGTACTAAATATTGTGCCTGCTCTGTTTTTTGTCTGTAAAAGAATTAACTATTACAAAGTTGACCGGTTTTATATCTCATACGGAATTAACCGTTAAGAAACTGATATGAAAATAGTCAACCTGTAACTGGAAATTGCACTCCATCTCTGCTACAATAATATTGTAAGATAATAAAACAATAGTTCGACCCCGAACAGGAGAAGATACAATGGGGTCGTGAGAAGAAGGAGATGAGCGAATGAAAGTCAGCGTAAAAGGCGAACGAGTGTCCGACAAAATTGTCAATATGTATGTAGATGAACTGGTCAAGGCGCACCCCGATAAGAACATTTCGGCGGTTGACATCATCGTAGAGGGTGATATCCTGAAAATACGGATGATGCACGGCCTCGATAAAACCGCTTGAAACCGTGAGCGCGACGAGCGCGTCAAATAGCCTGAACGGCAAGGCAGCAGGCCTTGCGTTAGCATAGGATGTAGAATCCGGAATTTTTAAAAACCGCCGCTGTTAAAGCGGCGGTTTTGCGTTATATACGGGCTTTACAATTAGTATAAAAGGTTGTATAATCACAATATATTGATTCACGCTGAATGCGGAGGAATATTATGGTAAAAAAACGTAACGGCGCCATCGACTTTTGGCGGTTCGTATTTGCGGCGGTACTGGTCATCTTCCATTCCAGTATGATGGATATCGCCCTGATACATCCCGGCGAGGACTATGTCTTTCCGTTCGGGCTCGGGTCGCTGGCGGTCGAATTTTTCTTGCTGACCTCGGGTTTTTTGTTCGCAAAGTCGATGAACAAGAAGAGAGAGAATGACATCTTCTCCTGGAAGAACACATGGACGTTCATGAAGGGCAAGGTCATGTCGTTCTATCCCGCGTACCTGATCTGCTTGATTCTTACCTTTATCGCGGTGAATATCACCCGCTATATCTGTCACGTCGATCCGTATTTGAAGGGCTTGTCCAGGACCGAGAATATACGCGAATTCTTTGTCAACTTCGGAAAAATGCTGTATGAGGCGACTTTGCTGAGGAACTTCGGACTCGATTTCGAGCGTCTGCTCGATCAGGCGTGGTACCTTTCTGCGATGATCCTGGTGATGCTTCTGCTCTATCCGCTGTATGCGAAGAACAAGCGCCGCTTTGAGTATTTTATCGCGCCGGTGATCGCGATCGGGCTCTTGGGATTTATCTTCATGCACGGTCAGTCCCTGCTCAATCCGTCCAAAAAATATGAGCTGTTCTATAAATATGCGTTCACCTACAAGGGCAACGTCCGCGCGATGGCAGAGATCTGTCTCGGCGTTGTCTGCTACCGCATCTGCGAGTGGCTCAAAAAGCTCGATTTCTCAAAGCTCGGCAGGGTTCTTTTGGCGATCATCGAACTGTTCGGCTACGGCTTTGCGATCGTTTATATGCACTTTATGGCGAACGCCTATTCCAATCTGTTCTGGCATCGCCTGAGCATCCAAACCACCCCGTTTATGGGCGAGGACGCCAAGGTGCTGGAGCTCGGCTACAGCAGTCAGTTCAATGCTGTCGAGTTTGTGATGCTGTTCTTCCTCGCGATTTCCGTCACGATCACCTTCAGCGAAAAGAGCGTGATCAGCGCGCTGTTCAACCATAAAATCTTCACCCTGCTCGGTCAGTACAGCCTGTATCCGTACCTGCTCTATTCGATCTTCTCGTCCAACCTGCCGCTGTGGATCCGAAAGTGGGATCTTGCGGACAAGTTCACAACCGATCAGATCGTGCTGATCTATTGCGGACTGACCTTTGTAACGGCGGCGATCGTTATGGCGGCGCACATGGGCGTCAAGCATCTATTACGCAAGCGCAAAACCCGCAGGCTTGCCGCACAGGAGGGATGAGATGATGAAAAAACGTAACGGCGCCCTGAGCTTCTGGGCATTCATCTTCTGCATGATCTTCGTGCTGCACTACGCCTATTTCTTTGATCCGACAAAGCTCGAAAAAGGCGCGTTCTACTTCTACCGCGGAGAGCTTGCGATCGACTTTTTCTTTATCGTCGCCGGCATCCTGCTCGCAAAAACCGTCAATGGTATTCCCGATGATCGCGCGCTGACATGGCGCGAGTACGGCGGATACCTCAAGGGCAAGCTCCGGTTCTATCTGCCGGCATTCGTGATCTGCTGGGCAGTGAGCTTTGTTGTCATCAACAAGGCTTATACGACCGACGTCAATACTTTGCTCAATAATTTTCTGACGTCGCTGTTGGAGATGCTGCCCTTCAGGAGCGTCGGCTTCAATGCCGCGCCCGTCGATAATATCACCTTTGTCGGCTATCGCGTGATGGATCAGGCGTGGGTCATTTCAGCCGCCTTTATTGCGCTGGCGCTATTGTATCCCTTGTATCGCCGCGGCCGCAAGCGCTTCGAGTATTATATCGCGCCGGTCGGAGCGGTATTACTGCTGTGCTTCCTGTTTTTCAGGACAAAGGTCCTATCGGGCGACAATCTTCTCATCCTCGACGGAAAGAACAAATACCTGTTCTATTCCTTTATCGGCACATATAAAGCGCTCGCCGAGATCCTCGCGGGCGTAACAAGCTATGTCATCGTGCGGCATTTCAGCACAAGACCCGTTTCCAAGGCAAAATCCCACCTGCTGTCGCTCGTCGAGCTCGGCGGCTATCTCGCGGCGATCTGCTATATGCAGTTCATGCTGCGCTTTGAGTTGCCGAAGATGTTCGATTTTCTCGCGATCGGTGCGATGCTGCTCGGCGTTACCGTCAGCCTCAGCGAAAAAAGTTCGATCAGCAAGCTGTTCAATAATCAAGTATTCCGCTTCCTCGGCAGATTCAGCCTGTACCCGTTCCTGACGTTTATGGTGTTCGCGAAAACCCTGCCGCATTTTCTGCCCGATATAGGGCTGAAAATGCTGACCCTCATTTATCTTGCGCTGACTTTGATCTTTGCGATCATTGTCATGCTTCTCGAAAAGCCTTTCGTTAAATTGGCAAAGTCCATGAAAAGGCTTTTCATCAAGCCGCAGCCGAAAAAGGAGACCGCATGAAAAAGGCTCATTTGATACTTCTCGCCGCGGTAATGTTGGCGGCGATGCCGATGACTGCTTGCTCTGACAGGAGCGACGCTTCATCTGCTTCTGAAAAATCAGTTGCGACCGAAGCCGAGACCGCAAATCCGATCGCCGAGGGCTACCGACAGATCTCTCAGGAAGAGGCACAGAAGATGATGGATACCGAAAAGGAATATATCATCCTCGACGTTCGCACCCCCGACGAATACGCCGAGGGACACATCCCCGGAGCGATCTGCATCTCACACGACAGCATCCCGACCGACGATATCCCCGAGCTTCCCGACAAGGATCAGCTGATCATGGTCTATTGCCGCAGCGGCAGACGCAGTAAGCTCGCGGCGGAACAGCTCGTCGCACAGGGCTATACCAACGTTGTCGAGTTCGGCGGGATCAACACTTGGTCGGGCGCGATCACAACCGATTAAAACATAAAAAAAGGAGCTGATCATCAGCTCCTTTTGGTCAATTCAATTTGTATAGAAAAACATCTCGACGCCGGTGTCCATGATGAGGACGTCGGGCGGCATTCTGAGCGTTTTTGCGGTGACGTAAATATCTCCCGCCGAGCCTGCGATATTGCCGACCTGTAAGAAGTAGAAGATCCAGAACCAATCGGCAGGTACGAGTATCATCGGCACGGTGAAGATCACGCCCCATATGATCAGCGGCGCCAGCGCGATGACGATGTATGCCGCTTTGTTAAAATAGTCCTGTTCCGATCCCGCGTACGCGTATATCCCCGTAAAGCCGAAGCGGGTTTTCGTACCGCCTGAGAGCTTCATCGCAGCGGCATGGGTCAGCTCGTGCAGAACGATATAGGCAAAGTAGCCGATCAGCAGTACGCCGAACCTCAGCAGGGTATATCCCAATCCGTCGTCCGAATCATAAAGTGTTCCGATCGGGCAAAAAGCAAAATGTCCGAGCACGAACAGAGCAATCATCAAGATCGCCGCGCCGGCATTCACTTTCGCCGCCGTCTTTTTATCGGTCTGCAAATTGATATGCTCCGTTTCGTGATAGCCCTCGGGCAGAATCGTTGTACTGTGCATCATATCACCTCTGTTCCGTTATGCACAGTATACCACAAAGAAAACCTGTTGACAAGCGATCCGCCGCAGCGAACGGCGGATCGTACGATGAGTTGAAAAATGAGCGATCAATCGCAGTCAGTATCGGGAGAGAAGAGATGCACTTTGTACAGGCAAAATCGCTGTTGACAAGATGGAACGGTATGAACATCTACCGCGGGTGCTCGCACGGCTGCATCTACTGTGACAGCCGCAGCGAGTGTTATCAGATGAAGCATCCGTTTGAGGATATCGAGGTCAAGGAGAACGCTCCCGTACTGCTCGAAAATATCCTCAAAACCAAACGCAAAAAAATCATGATCAGCACCGGTTCGATGAGCGACCCATACCAGCACTGCGAAGAAAAGCTGGGGATGACGAGAAAATGCCTCGAGCTGATCGACCGCTATGGCTTCGGCGCATCGGTCATCACGAAGTCGGACCTTGTCCTGCGCGATATCGACCTGTTCGACAGCATCAATCGAAAATCAAAAAGCGTCTTGCAGATGTCGCTGACGATCGCAGACGATCGGCTGAGCAAGATCATCGAACCTCATGTCTGCACGACCGCGCGCCGTTACGAGGTGCTCAAGGAGTTTCAAAAGAGAGCGATCCCGACGGTGGTCTGGATGACGCCTTTTCTGCCGCTTTTGACGGATACGGAGGAGAATCTGCGGACGATCCTTGATTACTGTATCGACGCAGGCGTGAAAGGGATCATCTGCTTTAATATCGGCATGACTCTGCGGCAGGGCGACAGAGAGTATTATTACAAAGCGCTCGACAGGCATTTCCCGGGGCTCAGTCGGGAATACCAAAAGCGATACGGCAGCGCCTACGAGGTCAACAGCGCCGATAATACACGGCTGATGAAGCTGTTTCATACAACCTGTGAACAGCACGGCATCCTCCATACGCCCGACGAGTGCTTCCGCTATATCGCACAGATGCCTGAGAAAAGCGACCAGCTCTCGCTGTTTGAAGATCTAGAAAAAAGCTGATGCAATCCTATGACTGCATCAGCTTTTGTGGTTATTGGATAAACCTGATCAAATGATCGCTGCTCAAAAGCGGATCATAGGCGAGCGCGTCAAAAATCCGCTCCATGTTTTCGTAGCTTTGCTCGATCTCCTTGGAATACAGCTGTGCCGCTTCACATAGGGCAAGATGGTTATCACGCGACAGATTGGAGATCACGATCACGGAAGCGATCATGAACTTTGTGGGGGAGAGCACGTCGAGTGTGTCGACGCTATTCAGCCGGTAGCGGTACAGATCATACAGTGCAAGACGCGTTAGCTCCGTTTCCTGATCGGAAAAGTCCGCCGTGTGACTTGCCTGTACGATTTTATTGCGATTACGGTCATCAATGAACTCCAGCTGATCGAACAGTTCAGCAAGCGCATCCTGACGATACGGAGTATCCGGCGATTTCTCCGACGGGTACAAGCGGGCTTGTACTGCTTCGGCATCAATAAGGCATTCGCACAGCCGATCGGCAAGGGATTTGTCAGCGGTAAGAAGTTCTGCACACCTGAGGCGGGATTCCAGCAGCAGGCGCATCACATCTGCGTCGTAGTCTGCACAGCCCTCTGCATCCGTGTGCGTAAAGGAGGAATAGGCGTTATCGGTGTTCAGGATCAGCCGCGCCGCCTCGGGACAGGCAAGCGCAAGACTGTGTTCCGTAAAGTCCTCATATTCCATCCTAAGCCTCGGAAACTGCGCACAGGTCGCGCAAAGATGCGCTTCACCCAGCTCTTTGTAGATATCGCATAGCTTATCCTCGCCCCAAAAAGGGCATTTTTTATTGTCAGCAAGCCGAAAAACACGATCGCCGTCGCTGTCGGTAACGATCGCCCTTCTGAGCCGATCGCCGAAATCTCCCTTGACGGTGCGATAAAAGCTTTCGGTATCGCTGTCGATGACCACGTCCCATCCTTGACAGCAGCTGTCGGGACAGTCGGCGGCAATACAGTGAAATGATTCATAATAAGCGGGGTAGTAATGCTTCATAGCGATTCCTCATCATTGATTCGATCATTACCGCTATTATATCATACCGATCAGATGATGAGCAATATCATTATATCAATCATTTCTTACAATTCACTCTTGACAAATCGGAGAAGATAGCATATAATACGAGTTAGCGGCGGCTAACTAATGCTTTTTCTCTTTAAAATTTCCGTATAAATCCCCTCTTTTCGTCTATCATAAGGATGGCGAAACTATTTTTTGAGTGTTAGTTAGCAACCGCTAACCACCTGCGAAAGGAATGATCCCATGTCAGAGGAAATGTTGATCCAGCATTGCTCGCCGACCTTGGCGGGGCTGAAAACGGGAAATCTGTTCAACTGCCATTATCAGAGCTACGCTGAGGTTCTCGGCTTTCTTCGCAAATGGAATACCGCGCTGAAGAGTAAGGGCGTGCGCCTGCTGCCGCTTCGGTTTCATAACGGCAAGGTACTGATCTATGTTTACCGCCCGTCGCAACTCAGCCGTGATTTTCAGGACGACGATGTATGCAGTCTGCTTTCGTCCTGCGGCTATTGTACCGACAGTTGTGAGAAGTGTGTGACAAAGCTGATCGAACGTCTGTGTGAATCGGACGAATTCCCGCACGAGATCGGGCTGTTCCTCGGTTATCCATGCGAGGACGTCAGGGGTTTCATCGAGAATAAGGCGAGCGACGCAAAGTGCGTCGGCTGCTGGAAGGTCTACGGCGACGCACAAAAGGCGCAGAGAACCTTTGATCGGTACAAGAAATGTACCAGAATCTATCATCAACAATGGGCGAACGGCAAGCCGCTTTCAAAGCTGACCGTTGCCCGATAATATCCAAATCAGAAAGGAAGATTGTATATGAGTAAAACAGCAGTCGTTTATTGGAGCGGCACAGGCAACACAGAGGCGATGGCACAGGCAGTCGCAGAGAGTGCGGGCGCTGAGCTTTTCGCGTGTGCAGATTTTGACGCCGCAAAGGTCGACGAATTTGACGCGATCGCGTTCGGATGCCCTTCAATGGGCGCAGAACAGCTCGAAGAAGATGAATTCGAACCGCTATTCACCGCGTGTGAACCGAAGCTCAGCGGCAAGAAGCTTGCCCTGTTCGGCTCCTACGGCTGGGGCGACGGCGAATGGATGCGCAATTGGCAGGAGCAGTGCGAAGCCGACGGCGCCGATTTAGTCGCAGAGCCGGTCATCTGCAACGACGCACCCGACGACGAAGCCTTAGCGGCGTGTAAAGCGCTCGGCGAAAAGCTCGCTAACGCTTAAAGAACTTAGCTGATTTCATTTTTTGCACCTATATTTCCGAAAAAACACAGCAGCTGAAAGGCTGACTGTGTTTTTTTGTTAACCGAAAACCCCCGATTATATCGGGGGTTCAAAAGAGCTTTAGCGGTACACAAAGAATACTCCTTCTGATATAATGGAAGTGCGGTCTGGCAACTGCACGAAAAATAACAGAAGGAGGTCACGAAATGCATGACAATAATAGTTTAGCACACACAAGTTGGAATTGCAAATATCATATAGTATTTGCGCCGAAGTACAGAAGAAAAGTATTCTACGGACAGTATAGGGTAGAAGTAGGAAAGATATTAAGGGAGTTGTGTGAGTGGAAAGGAGTACATATCATAGAAGCAGAAGTATGCCCGGATCACATCCACATGTTTGTGGAGATACCACCTAAAATGAGCGTATCAGGTTTTATGGGATTTCTGAAAGGAAAGAGTAGTATAATAATACATCAAAGGCACGGAAATCTAAAGTATAAATATGGCAATCGATCATTTTGGTGTAGAGGATACTACGTAGATACGGTAGGGAAGAATGCAAAAAGGATAGCAGAGTATATCCAAAACCAACTAAAGGAAGATCAAATCAACGATCAAATGACGATCAGGGGATGGGACGACCCGTTCACGGGTAACAAGAAATAGTCGCAAGTGTCAGACCGCAAATGCGTCTTAAGACGCGGCTAGTAAAATAGCCTTTAAGGCGCATAAGAAAATCCACCGGCTAAGCCGGTGGATTTTTAATGTATATTGAGGAGGGATATATGACAAAACAAAAAGATGAAAAACCGTCAAGCTTTTCTTGTTACAAATATGATCTCTTCTGTTGCATTTTCAGTCGCTGCCAATTATAAAAACCGTAGAGATCATTGATCAGGAAGATGAAAAAGCACAGCACCATCGGCAGATAATTCAGATTATCGATCGCGGCAAGCACCCACAGCACGATCAGCACGATATCGTTCAGCGCGTAGAAGATACCATAGTATTCAGACCGCAGCAAAACCAGCGACGCCGCCAGAAAACTGGTGGCAATCGAGATCGTCGAGAAAAGGATATTGGGCGTATGCAATGCAACGAGAATGAAATAAAAACCGATCGTGACCACTATTGTAAGTAGGCTCAGAATAATCCAGTCGCGGGGCTTCATCGCTCTGACCCTGACCTCGCCTTTCGTATACGGATGTCTGATCCAGCTCACGACTGCCGCCAAGGCGATCGGCGCGGTCATGCCGAGATAGGTGATCACCTCGCTCCAGTAGCGATACTGAATGCTCACGATCGCATACAGCAGCCCGAATATGACGGTCATCACCTGACCGATCACATTTCCTTTTGCGACAAAAATCAGTCCGCTGACGCCGATCAGCGAGGCGATCAGCGTCAAATAGTCCGTATTGCCCATGACGAAAAAGCAGACCGTGATCCCGCATACGGACAAGATCCACAACAGCTTTTCATACCAATTTAATCCGACGATCGATTCTATTAAAAACTTCATAAGATCCCCTCAAAACAAAAAGCACCTGTACCGTATCTACTAAGACCTAAAGATACGGCGCAGATGCAAAACATCTCTACCCGGTGGCAGTATCATTATTATAATGGATGATGGACGTCTTGTCAATCGAAAGTTGCATTGACAAAAGAGAGATCGTGATTCGATAGACAATCAACAGGATATATGGTATAATCGTAGTAATATAAATCGGAATTTATCCGATTTTCCCTCTTAAACCTCAGTATTTATCAGCTAAATACCGCAGTTCAAACTCAAATTATGCTCGCTTTCCCTTGTTTTTGTCCTTATGAGGTCAAACAAGGGAAAGTTTTTTATTCGCCGACCACCTTGTCGAGCAGTCGGGCTGAGGTGCGCTTTGCTTCTCTCGAAGCGTGAGCGTAAATGTTCATTGTGGTACTGACGTCGGAATGTCCGAGCAGCTCCTGTACGTCCTTTGGCGCTGCGCCGCCTGACAGCAGATTGCTT
>CACYPH010000044.1 GCA_902776185.1 uncultured Ruminococcus sp.
CTCACGATACAAACCTTGGGAGTCGCTTTTGAGTTCGTCGGTAACTACGCCTCGGTGGACTTTCACCACAGAGCATTGATATGCCCGTCATACCAAAAACCCCGCAGCGATTTTCACCGCTGCGGGGTCATTTTTGTCATGATTATTTGATGATGTTTCTCCAGTCGAGGTCGCCGCGCTCAAGTCCGTGGATCAGCACCTCGGCGGTTGCGATATTGGTCGCGACGGGGATGTTGTGCATATCACAGAGCCTGAGCAGGTTCATATCGTTCGGCTCATGGGGCTTGGGCGCAAGGGGATCGCGGAAGAAGATCAGCATATCGATCTCGTTGCAGGCGATGCGCGCGGCGATCTGCTGGTCGCCGCCATGAGATCCGCCGAGGAACGATTGGATCTGCAAGCCCGTCGCCTCCGAGACCATCTTGCCGGTGGTGCCGGTCGCACAGAGCTTGTTGCGGCTCAAAATGCCGCAGTATGCAATACAAAACTGAACCATCAATTCTTTCTTAGCGTCATGAGCAATAATCGCAATATTCATATGAACCTCCTTTAAAACTTTGCCTAGGCAGTCCCTATTTTACAATAATCGGCACATCTGTCCCATCCAGACGGTGCGCGATGGTATCAAAGATGATTCCGGTCTTAGACCAGTTAGAGGTGAGCGCGCCTCTCTGCGAGAGCGCGATCACGCGGATATCCTCGGGGATCAGCCCGATCAGCCGGATACCCGCCTCGTCGATGACCGCATCGAGGTCCTCATATAACCCCATCTGATAAAAGCGGTCCTTGTCAAAGCGGTTGATAACCAGCCGTTGATCGTCGATCTTCATCTCGTCGAGCCGCGCCTTGATATTCTTGCATCCGCGGATGCTGATCGGCTCGGTGTTGATGACGACCAGCGCCCTGTCCGCCGCCGCAGCCGCGGAAACAAATCCCGAACCCGTACCGGCGGGCGAATCAATGAGGATATAGTCATAGTCCTTGCGGGCTTTTTCAACGAATTCCCTGATCAGCGAGGGGCTGACCTCGTCGTCGGCATACAGCGGCGCGGCAACACAGTACAGCTGCAGGTCGTTTACCACCCGATACACCGCGTCGTCATAGTCACATCCGCCGCTGACGATATCCGAAATATCATAGACCAGCTTGTCCGAAACGCCCAGCACCATATCGACGCCGCGCATTCCGCTGTCGCAGTCCATGATCAGCACTTTTTGATTGTTTTTCGCCAGAGCAACCGCCAACCCGGCACAGACCGTTGTCTTGCCGGTACCGCCCTTGCCCGAGGCAACTACAATAACTTCACACATATATTGTTCCCGAACTGTCGCAAAGTTGCACAGTTTTTGTTCGTATTCTTAACGGTATTTTACCACAAAATGATGAAAAGGGCAAGTTACAGCTTTTGTCCTCCGCGTAGAATTATTCCCGAAAAAATTAGTAATAATAGATAAAAACGGCTTGTTAAAGCCGTTTTTCATAGCCTCCCTTTGGTAAAGGGAGGTGACTCCGGAGGAGTCGGAGGAATTGTTAAATTGTCCGAGCGCGACTGATTGTCGCGTGAGTAACCATCACTCTTCACTCTTAGTTCTTAACTCTTCACTGCTATTACTGTCCCCATCTGCTCTTTTTGACCTGCGCCGCTGTCTTGCCGTTGAAGTACGCGTCCATCATATCCATCGCGGTATACTGGGCGAACCGGCTTTTTGCGCCGTGCTCCAGCACGACCGCGATCGCGATCTGCGGCTTGTCATAGGGCGCAAAGCAGATGAATGCGACATGGTCCGATCCCGCGTTCTCCGCAGTACCGGTTTTGCCGGCGTATTCCATCGGATATTTGCCCGCGGTATCCTCCGCGGTACCGGACCTCAGCACCTCGCGCATGGATTTTTTCACCTTGTTGATGTTCGCCTGCGAGATACCGGTTTTTGCCACGACCGTCGGCTTTTTGGGATCGTTGTACAAAACGGTCTCGTCGCGTTCATAGTTGACGATCTTTCTGACCAGATGGGTCTTGTAGCGCACGCCGTTGTTCGCGATCGTCGCGACATAGGTCGCAAGCTGAACCGGCGTAAAGGTATTGTCGCTCTGACCGATCGCCGCCTGAACGGTATTGCCCTCGTACCACTCGGTCGAATCTCTGCCCGCAAGGAATCCTGCGTCCTCGCTGACCTCCAGACCGGTTTTCACGCCGAGTCCCAGCTTTTCGGCATAGAGGTACATCGTCGTGATCCCGACGCGTCTGCCGACCTCGGCGAAGTAGTAGTTGCACGATCCCGCCATCGCTTCGATCATGTCGACCACGCCGTGAACGTGCATACAGTTGACCACATCGTCCTTATAATAATCGTATACACCGGTGCAGTCGATCGAGGTGTTCTCGGTGATCACGCCCTCCTGCAGCGCCGCCAGCGCCGTACAGGGCTTGAAGGACGAGCCCGGAGCGAACGCGCCGTTAAATGCGCGGTTGAACATCGGGATGCTCTCGTCGGTAAAGAGGTATTTTGAGTAATCCGCGTCGTAAAATTTAGAAACGTCATAGCTCGGATAGGAGGACGCCGCGATCACGGAAAAATCGCGCAGATCCAGCATGACCGCCGCTCCCGCGATACAATCCTCGCCGAGCAGCGACTGCTGTTTTGCCTTCGTTGCCTTTGCGTCCCTGACCGCCGCCTCGCCCGCCTTGCGCGCGCCTTCAACATTCTGCGCCAGCGAGTAGTTGGTGACCGCCTGCACATTCGGGTCGATCGTCAGATAAACGGTATCGCCGGGCTTTGCCTTGACGGTCTCCTTCTCACTGACGATATTCCCGTCCGCATCCTTGGTGATGGTTTTCTCGCCCGCTTCGCCGCGCAGGTAGCTCTCCATCGCTTCCTCGATACCGAACTTTCCGATCGTATCGTTCAGCTGATAGCCGCTGTCCTTATATTTTTCGTACTCTTCCTCGCTGAGCGACCCGACCACGCCGAGGATATGCGGGATAAGTGTGCCGTTTTTGATCTCTCGCTCGTTGACGGTCTGGATCTCCACCGCAGGGATCGTCTGGGTGCTTTCCGATACGATCGCGACCACGTCGCTGCTGACCTCGTCCGCAAAAACGTAGACCTGCTCGTAGGAAAACCCGCGCTTCTCCATATTATACCGCACCGATACGACCGCTCTGAGCTGTTCGGGATCGGTGATGTTGTCTGCTTTATACCGCTCGGCAAGCCCTTTGATGATCTCCTCTGCCGACAGGTTCTGCCGGTTGAGCATGCTTTCCGATTCGATGTATTCGACGTCGCCGGCGCTGCCCTCGTCAAAGACATACCCGCCGTCATACGAGATCGGCAGCTCGTCGATGTATTTCGCGCCGCATTTCTCCATAATGCCGATCAGCTCGACGATGACGTCGTTCATCTTGTCATCATTAAGATAGATGCGGTTGATGACAACCTGATAGGTGGTTTTATTCACCGCAAGCCCGTTGCCTTTGACGTCGAGGATCTCGCCGCGGGTCGCCTGCGAAGACACGGTGTAGGAGGTCGAGGCGACGGACAGCTTTTTATATTCCTCGCCGTGAACGATCTGCCAGTCAAAGAGCCTGACGGCAAACAGCACAAAGATCACGATGACCAGCGCCAGACACAGCAGCGCACGCGGCGCGATCCGATCGCGCTTTTCCGCCTTTTTCTTCGAGCTGTTGTTGATGCTGTTGATCGTACTGCGGCTGTTGATCGCGCTGATCTTGTCAAAGGCGGAATCTTTTTCTACCCTTGCCTGCTTCGATTTGCTTTTTGCCTTGCTGACCAGACTGTCGACCAGCTGATTCTGCATCTTGATCTTCTTTTTTCGATTCTTTTTCGAGCTGTCCATGCTAACCTCCTTTCTCTCGGCTCCTTTTGGTAAAAGGAGCTGTCCGCAACGCGGACTGAGGAATTGCAAAATTGTTCGAGCAAAGCGAGTAACCTTCACTCTTAGTTCATCGCTCTTATTACTTCGTTCTTATTCGTCATTTCCCAAGGTATGATAAATGAACTTGTTTACAAAATAGATCGGGATCGACAGCACAAAGGTCTGTACCATCCTCGACAACAGATGATTCATAAAATAATCCCAATAATTGTCGACGCCCGCCCATACGACGCGTATGAGAAAATACAGCATAAAGATCCCGCCCACCGCGACGAACGCGTACAGCAGGAAGTTCAGGAACGTCGCCCTGATCAGATTGTTGGCGGCATAGCCGACGATAAAGCAGACCACGGTCAGCGTGATCGTAAACAGCCCGATGCTGTTCGAATAACCGAGATCGATCAGCACGCCGCAGACCAAGCCGATGACCATCGCGGGGATCTCGCGTTCAAAAATCGCCGCTGTCAGCGCGACGCACAACAGCAGCGTAGGCTTTGCTCCGAATAACTGCGGCAGCAGATCGGGCGTTGTCCCCAGTACATACAGGAGGACGATCTCCATCGCATAGGCGAGGTATCGGAAGAAGGAGGTCATTTTCTCGTTCATTCTTTGGTACTCCTTAAAAAACGAAACTTTGATAAATATAGTTAATCGGAGTTTCGTTTCAGTATTTCGCCCTCGCCGTCAAAGCTGGTGATGACCGCGATATCCGTGATCTTGCGGATATCCTCATACGGCTTGACCACCGCGTAGTAGGAGGTATCATAGGTATCATAGCCGATATCCGTGACCTCGCCGATGATCAGGTTTTTGGGATAGATCCCGCTGATGCCGGTAGTGGTGATGATATCGCCTGTCTTTACTTTATGTTCGGATTTGAGCTTTGCAAACATGGTGAGATTATCGTCCGCGTATTTCGACGAACCGGTGATGATGCCGGTATCCTTGCTCGCCTTGTCCGTTGCGCCGATGCTCGCCTGCGGCGAGAGGATTGTCACGACCTTTGCGGTATTCGCGTCCGCCTCCGAGATATAGCCGATGATGCCGTTCTCCCCCATCACGGGATCGCCGGTGCTGATATCCGACGCCGTCCCTTTATCGATGGTAAAGGAGTAGAACTCGTCGTTGCTGTCGCGCCTGAGAACCGTCGCGGGGACGAATTGATAATCCTTGTGTTCCTTTTTCAGCTCATAAAATTTCCAGAGCCGGGCATTTTCCTCTTTCACGTCGTAGTAGTCGACCAGCCGCGCGCGCAGCTCGCGGTTCGCCTCGCTCAGCGCGTCGTACTCGTCCTTCAACTCGTCATAGCTCATGCCGTCGGTATTTCGTTCTTTGGCGGCGGCGGAAACCTTGGAAAGACCATAGGTCAGCGTGTTCACCGAGGTGGAGACGATGTTATTCTCCACGTTGCGGGTGAACAGGCTGAGCATCACCAGCACCAGCAGTACCGACAGAAATATTCTGATTTTACCCGATTCCCATAGCTCTTTCATTTCCGATTCCCTGTTTTGTAGGGGAGGGGCTTGCTCCTCCCTTTTTTGCCGTTAACAATCAACTAAAACCACTAACTACCAACTACCGACTACCAACTAATCTTTCTTCCTCTTTGTCGTCTTGAAATTCGGATCGAGCCGCATACCCGCGCCGTCGACGACACAGTCAAGCGGTCTTTCCGCGATCTTGACCGGCATACCGGTCTGCTCTTCCACCAGCTTATCCATACCTCTGAGCAGCGCGCCGCCGCCGGTGAGCATGATGCCGTTGTCGATGATATCGGCAGAAAGCTCGGGCGGAGATTTCTCCAGTGTATCGAGGATCGCGTCGATAATGGTCATCAGCGGATCCTTCAGCGCCTCGCGCACCTCTGCCGCCGTGATGCGGATATTCTTCGGCAGGCCGTCGACAAGGTTTCTGCCCTTGACCATGACCGAACCCTCGTTATCATAGGGATATGCCGAACCGATATCGATCTTGATGTCCTCGGCGGTTCTTTCGCCGATAAGCAGGTTGTATTTCTTTTTGATATACGTGATGATCGCCTCGTCAAATTTATCGCCCGCAACTCTGACCGAGCACGACGCAACGATATCGCCGAGGGATACGATGCCGACCTCGCTGGTACCGCCGCCGATATCGACGACCATACTGCCCAAAGGTGAGTCGACCGGCAGTCCCGCGCCGATCGCAGCAGCCATCGGCTCCTCGATCAGCTCAACGTCCTTGCCGCCCGCCTGACGCGCCGCGTCCTCGACGGCGTTGCGCTCGACCTCGGTCACGCCGGACGGAATACAGATGATGATGCGCGGACGGCTGAAAAAGCTGCTTTTGACGACGCTTTTGATAAAGTATTTCAGCATCGTCGCGGTGATCTCAAAGTCGGCGATGACGCCGTCTTTCAGCGGGCGGATCGCGACGATGGAGCCGGGCGTTCTGCCGATCATCTCTTTCGCCTCTCTGCCGACAGCGAGCACCATATCGCGTTTGACGTCGACCGCAACGACTGAGGGCTCGCGCATGACGACGCCCTTGCCTTTCATGTATACCAGTGTGTTAGCGGTTCCCAGATCGATACCGATATCTTTTGAAAACATCGCTTTCCCCTTTCTGTTTTTGAAACGTAAAATATACAAATACTATTGTAAGTAAAATCCTTGAGGATATGTTAACTCGGTGTGAATTTCGCCCGACTTATTTGAATTCTATTGACCTTTCAGCCGATCACTCACGACTTTGACCGGATTCAGATAATAGCCGTCTGTCTCGCACAGATGATATTTGTCCCCGATCAGCACGCCGATATCTCTGCTGCCCATTTTTGTCTTATCCGGCGCACTGCCTGTCGTGGTTTCAAACCAGCAGATCAGCTCGTTATCTTCGATCTTCCGCAGACTGATCCGATACTGTGTATGATAATACGTTTCGACATAGTCGGCAGGCGATCCCGAATAGGTTTTGCTGAACCCATAAGAATTGCTGGGTCCCAACGCCCTTTCCACGACACAGTAGACAGCCGGTTCACGGTCAGTCTTGATATAGTCGTCCATGAACAGACTCATGTATGCGATGCTGACATATTCCGGATCAGCTTCGCTGATATATTCAAATTGCTTTTCCGAGATCTCTTTTGACATGACAAGCGGTCCGTCCATTTGATCCCGATAGGATGCCGCCTCTTTTTCCGAAATCTTTTTTGACTCGTCCAGCTCTTTGCCGAAGCACTGCCGGGCTGCGGCACACAGCGCATCTTTGTCGACCTTATCGGAATAAGCGAATGTCTCCGGTGTTCCTACTTCGGGCAGTTCAAACAAGGTGTACTTTTGGTCTTTTTCATCCTCTTCCAGGCTTTGATAATACTGGTACCGCCAATGATCCTGTTCCATTCTTTGCATCATATTGTTTTTGATGCTCTCGGCGTATTCCTGACGGTCAACGACGATCCTCAGATTGTTCATGCGATACAGGGGTTCTTCAAAAGCTTTTTCGAAAAAGGCTGCCGTATCCTTGATCTCGCCCTCGATCCGGAGGACAAAATCACTGTATTGCCAAGGATAAGGTGTGATTTTTCTTATCGAGCCTGTCATTGTGATCTGCTCCAGATTCGGACTTGATCCGAGCGAAATGATGTTGCAAATTGCCAGCACGTTTTTTCCGACGGTGATCGATCTGAGCGCTGTGTTTTCGTTTTGCGTATCCATTGTCACAAAAACGACCGGTTTTCCGTTGTAGTCATCGGGGACCTTCACATCGGCAGGCGCGTCTGTTTCGATACGGCACGCATAGCCGTCGGCGTCGCCGAGATAATCCTCATATTGATTTGACCATCCGACCTTTTTGAAATACTCCTTTGCGTCTACATAGGTCAGTCCGTCGACTGTTTCTTCGTGATAGCAGCCTGTCAGGTACAAACAGCTTAATACAAGCGCCACGACACAAAATAAGATCAGCAGTCTGTTTCGCATCGTGCACCCCCTAGTTTTTCCCGGTTGAGCCGAACCCGCCTGCGCCGCGATCGGTTTCATCCAGATCATCGACCACTTCGATCACGGGCAGCTCTACCGGCGCGATCACCATCTGGGCGATGCGCTCACCGGGCGCAACGGTATAGGGCGCGTCCGTCTGGTTGATAAGCCCGACGCAGACCTCGCCACGATAATCGCTGTCCACCACGCCGACACAGTTCGCGGGCGCGATCCCGTATTTGACCGCCAGTCCCGACCGCGCATACAAAAAAGCGCAGTAAGCGGGGCTTTCCAGCGCGATCGCGATCCCGGTGGGGATCATCGCTCTCTCACCCGGCTCGATGGTCACCACCTCGTCAAGGCACGCGTACAGATCCATCCCCGCCGATCCGGGTGTCGCCCGATAGGGGATTTTCGCATTTTTTCTGAGTTTTTTGATTTTTAAGACGCTCATTCTGCCTCCTGCAAAATTGAATTATTTCCTGCAAATCATTTTTTCGATAATTCCGCAGGAACATAACCATTTTTTGGTTGCTTTTTGCTTAATTTCTTAACGGAAAAAAGCATTTTTCCTTAAAATAATTCCTTAAAAGATTGTGAAATTTTTAACACCTCTGGTATACAAACCATGGGTAAAACGCTCGAAACCATGATTTTCCCTTAATTTTTCAAGGATTTTTTCCTTGTTATCCACAGAGTTTTCCACAGAAAAGCGGATAATGTTAAAAACCGATCGGTTTTCGTTATTTTTCTCCTGCGGCATGAATATAGGCACGCAATTGAAGATCTCCGTGTAGGTTTCTTTGGTTTCGACGCGAAATTTTTCGTTCTTTCTGTCCTGCAAAAATTGATCGGTTTTGCAGGATTCATTTTTGCCCGCAGGCGCGCCTGCGGGCGCGTTGCGGCTGATCATCAGCGGCAGATATCCATAGCGGATCATCCCGACAGGGATACATTTTCTCAGCCGCTCGATCTGTTTTTCGGATAATTCGACCGAAACCTCTGCATCGACGATGCCGTATTCCTTCGCCCAATTCAAGCTCCAGCTGTTCGCGAGGTTCATCCCGAACCCCGCGTGGACGGTGAATCCCAGCTCCCTGCCCATATATGCAGCGGCGATATTGTGCGCGAGCAGATCGGTCACGCCGATCTGACGCAGTTCTTTCAGCTTATCAAAAACCTGCTGTTCATTCCCAAACATTACGCGCGGGACTTCTATGCCGAGCAGATACCCGCCGTCGAGCATCGTTTTGATCTTCTCCGCGTCAGCAAGCCCGTCTAATGCGACAAAGCACCGCGATGCTTTACATTCCTCAGGGATCGCCAAGTTCTGCGAACACACCCAGTCGATTGCCGAATTTTCCGCAGATTCCCCAAGCATGTCCTCTATGTCAATTTCGTTGATGGTATAATGATGGCTGACCGCGCGCTTTTTGCTCAGCGCATCCAGCGCATCGCGCCTGAGCGCATTCAGCGCGGCGGCGGAAACCGCGGCTTCGCCGTCCAGATCTGTCGTGATTTCTTCGACGAAATACGGCGTGTTGCCGGTTTTTCGCAGACTTTGCTCCGCACGCTCGGCGGATAGCGGCACATTCACCGCCTTTTCTGCAATATCCGCGCTCTCGACCGTAACAACTCGCTCGCCGTCGTCGGCAGAAAGCGTCATCCTCTCCCCCGTTTTCACAGTCAGGTGAAAGCGGACCGCCACTCTCTGCGTCTCGTCCTTATATGACGCGCGCAGTTCCTTCAACAGCTTGTTGTCCGCGGTCACGACGTCGTCCCTGCGGCGATAGCCGAACATATCCTCGCCGATCTTCCCGCTGAGGTAACCGTCGGTAAATCCGGTTCGCGAGAACACCGACCGCAGTTTTTCCTGTGTATCGGGACGGATGATTCCTAAATCCCGCGCTTCTTTCGCGGCGGCGGTCGCGGCGGCGACATATTCGGGACGCTTCATGCGCCCCTCGATCTTCGCGCTCGCGACGCCGATCTCCTGCAGCTCTCTGAGATACTGCAGGCTGCCGTTATCCTTGAGGCTCAGCGCGTGATCGTTCCCACCGAATTGCATCGGCAGTCGGCACGGCTGGGCGCACATCCCGCGGTTAGCGGAACGACCGCCGAGCATCGCCGAAAAATAACATTGTCCCGACACACACATACACAGCGCGCCGTGGACAAATGCTTCCAGCTCCACCTCGGGGCAGAATTCTCGAATCTTTTTGATCTCCTCTAATGAGAGTTCCCTTGATACGACTACCCGCTCAAAGCCCATCTCATACAGCGCCTTTGCGCCGCGGGGCGTGTGCACCGTCATCTGGGTCGATGCGTGCAGCGGCAGATCGGGGATCGCTTTTTTGATCAGGCTGACCAGCCCGATATCCTGGATGATCAGCGCGTCGATATCTGCCCGCGCGGCGGATTTTGCCAGCTCAAGCGCCGTATGCATTTCGTCGTCAAAGATCAGGGTGTTCAGCGCGAGATGCACCTTGACCCCGCGCTCGTGACAATAACGCACGCATTCGCGCATTTCATCCTCGTCGAAATTATGCGCGCCCGCGCGGGCGGAAAAGGTTTTCGCGCCGATATATACCGCGTCTGCGCCGCATCGGACGGCGGCGATCACACTGTCCGACCCTCCGGCTGGCGATAAAATTTCTATCTTATTCATCCTTATCAAAGAGCGAATACTGTCTTTGCTGTGTATAGCCCTTCTGTTCATTCTTCTTCTGCATGAACTGCTGTCTGTAGGGGTTCACGTGCGAATGATCGTGACGATTCTTCTTCTCCTTCGCGGGCTTGATCTCAGGCTCAGCCGGTGTGCCGAAAAACAAATCATCCTCCGCGGTGACCTCCTCCTTTTCAGGAGCAGGCGCCTCCTCGACCGGCGCAGGCGTACTCTCTACATGCACCAGCTCCATCTGTTCCTTCAAGGCGCGGATCTGCGCTTTCAGCGCTTCCTTCTCTTTTTCGTCGCCCGCCTTGGTATTCTGAGCATCCTGCAGCGCGGCGGCGTTGAGATTCTGCGTCTCCTTCAAAGCGGCGATCTCTCGCTTGAGCTGATTGTTCTCCGCGTTCAGCGCCGTATTTTCCTCGCTGAGCTTCGATATCTCGGTGATATAATCCTTGATCTGCTCCTTGATCTCGGCGATCGCGCGCTTATCCTGCTCATTATCGTCCGCAAAATCCAGCGCTGTCAGCACCGCGGCGCGCTCACGCGTCATATTCTGACTGATCGTCAGCGACGAGATGCGCGCGTCGATCTTCGCGGCGATATCGATGACATATTTTTCATCCTCGTCGGTTAAGATGGTGAACCGTTGACCCGCGACAAACACGGAAACCCTTTTTTTATCCATATCAGTACCTCTTTTTATTGTAATCAGTGGTATTTGGTCAGTCGATGAATGAACATCCCCGGTGCAAGCACTAAAGTGTCCACCGGACACTTTACCCGCGCACAGCGCGGGCGGGGTATCACTTCGCTTCGCTCTACGGATTACGA
>CACYPH010000045.1 GCA_902776185.1 uncultured Ruminococcus sp.
TATCAACACGCGCGGTTATCTGATCAGCTATTTTACGAATGACGGCAAATACTACTGCAACGGCAAGCTCGCCAACGGCAGTATCACCGTAAACGGCAGCACCTACATCTTTGAAAACGGCGTAGTCAGGATGAAAGGCTATGTTAAGATCAACGGTAAGACCTACTATTACAACTCCAAGGGCGTCTTACAGAAGAACGGCATCGTCGGCACCTATGAAGAAGGCTACCGCTACGCCGATAAGAACGGCGTGGTCAACCTGACCTACACCGGTGTTGCCACCAAGGGCAAGAACACTTGGTATTTCATCAACGGCAAGATCGACTACAAGCTGCGCGCTCCGGTCACGGTGAACGGCGTCGCCTACAATGTTCTCGACGGCAAGGCATACAAGGTTGATACCGCTGAGGAGCGCACCCTCTACCGCGCCTTAAAGCTTGCAAACCGCGTCGCTAAACGCAGCCTGCCAAAGGAACAGCGTCTGAAGATCCTCTGGGATTATATCAAGGGCGCATACGTTGAGAAGAACCCCCGCATCCCCGACTATACGGGTATGGACTGGCCGATCATCTACGCCGACGATCTGCTGGTCAACGGCGTGGGCAACTGCCTGAGCTACGCCGCAGAGTTTGCCTTTCTCGCCAAAGCGATTGGCTATGACAATGTTTACGGCTGTCATAGCGGCGGTCACGGCTGGGCGGAGATCGACGGTCTGATCTACGATCCCGAGTGGAGCATGCACCACTTCACCTATAACTACTACGGAATCACCTACAACACCCATACCGACCAGGATTACAAGGGCGCGATCGGCGCGGGATATTCCTGGATGCACGTCAAAATCTGTGCGAACTTGAAATAAGCAGTAAGAAGGGGCTGTCGCAATTGCGGCAGCCCCGTTGTTGTATCATGCTTTTTCCGGTAAATAATCTTTCAGCTTTTCGATCAGCTCACAGTCCTCGGATAATTCCGCAAACTCTCCCGTCTTCATCAATTCCTCATTATACTCGGCGTACGCCTCATAGTAATCGGCACAGATCTCCCATTCCTCCCGCTCTTCAACGCTCAGCGCGTGGGAGGTCAGCCCGTAATGCTCTTTGAGGTAATCGGTCAGAAACGCGGTGAATTTTTTCTGCCCGTAGATATTCAGATGGTCAAGATTATAGAAGTCGGTATTTTCATCCAGCCCCGTCATCGCAAAATCGCGCTCAAAGTTGAGGTAATCATAGCCGTATTCCGCGACGATATCGGCGACGGTATTGTTGCGCTCAAAGCGATCATAGGTGCGCTCGGTCACGATATGCGGGAACCGCGCAAAGACAACGTTGCCGAGCCCCTCGCTTTTGCAGTATTCCAAAAGCTCTCTCAGGCTTTTCTCCGCCGTTTCGGTCAGCGGCTGTTTCTGATCCGCCGCCGCGGGAAGCGTGTCGTTCAGCGACGGGGTGGGATTTTTGAACGTGAACGGCCAGTTCAGCACGCCCTTGAGATAGCTGTAGCCGCGGCTTTGATTCTCTGCGACGGTCTTGCGGTACATCGCTTCCGTTCCCTCGGCGTGTTCCGTATCGCTCCACTCGCCGTGATATTTGATGAACGGGAACAGGTATTCCAGATGATTTTCCTTCACGTTCCCGGCAACATACTCGATCTTGTTGAAATCCAGCGGCACATGGTCGGAATAGTTGCGCAGGTTCGCTTCCTTTGTCAGCTCCTCATCGTCATACAACGCGCCGTTGAGCTCGATCACGACCAGCGCGTCTTTTTGGCGGCTGAGGATATTTTTCAGCTGACTTTTATAATTGAGGATGGTATTCGCCTGTGTCGCAAAGAGATAACCGGTGACGCCGTCGCGCTCATACGCATAGCCCGGCGCGATGTCGGAGTAGACCTCGCTTGCCCCGAGATATACGACGTCGAGCGATCCGCTGTCCTCCAGAAAGAACCCCTTGACGCGCACGCGGTTATGGTCGGCATGACAGAAAAAATGCTCCTGCAGCATCCCGACACAGACTGCAACCGCCAGGATCAGACACAGCGCTCTGACCATCCACAGCAATTTGCGTTTCATAGTATCGATCCCTTTATGAGTTGATATTTACGTGAATATCATACCGTAAATCCCTCAAAATAGCAATAGCTTTCCGATTTTTTACCAAATTCTGAATTTTTAAGCAATTCACAATTTTATCTTGTCAATTCATGCAGAATTATGTATAATACTGTGTGTTAAGGCATTTTGTCTATCATTAAAGGAGAGATGTATATGAAGTCAAGAAATATCATGCGTGTCATCTGCGCGGTACTTGTCCTTTGCTTTACAGTAAGCGGTTTAGTTGCCTGCGGCGGCTCCGATAAGGTCAAAGTCATCATCAATGACAGCGGCAAAAAGACCGAGGTCGAGGTAGAGGTCGGCAAGACCGTTTCCGACGCACTCGATGCGGCAAAGATCACCCTCGGCGATAAAGATACCTGCGAGCCGAAGGCTGACGAAAAGATCACCAAGGATACTAAGGAGATCACCGTCACCCGCGCCGCGGCGATCGAAACCCCCACCGAAGCACCCAAGACCGAGGCTCCCACACAGGCGCCGACTGCAGCTCCCACCGAGGCTCCCAAGACCGAAGCTCCTACCGAAGCGGTAACCGAAGCTCCTCAGGTCGATGACGGCGGCGACAGCAACGATAACGGCGGCGAAGACTACGGTAATGATGACGGCGGCTACGACGACGGCAACTACGATGACGGCGGCAATGACGACGGCGGCGTATACGAGGTCGACAGAGTTGCGATGCCCGACTGCGACGGTTCCGGTCACGGCTACTACATCATCACCTATTCCGACGGCTCCACCGGCACAGAGGAATATTGATCACAACTAAACGAAAAGCGTTTCTGATTCCGGTCAGAAACGCTTTTTATGTTATGTTACCGTAGTTATTGCTGTTTTCTTTTACTGTTTTTCAATTTCCTGACGTCTTTGCTGAAATGCTGCGTTTCCTTCGCCGCGATCCCTGCGAGCATGAACAGCGCCGCAAGGTTCGGGAACGCCATCAGGCTGTTGAAAACGTCCGCGATATTCCACACCGCCGCGACCGTCAGATACGGGCCGATCAGCACCGCGAGGATGTACAGCACGCGATACGCCATCACCATACCCTTTTTGCCGCCCGAGAGGTACTCAAGACACCGTTCGCCGTAGTAGTTCCAGCCGAGGATGGTCGTAAACGCAAAGAAGATCAGGCACAGCATCAGCATAAATGCCGAGAAGCTCTTGTCAAACGGCAGACCGTGCTGCCACGCATAGGTGGTGACGTCCACACCCTGCAGCTGCTCGCCCGTTATGCGCGGATCCCACGCGCCGGTGATGACGATCGAAAGACCCGTCATCGTGCAGATGACGATCGTATCGATAAAGGTACCGGTCATCGTGACCAAGCCCTGTCTTGCGGGACTTTTCGTCTTGGCACAAGCCGCCGCGATCGGCGCAGAGCCCAAGCCCGCCTCGTTTGAAAAAATGCCTCTGCCGACGCCTTTTTGGATCACGGTTTTCAGTACCAGACCCGTGATCGCGCCGCCGACCGCCGATGGATCGAACGCTCCGACGACGATCGATTTGACCGCCGCGGGGATCGCCTGATAATTAACGATCAGGATAATCAGCGCAAACAGCACATAGGTCGCCGCCATGAACGGCACGACCACCTCGCTGACCTTCGCGATTCGGCGTATCCCGCCGATGATCACCAGCGCCGCGACCGCCGTGACGACCGCTCCCGCGATCACCGTCGCCCATGTGTAGCTGACGCCGCCGATCGTGAATGCGACCGCCGCTTCCTCGGGGTCAAAGAGCGAGGTCGCCGCCGACGTGATCCCGTTGATCTGGGCGATCGTGCCGATCCCCATGATGCCCGCCAGCGCCCCGAAGAACGCAAAGGCTTTCGCAAGCCACTTCCATTTTTTGCCGAGCCCCAGCTCGATATAGTAGAACGGTCCGCCCAAAAAATGCCCGGGTCGGGTCTCGCGGCGAAAACATATCGCCAAAACGCCCTCGGTATACTTGGTCGCCATTCCGAAGAACGCCGCGATCAGCATCCACAGCAGCGCACCCGGACCGCCCGCGCAAATCGCCGTCGCTACGCCGACGATATTGCCCGTGCCGATGGTCGCGGACAGAGCCGTGCATAATGCGCCGAACGAGGTGACCTCGCCCACGCCGTCGTCCTCGTTTTTGACCATGTATTTCAGCGCTTTGCCGAGGTATCGCACCTGTACGAACCGCGTCCTGACCGTCAGATAAATGCCGATCCCGAGGATCAGGATCATCAGCATCACACCGAGGATCTCGTCATTCACAAATTTTAAGATATCTTCCGCTTTCATTGTGAACCCTCTCTGTCTTCCTCATCATTTCAAAATAGATATACTGAAATTGTACCATATCCGCCGCATCGAATCAACTTTTTTCCGATATCCGCGCTAAGGGCGAAGGGAGTAGAACCCAAGGTACGCGTTCAAAAAGAGCCCAAGGTACGCGTTCAAATAGCGTCTTGCATATTAAACATATCTATGCTAAAATATCTCTGTATATGAATCAAACGAAACTTCAGGTGATGAAATGACCTATCAACAGGACAAGATCCGCAATTTCAGCATTGTCGCCCATATCGACCACGGCAAGTCGACCCTTGCCGACCGGATCCTTGAGCAGACCCAGTCTGTCGCGGTACGCGATATGGAAGATCAGCTGCTCGACGATATGGACCTCGAGCGCGAGCGCGGTATCACGATCAAAAGCCACGCCGTTACCCTCGAATACAAGGCGGACGACGGCGAAAGCTACCAATTCAATCTCATCGACACCCCCGGCCACGTCGACTTCAACTACGAGGTCAGCCGCTCACTCGCGGCGTGCGAGGGCGCGATACTGGTCGTCGACGCCTCTCAGGGCATCGAGGCGCAGACCCTCGCCAATACCTACCTTGCCGTCGACGCGGGACTGGAGATCGTCCCCGTTATCAACAAGATCGACCTGCCCTCTGCCGATCCCGACCGCGTGATCCACGAGATCGAGGACGTCATCGGCATCCCCGCCGAGGACGCGCCCTGCGTATCGGCAAAGGCGGGCATCAATATCCACGCAGTACTCGAGAAGATCGTCACCGATATCCCCGCTCCCGAGGGCGACGTCAACGCCCCCCTGCGCGCGATGATCTTCGACTCGATCTACGACAGCTACAAGGGCGTTATCATCTACGTCCGCCTCAAAGAAGGTCAGATCCACGTCGGCGACGAGTTCAAGCTCATGGCGACCGGCTCGACCTTCAACGTTGTCGAGTGCGGCTATATGCGCGCGACCTCCTTAGAACCCCGCGAGGGACTGTATGCCGGCGAGGTCGGCTACATCACCGCCTCCATCAAGAGCCTGCAGGACGCTCAGGTCGGCGATACCGTCACTTTGACCGCTAATCCTGCCGAGATGCCCCTGCCCGGCTACCGCAAGGTACAGTCGATGGTCTTCTGCGGCATCTATCCCGTCGACGGCGCACGCTACGGCGATTTGCGCGACGCGCTGGATAAATTAAAACTCAACGACGCCTCCCTCTCCTTTGAGCCGGAGACCTCCGTCGCGCTCGGCTTCGGCTATCGCTGCGGCTTCCTCGGACTTTTGCACATGGAGATCATTCAGGAGCGCCTCGAACGCGAATACAACCTCGACCTGATCACCACCGCGCCGTCCGTCAACTACCGCATCACCCTGACCGACGGCACGACCGAGATGATCTCAAACCCCACCAACTATCCCGATCCGGCTATCATCGCCTCTGCCGAAGAACCCGTCACCGACGCCCACATCTACTCCCCCGCCGATTATGTCGGCAACATCATGGAGCTGTGTCAGGATCGCCGCGGCACGTTCATCGGCATGGACTACATCGACTCCGACCGTGTGGATATCCACTACGAACTGCCGCTCGCCGAGATCATCTACGACTTTTTCGATACCCTCAAAAGCCGCACCCGCGGCTATGCTTCCTTTGACTACGAGTTCAAGGAGTACCGCGAATCTAAGCTCGTCAAGCTCGACATCATGCTCAACGGCGAGGTCGTCGACGCACTGTCGTTCATCATCCACGCCGACAAAGCCTATCCCCGCGCCCGCAAGATGGCGGAAAAGCTCAAGGAGAATATCCCGCGCCAGCTTTTCGAGGTGCCGATCCAGGCGTGCATCGGCGGCAAGATCATTGCGCGCGAGACCGTCAAGGCGATGCGCAAGGACGTCCTTGCCAAGTGCTACGGCGGCGACATCAGCCGTAAGAAGAAGCTGCTCGAAAAGCAGAAGGAAGGCAAAAAGCGTATGCGCCAGCTGGGCTCTGTAGAAGTCCCGCAGGAAGCCTTCATGGCAGTTTTAAAGCTCGATACAGATTAATCGGTGAACGGTGAATGGTGAATGGTGCCGGTCACTCGCTGCGCTCGAACAATACTATTTTGATTATCTATCTTTGCAGAGGTGAAATCTATGCCTGACGACCTGTCAGTTAAAAAAGAAAAAACCTTTATGGAGCGCTTGTTCGGCTCAAAGGACGCCGACCAGAAGCAAGCCGAGACCGAGGAGGAGATCCTCTCCCTCGTCGAAGAGGGTCAGGAAAAGGGTCTGATCGAAGACGACACCAAGAACATCATCGAGAACGTCTTTGACTTCGACGATACCGTCGCCTACGAGATCATGACCCACCGCCGCGACATGACCTCGCTCGAGGATACCGACAGCCTCGAAGATGTCGTTGCCGCCGCGATCGAATCCGGCCACTCGCGCATCCCCGTCTGGCACGACGATATCGACAATATCGTGGGCATCCTCTACGTCAAGGACCTGCTGAAATTCGTCGGCAAGCCCGCGCCCGCCGACTTCAAGCTGCGCGCTCTGCTGCGCCCCGCGATATTTGTCCCGCGCACCAAGGACTGCCGGTCGCTGTTCGCTTTCATGCAGAAGCACCGCACCCAGATCGCGGTCGTCGTCGATGAGTACGGCGGCACCGAGGGCGTCATCACGCTCGAGGATCTGATCGAGGACATCCTCGGCAATATCCGCGACGAATACGACGACGAAGAGGACGAGATCCGCCGCCTGGACGACGGCAGATACACCGTCGACGGCTCCACCTCGCTCGACGACGTCGAGGAGCTGACCGGCGTCACCCTCAGCGAGAGCGACTCCGAGACCGTCGCGGGCTTCATCCTCGACAAGCTCGGTCGCATCCCCTCGTCCGACGAACAGCCCTATGTCGAATCTGACGGACTGCGCTTTACCGCGCTCAGAACCGACGATCGCCGCATCCTCGAGGTGCTGATCGAAAAAATCTGACAGATCCGGTAAATTTACATATTGTTAACGGTCTGCCCGAATATATGTCAATATTGTAATTGATTTTTTGCGCAAATTTGATATAATAATCTTGTTAAGCCAGAATATCTTTATTGGAGGAATAAATTATGAAAAGAATTGTTGCATTGACCTTAGCGGTTCTGATGGTAGCTGCTCTGTTCTGTGCCTGCGGCGAGAAAAAATCGGAAGACACTGCGTCATCATCTGCATCATCCGCTGAAGAGCCTAAGGAAGTCAAGGCGGTTGTCGATTCCAAGTATGACAATGGTTTTGCCGAGAAGTACGCAAAGTCCGTTACCACCGATGAAGACGGTAACAAGGTTTATGAATTTGACAATCAATCGTACAAGGAATATACCCGCAACTATAACAACCAGATTTCCGCTTCTATCACCACCGAGGTCGTCAAGAACCACGATTCCAAGTTCGGTCAGTACTGCTACCTCAACGATGACAAGAAAGCCGTTATCGTCGGCGTAAACCCCGGAATGTATGACGAAGCCTCCGCTTCCAAAGAAGCCGAGGGTCTTGCTCAGATGTCGTTCAGCTACTTCAAGGGCCTTGAGGATTCTATCGATACCGTCAGCGTTATCTACTGCAACGCGAACGATCAGGAAGAGGTCTACGGCAAATTCGATTTCCCGATCGAGTAATAAGTAATATGGTTCATCAAAGGCTGCTTAGGCAGCCTTTTTTGTTTGCCTTCTTTCTATTGAAAACCAGTATTACAGTCAAAAGTGATGTCTGAAAATCTCAAGTGCCGCTGTTAATGACAATTGATATTTTTGTCGTATTCTGTTACAATAGGGCAAAAGGGGATGAACTTATGACAAAAAAGCAAATCGCGCTTCTCGCGGTAGAAGCGCTGAAAAATGAATATCCCGACTCGATCTGCTCGCTCAAGTACACCGACCCGCTCCAGTGCTTAGTCGCAACGCGCCTGTCCGCCCAATGCACTGACGCGCGCGTCAACATGGTGACCCCCGCGCTCTTTGAGCGCTACACCTGCGCCGCGGATTTTGCCGAAAGCACCCCCGAGGAGCTCGCGGAATATATCAAGTCCTGCGGTCTGTACAAGACCAAGTCGAAGGACATCGTCGCGATGGCGCGCGTCCTCTGCGAGCGCTACGACGGCGAAGTACCCCATACCCTCGACGAGCTGACCGCCCTGCCCGGCATCGGCAGAAAAACCGCCAACCTCGTCATGGGCGACATCTTCGGGATGCCCGGCGCGGTCGTGGTCGACACCCACTGCATCCGCATCACCCGCCGCCTCGGACTCCATAACGAAACCGACCAGAAGAAGATCGAAACTATCCTGCGCGGCCTGCTCCCCGCGGACGAGAGCAACGATTTCTGCCACCGCCTCGTCCTCCACGGCAGAGCCGTCTGCACTGCCCGCAAAGCCATGTGCGACAACTGCTGCATGAACAACTTCTGCCGCAAAAAGCCTTAGAGCTATTTCAAAAAGTGTTGCTTACGAATCCTCTAAACCCGCATGAACAGTGGATTTCTTCAAAGTCAGTAGTGCAATAAAAGTGCATTAACTGCACTTTTAATTCCTATACAGAAAAATAAAATAATGATTCAGTGCAAAAAATGACCATGTTTTCACTCATTTTCCCACCGAAAACAAGCTAAATGCGGTACCATTATTTGCATCAGCAACAATCATGCTCATACAAACACAAGCACGGTTTATCGCCGTGCTTGTTGCATTTATCTATCTCCTTGTGTCCTCTAGTTCCGTTTATCTACCTCAATATTAGCACTATAATTTCACTTTTTTCCATTCCCGTGTCGTTTAACCGCCCGAAAAGACAGCAATTATTCTTTATGAAAGCGTTCTGCCTCATCCAGATTCAGTTTAACTGAACGGTTAATCTTTGCTATTTTAAAATCTCCAAATACATATCAAGCCGTTCGTTGACGTAACTTGCAAACAGGTTCTCCATAGCGGAGAGGTTGTGCTTAACGTGGTACTCGTCAAAGGCACTGTAGTAAGCGACACGGTCGGTAAACTTGATGTCAATCGGCGGGAAACCCGCTTTCATAAGCTCAAGATTTACGAGCAGGCGGCCTGTCCTGCCGTTGCCGTCGATAAACGGATGTATGCCCTCAAACTCAATGTGGAGGCGTGCAAGCTTCGTAATGATATGCTCATCGCTTTCGGCGTAATTCTGAAGCAGCTCGTTAAGCTTCGGCTCAATAAGATACGGCTGCACGGGCTCGTGAGCGGCGCCCATAATGCGCACAGGCACACGGCGGTAAACTCCTCTGTCCTCACGTTTATCCGCAAGCACAAGGTAATGTATTTGTTTGATAACTGACTCAGAAAGTTCGGCGTTCTCCTTAACCAGCTCGCTGACATAATCAAAAGCTTCCTTATGACCGATAGCCTCTAAGTGCTCTTTAAGCGGCTTTTTATCGACGGTCAGTCCTCGCAGCACCATATCGGTCTCACGGAGCGTGAGGGTGTTGCCCTCGATTGCATTTGAGTTGTAGGTGTACTCAATCGCAAAATCCTCGTTAAGACGTTCGAGTTCCCCCTGAGTGAGCGGGCGGGCGTTGTCGAGTTTTTCTTTCTTTTCGTCTATAAGCGGAAGCAGACTCTCTGCTTTCTTATATCTGCCGTCTGAGGGCTTCTTAGCGTCGGCGGGAATTTTCCATCCCCCACCTTCCTGATGTGCCCCGGGGATTCTCCCCTCAGCGCAGAGAACTCGGATTCGTCTGTCGGAAAGCCCCCACTTTTCAGCGGCTTGTTTAACGGTGATGTACATAAAATCACTTCCTTACGGAATTAGTATAACACATTATCGGAATAATATCAACATTATCGGAATAATATCAACATTATCGGAATAACATTCTAAAATTAGCGGAATAATAGCCGGATGTTCTCCATCAGCTAAAGTGACAGAGTTATTACAAGAGGAAAACTATGATGAAGCGGTTGCACAATACAATGCCATCGAAGAACCTGACAACTCAATAAATGCGTCTTTCATAGAAAAGCTTAATGATATTTACGAGGACTTTAAGAATAATACTATTGATTATACAGCTGCAACTGCCAAGATATAGGTGCTACACAAAATATGATATTTTTTTCAGCTTGTTGCGTGTATTTTTATCTCGGTAAAAATACAGACTCTATTAACACGCAATTAGCTGTAGTTATTATTTTGTGTAGCAACAAGATTGAGCTATGTATTTTTCAGCGTGGCTCTTGATTCGTTGAGGGCTACGCTTTTTTATTATTGCATTTTCAATTCATCTGTGATATATTGGAAGTGCCAAACAAAGTTGAATAAATTTTGCAATCATTTGCATGTATTTTTTATTTGTAAAAATACATGCTCCATCTTCACATGCTTTTGATTGCAAGTTAAGAAAACTTTGTTTGGCGACAATAACGGAGCTGTGTTTTTGGCGCAGGCTTCGGCTTGCGCTTTTTTTATATCCTCGATCTTGAAAGTTTACTGACAAGATTGACCAACCTATTCATCATTCATTTTATTTACCTATACACATTTGCGAAAGGAGTATGATAAAATGAAACGCACATTATCCATCTTATTCGCTGTTGTCGCTATCTTCTCTATGATGGTATTTGCCTCTGCTTCTGTTGAGGCGGCGACGCTCAAAACCCCTGCCGTTACTAAAACCGAGGGTGTAGCAAACGGCATCAAACTTACTTGGGACAAGGTATCGGGTGCGGCTAAGTATCGTGTCTTTCTCCATAACGGAACGACTTGGAAGAAACTTGCCGATACGACTGCAACCAATTACACCTATACCAA
>CACYPH010000046.1 GCA_902776185.1 uncultured Ruminococcus sp.
TTGATTCAATACTTCTTTTTGACTGACTTTGCCGTCGGTCTTGTTGTTGTGCCCGCTATTCAAAAATCCAGCCGTGAATCTCTTCTCGGCTGGATTTTTCCTCTTCTTAACTTGTTATCTTAATGATATTGTGCTTCGGCAGGGCTCTTTTTGGGTTGTACAGCTGATGATTATTTCTTTTTATTAAAGCACCTTTTGTCAAAACTCGGATTAAAGGCATAGAAATTCTTGCTGTCGAGCTTGTCGGTCAGCAGGCGGAGGTTCTCGCCGAATCGCTGGTAGTGTACGACTTCTCTGGCACGCAGAAAGCGGATCGGATCGATGACGTCCGGATCGTCGCAGAACCGCAGGATGTTATCGTATGTTGTACGCGCTTTCTGCTCAGCGGCAAGAGATTCGTGAAGATCGGTGATCGGATCGCCCTTGACTGCGATCGAGAATGCGTTCCACGGTACGCCCGCAGCAGAATTGGGGTATACGCCGGTTGTATGGTCGACAAAATACTGGTCGAATCCGGCTTTCTTGATCTCTTCCATACTGAGGTTGCGGGTCAGCTGATAGACGATCGCGCCGATCATCTCGAGGTGATTGAGTTCCTCCGTACCGATATCGGTCAGGGTCGCTTTCAGCTCAGGCAGCGGCATCGAGAATCGCTGGCTGAGATACCGCATCGATGCGCCGAGTTCTCCGTCGGGACCGCCGTATTGCGTGATGATCAGCTTTGCGAGGGCGGGATTCGGGTTTTTGATTTTAACGGGGTATTGCAGCTGTTTTTCGTAGACAAACATGGTTACGCCTCCATATCCCACGGCCACGGATCCTTGACCCATGTCCATGTATTTGTTTGCTGATCACGCTTAGTCAGCGGACCGTACTGCGCCTCGAATTTTTCGACCAGCGGTTTCAGCTCTGCCTTATATTGATTGCGAAGCTCTAACATCTTACTGTCGCCGGGATGGGTATCGAGAAAAATATCGATATCCGTGATCGCAAATTTATAGGTACCGATTTTCTTTAAGAGCATCTCGCGTTCATTCATCGCGGTCACCTCCGCAGGCGCTTCCGTAGAAAGGCTTGTGCAGGTCGCGGAATATCGTACCGTTCTCAAATCCCAGTACCGGCTTGCACAGCTCGGGCATATACGGCTGGAACGGAACGTACGCCATCGCTTCTACTGTATCGGCGGGCAGCGGCTTGATGCCGTACTCCGCCATCACTTGCTTTGTATCCATTATAATTCTCCTTTTGATTAGTGTAGATGAACCTACAGTACATCATATGAAATGCCGCTGATTATGTGAGTCTCTCAAATTCTCGTCAAATCCACGAAAGCCTTGCTTTTTACAGCAGAACAAGGTATGATAGAAGCGGTGATAATATGATAATCGATTCTCATGTACATATCGGAAAATGTATCGGCTTTGATATGAAGCCGTCGGATGTGATTTATTCGATGAACCGTTACGGTATCGAATTTTCGCTGGTGTCGAACGGCGAGGCGGCAGAGTTTGACCATCGGGGTAAAAAGATTCCGAAAAGGTATCAAAAATCGCAGAATCAGGTATTCCGCGAGACGATCGATTTTGCCCGGCAGTATCCCGATCAAATCGGCGCTGCCCCGTGGCTGAAGCTCCATTCCGAATTGCCGGACGATGAATTCAAGTCGCTCCTGCGCGACAATATCGACTTGGTCTATGCGTTCAAATTTCATCCCTTCCATTCGCGTGTCGCTCCTGATGACGAGCGCATCGAACCGATCTACCGCCTTGCCGCTGAGTACGATCTGCCGATCGTATCCCATACCGGCGGCTGTGAAGAGGCACGGTCGATTCACTTATATAACGCCGCAAAAAAACATCCTGAATTAAACTTTGTGATGGTGCATATGGATCTCGGCACGGATAACAGCGAGGCGATCGAACTGCTCGGCAAGCTGCCGAATCTCTACGGCGATACCACATGGGTGTCGGTCGAAAGTACCTTGAAGGCAGTCAGGCGATGGGGAAGTGAAAAGATCCTGTTCGGATCGGACAATCCCATCGACGGCAAAGATACCTATCTGGATAACGGCAGGGGAGAGCGATCCTTATATCAGGCGTATTTCAACGAATTCCGCTCGATGATCTCTGCCGAGGATTATGACAATATTATGTTCAGGAACGCACAGAAGCTGTTCCGAATCAAAGTGAGGTAACCATGTTCAGAGAAATCAGGGAAGAGGACAGAGCGATCTATTACGACTTTGTCGACAAGTTTTATCATACCGACGCGGTCAACGCGCCTGTACCGACGAAAAATTACGAAGTGACCTTCAATGAAATGATGCGTTCCGACCAATATGTCAAGGGCTATATTTTTGAGATGGACGGTAGTCCCTGCGGATTTGCGCTGTTGTCAAAGACCTTTTCTCAGGAAGCGGGCGGGCTGTCCGTGACCATTGAAGAGATCTATATTGAGCCGGAGTTCCGCGGAAAGGGACTGGGTACATCCTTTTTTGAATTCCTCAAACGCGAGATCCCGGCGATGCGCTTTCGCATAGAGGTTGAGGATGACAACGATGGTGCAAAACGCCTTTATGAGCGCATGGGATTTGAACTGCTTCCGTATCTGCAGATGGTCATTGACAAACAGCGTCAGGGATAATTAATCTTCCGCTGTTCACAATTTGTTCATATTTTATTCATGGTTATTTAACCCGTGTGTCAGTGTTTTTTCACATTACAGGTCTATTCTATAAGCGTACTCAGAAAAGTACAGAATTTCTAACACGACAGAAACCGATTACAAGGAGGAACCAATCATGAGTGACGATTTCTTTGAAAAATTCAGTGAATACAACAGCAATTCAAGCCACACCGACCCGCCCGCGGAGGATTCGGTGACCTATAATCCTTATCTGCATGAGCAGATGGATACCCCGTCCTTTGAGCAGGCGGCTCAGCCAATTGCAGAACCTGCTGTCGAGCCTGCGGTCAAACCTGCGGAGGATCCGTCATCCGCAACGACTTTTGCAGAGATGTACAGACCTTTGGACAGCGCCGCGCCGCGTTTTACCGATCCCGATATCGGCGCCGGTTCTGAATATTCCCCGAAGGATGAAGCGACGGACGGTTACTATTATCGCTCCTTTACCAATACCCGCCGCGAGGAACCTGCTCGACGCGAGGCACCGGTCAAGGAATCGAAAAAGAAAAAATCCGGCGGCATGGGGATGGGTGCAATCGCAGCGCTTCTGATCATCTGCATTCTTGTTTCCGGTGCGGCAGGCTTCGGCGGCAGCATCCTTGCAAGCAAGCTGAACCTGACCGGCAGCGCGACCACACAGTCTGCCGATAACGACAAGACGACCGCTACGACGAACAGCGATACCCATACAACCTCTGTTACCTCCAGCGGCCCTGATAAAACGACTGCGGAGATCACCGAGATCGCGGCGTCCTCCGTTGTTGAGATCACGACCGAGGTCGTCCAGACCTCTGACTTCTACGGTCAGTATGTACAGGAAGGCGCAGGCTCCGGCGTCATCATCAAGGATGACGGTACCATCATTACCAATAACCATGTTATCGAGGGCGCCAAGAATATCACCGTGACCCTTCGCTCGGGCGAGAGCTTCGACGCTGAACTGCTGGGTACAGACGAAGAGCTGGATATCGCGCTGATCAAGATCGATCCGGACGATACCGAGCTGACTGTTGCGAAGATCGGCGATTCCGATACCCTGAAAGTCGGCGACAAGAGCGTTATCATCGGCAATCCTCTCGGTACGCTCGGCGGCTCTGTTACCGAGGGTATCATCTCTGCGCTTGACCGTTCTATCGTCGTTGACGGAAAGACCATGAACCTGATGCAGACCGACGCGGCGATCAATGCCGGTAACTCCGGCGGCGGTATGTTCAACGGTCAGGGCGAGCTGGTCGGTATCGTCGTTGCGAAGAACTACTCCGGCGAGGTTGATAATATCGGCTTTGTCATCCCGATCAACGCGGCGAACAGCATCATCGGCGACCTTTCGGAATACGGTTATGTGCGCGGTAAGGCGGATACCGGTATGACATTTGTCGATTTGACCAACCCGCTTTATACCTGGTACTATTACAGAACAGGTACGCCCGGATGCTATATCAATTCTGTTGAAAGCGGCTCCAATGCGGAGAAAGCCGGATTCGAAACCGGCGACCGCATCGTTTCCGTTGACGGTCAGGAAATCAGCGAATCTGCTGATATCAAGAAGATTATTTCGGACAAGTCTGTCGGCGACATCATCAAGATCGAGGTCGAGCGCGACGGCAAAACCGGAACGCTGAGCCTGACGCTGGAGGAGAAGATCCCCGACAGCATCCGCAACTGATCATCATCCCAAAAACTAAGCAGGCGGTCAAATCACCGCCTGCTTTTATACTGATATCAAATGAAAAAGCCCTCTGAGATGTATGCTCAGAGGGTGTTTCTGTTATCGTCAGTTTATTCTTCTGTACCGAGCGCTTTCAAAATCTGATTCGCGCACATATAAACGTTGCCGCCGCCGAGCGTCAGGACTAAATCGCCTTCCTCAGCGTTTTCCTCGATGTACTTGGTGATGTCGTCAAAGGTATCGATACACAGACTTCCGGGAACCTTTGCACCGAGGTCGGTATTATAAATGTTATAGGTATTGGTTTCTCTGACCGCGAGGATCTCGGAGATGATCGCGACGTCGGGGATAGAGAGCGCCTTGGCAAAGTCGTCGAGCAGAAGTGCGGTACGGCTGAAGGTGTGCGGCTGGAAGATCGCCCATACCTTTTTATAACCCATCTCCATCGCCGCGGAAAGCGCCGCAGTCAGCTCTGTGGGATGATGTGCAAAGTCGTCTGCAACGGTGATGCCTCTCGGAGAACCGAGGATCTCAAAGCGTCTGTGAACGCCGGTGAAGGCGTGCAGATTCTCTGCGATCTGTGCGGGCGTCGCACCGAGATAATGCGCGGTCGCCGCCGCTGCAAGCGCGTTGTAGATATTGTGTCTGCCGGGAACCTTGAGCGCGATATCACAGAGCTTTTCGCCGTCATGCATCAGGTCGAATTCCTTGTAAGCGCCCTTGATATCTCTGAGGTTTGCGACATAGTAATCGTTGGTTTTGCGGAATCCGAACGAAATCATCGGAAGGTCAACACCCTCGATCGCCTCCAGCACATTTTCATCGTCGCCGTTATATACGATCGCGCCGGTAGTCAGATGGCAGAACTTGTTGAACGACTTTTTGATATTGTCCAGCGTTTTGAAATAATCGAGGTGATCCGCGTCGATATTCAGAATAACCGAGATAAACGGATTCAGCTCGAGGAACGTATCGACATATTCACACGCTTCGCATACGATGATGTCGCTCTGTCCGACATAGCTGTTGCCGCCGATAAAGGGCAGCTTGCCGCCGATGATCGCAGAGGGATCAAAGCCCGCGCCGATGAGCAGCTGACTGAGCATCGCGGTGGTCGTAGTCTTGCCGTGTGTACCGGAGATCGCAATACTTCTCTTGTATCTGCGGGTGACGATGCCGAGCATGACGCTGCGCTCAAGGCAGGTGATGCCTTTTTCTCTTGCCGCGACCAGCTCAGGATTATCGGGCTTTACCGCCGCGGTGTAGACGACCAGCTCTGCGCCTTCGATATTCTCTGCGCGGTGACCCATGTATACCTTGATGCCGTATCCCTTGATGCGTTCGAGCGTATCGCTCTCGTTGCAATCAGAACCGGTCAGCTCAAAGCCCTCGCTGTGCATGATCTCTGCCAGCGGGCACATACCCGAGCCGCCGATACCAATGAAATGGATTCTTTTGATCGTATCTAAAAGATGATCATAGTTCATAATCTTATCTTCCCCTTATGTATCATGTGAATTTACCCGCCGGTCATTCGCCGCGGGCATGGCAAAAGTTGTTTCTGTTTTCGTACCCTTTATTTTACCATTATTTGACGTAAAGTGCAAGTGGGTGACAAAAATGTAAATATTATTCTCAATTAGAAAAATAACAACATCCGCTATTGTATAATGAACGTAAAAGTAATTGTGTTACAAAATAGGTGTTTTATGCTGTCTAAAAACGATATCATTCAACTGAATATTACATCGCTGACCTCCGACGGCGACGGCGTTGCCCGTACCGGCGAAGGAATCGTTGTGTTTGTCCCGAATACCGCTGTCGGCGATGTCATCGACGCGCGTGTCCTCAAGGTCAAGAAGAATGTTGCCTATGCGAGGGTTGAGGAGATCCTCGCACCTTCGCCCGACCGTATCGAGCCCGATTGTCCCGTATCGCGCCAATGCGGAGGATGCGTCTTTCGCCATATTTCCTATGAGGCGGAGCTTGCCGCCAAGCGGCAGAAGGTCGTCGACTGTGTGACCCGAATCGGTAAATTGAATGGGGAGTTGGTGAAAAATATAATTCCTTCAAAGAATATTGACGGCTACCGCAACAAGGCGATGATCCCGGTCGGGCTGGATAAAAACGGCGAAGTCATTATGGGCTTTTATGCCCGCCACAGTCATCGGATCGTGCCGTGCAGGAATTGCAGGCTCTCGCCGGAAATCTTTAACCGGATCGCGGATGATTTCTATCACTTCATCAGTCATCGTCCGCAGACGGTCTATACCCCTCAGAATCGCGGCGGAATCCGTCATCTCTATTTAAGATATGCCGAGTCGACCGGTGATGTGATGGTCTGCATCGTTGCGGGTAAGCGGCATTTTGAGGATGATTTAATCCTTTATGATTCTTTAAAAGAAAAACATCCGCAGATCAAGAGTATGGTCGTCAATATCAATCCCGATGACACGAATGTGATCCTCGGTAAAAAGTGTTATACGGTATACGGCGAAGATTGTATTACCGATACGCTGTGCGGACTGCGGTTCGACATCGCGCCGCGCTCATTTTATCAGGTGAATCGCGCCCAAGCGGAGCGTCTCTACGGCGTGGCAAAAGATTATGCACAGCTTACCGGGCAGGAAACGCTCATTGATCTTTACTGCGGCACGGGTACGATCGGCTTGTCCATGGCGAGCGGATGTAAGCGCCTGATCGGCGTAGAGATCATCCCCGAAGCAATCGAAAATGCGAACGCTAACGCACAGCGCAACGGTATCAGCAACGCGCGTTTCATCTGTGCCGACGCGACCGAAGCTGTCGCAAAGCTGAAAGGGGAGGGGATCACCCCCGACGTTATCATTGTCGATCCGCCCCGCAAGGGACTGACGCCCGAGCTGATCGATACGATCGCACAGATGGATCCCGACCGCGTCGTCTATGTGTCCTGCGATCCCGCCACCCTCGCCCGCGATCTCAAGATCTTCATAGAGAAGAATTATTCCGTAAAAGAAATAACACCGGTTGACCTGTTTCCGAGAACCTCCCATGTCGAGTCGGTAGTGATCATGTCACGCAACAACGCATAAAAATCCAGCAATAAGCCATTTTTTGAAAAGCCTCCAAAAGATAGAAGCACTATTTCTATCTTTGGAGGTCTTTTCAAAAAGAGTCATGGACAAATGTCGAAATTTGTGGTATATAATAAGATGTTCGGGTGTGATCATTCGGGCGGACTCTCACTGCAGCTACGGAGGCGGAACGATTGAAAATCAGTTATGTCTATTACAAAATGATGAGGCTGGTAGCACGGTTGCTGCACCCGTGCAAGCAGGTATCTTTTGCGCATGATCCGCTCGATGAACCTGCGGTTTTCGTGTCCAATCATTCAGGTATATCCGGCCCGTGTATGACAACGCTGTATTTTCCCCGCCCGCATAAGACGTGGACAATCTCTTACGCGATCGACGGTGAGCATACCGCGTCGTATGCGTTCCATGATGTGTTTTGCGGCCGCAGCCGAAAGCATCCGGGGTTTTTTCGCTTCCTGTCTCGATTGATGCGGCATGGGCTTCCGCCGCTGCTGATCTATTCGGACACGATCCCCGTGTACCATGACCGGCGGGTCATGCAGACCTTTAAACAAAGCGTTGCCGCCCTTTCTAACGGTGAGGATCTGGTGATCTTCGGCGAGAGTCCCGAGCCGTATTCGCCCTATATCAACCGTCAGCAGGACGGTTTTGTTGATCTGGGCAAACTGTACTATCGCCGTACCGGAAAACGGCTGAGCTTCTATCCGATGTACGTCTGCAAAAAGACGCGGATGATCTCTGTCGGCGAGCCCGTTGCCTATGATCCCGATCTGGACTCGCAGGAACAGCGCGAAAAAATCGGCGCTTATCTTTGCAAGGAAATCGACGCCCTCGGGCGTGCGATGCCGGCACATACGCCGATCCCGTTCCTCAAAGAGCGGTGGTATCGCGCATACGGCGAATATGAACATGACTTTGCCGCTTACTGGAACATGATCGAACAAGAGAACGAATGATGATAAAACATTTTGATAGCCATGATTACTTCCGATAATAGCATCAATGTAGATACATCATTCGTCGGCACGACGAAAATTTGACGCACACTCTTCGGATTGTGCGTCTTTTTTTATGCAAAACTGGAAATGATAACAGCAAAAGTCCATTTTATCAGAGGTGTAACCATGAAAGAGAAAAAGATAATCACAAAAAAGCAAATCGGAAGTACGCTATACATTATCGAGCATACTACAAGCGATACAGCACGAGAAACGGCTGAGCAAAAACTGATCCGGATGATGATAGATGATATGACTGTCAACAGACCTCCGGAAGTCAACTTGACAATTTCAGAATAGTACGCAAAGATGAAATACAGGAGATTCTATCAACCGCAGAAAGGGGTACACCATGTATAACAAAAAGATAAAATCAGCCGTTCAGCACGCCAACAGAATCACGGCGCTGTACTGTCGGCTGTCGCGAGACGATGAATTACAGGGCGACAGCAACAGCATCCGCAATCAAAAAAACATTCTGCAGAAGTACGCCGATGATAACGGCTTTTTCAATACGGAGTTTTTTGTTGACGACGGTTATTCGGGGACGAACTTTGACCGTCCGGATTGGCGTCGGCTGATCGATCTGGCACAGAGGGGAGAGGTCAGCACCGTCATCGTCAAGGATATGTCGCGGCTCGGCAGGGATTATCTGAAAGTCGGCTATTACACCGAAGAGCTCTTCCCGAATCTCGATATCCGCTTCATCGCCGTCAATAACGGCGTCGACAGCGAGGGTCAGCAGGACAGCGATTTCACGCCGTTTTTGAATATCATCAACGAGTGGTATGCGAAAGATACCAGCAAAAAGATCCGCGCCGTATTCCGTGCAAAGGGTCAGTCGGGCAAGCCGCTGTGCGTCAATCCGCCCTATGGCTATCTCAAATCGCCCGAGGATAAATACCGCTGGATCATCGACGAAAAAGCCGCACAGGTCGTCAGGGAAGCCTTTCGGTTGTGCGTGTCCGGCTACGGACCGGCGCATATCGCGAACGAATTCGCAAAACGCAAGATCCCTACCCCGACTGCGCACGCAAAGCTGATCGGCGTCGCAAAACCTGACAGGCGGGTCTATTCCGATGATTATAACTGGAGCACCAGCACCGTCATGCGGCTGTTGTCACGGCTCGAATACATCGGATGCACCGTCAATTTCAAGACCCACCGCAAGTCATACAAGCAAAAGCAGCAGATCTGGAACGATCCGTCCGAATGGCAGATCTTTGAAAATACCCATGAGGCGATCGTTGACAGAGAAACCTTTGATCTTGTCCAGCGCATCCGCGACGGCAGACGGCGGCTGACGCCCCTCGGCGAGATGCCGATCCTCTCCGGCATGGTGTACTGTGCGGATTGCGGCAAAAAGATGTATCAGGTGCGCGGCAAGAAGTGGTCGCACGAGAAAGAGAGCTTCGTCTGCTCCACCTATCGCAAGATCAAGGGCGGATGCTCCTCTCATCAGATACAGAACATCGTGATCGAAGAGATCCTGCTCGACAGTATCAGGTCGATCTTCTCGATCGCAAAGAAGAAAGAGGACGAATTTGTGAAAGCGGTGATGGACAAATCGCAGAAGGAAATGGAGAAGAGCCTGCGCGATCATAAACGCGAGCTGAATGCGACCGTCGAGCGCACCCGAAAGCTGGATACGATCATCCGCCGATTATACGAGGACAATCTCAGCGGCAAAGTGACCGACGACCGATTTGTCAAGCTGACCCGCGGATACGAAGAAGAACAGCGAGAACTCGAAGCAAGGGCAAGTGAGCTGGAGGAAGTCATCAAAACGAATACCGATACTGCCGAGAATACCGAACGGTTTTTGAAGATGATCCGTCAGTACACCGAAATCGAGGAACTCTCGGCAAAGGTGATCCGCGAGTTTGTCGAAAAGATCTATATCAGCAAGCGAGAGGTCGTCGACGGCAAGAAAACCCAGCGCGTCCGCATCATCTGGAATTTCATCGGAGAACTGCGGTTGTAATCCTTTGTAACCGTTGTAACGTGATAATTCACAAAGAATCGACAAAAAACTATGCACCACCAACAAAAAATTAACGATAAACATTAAAAATCCCTAAGTTGCTCCTCCAAACGCAAACACCACCTATCGCTTCCAAATAATGGTTGGCTCCGCTCACTGGGTAGCGGACCAATCTTCTGCTGCAGACAATACAGATTATCAATTGTGGAGTTATGAAAGGAATAATAACCATCACTCGGTTAATTATGCGACTGGCAGCAAGTCTACTATTACGGTTACTTATAATACTAGTTCAAATAAAATTTCATTTTCATCCACTACCATCGAGAACCCTGTGACCGCCACAGCTACCAGATCTTATAAGAACAGCGGCGGTTCTCGTTTCTTAAGCGGCGACGGTTCCGTGCAGATCAACAGCGGATCTACCAGCACGACCACCGCGACCGCGACTGTGGAGTCCGGTTCGTCCGTGACATTTACCGCTATTCCTGACAACGGCAATGATTTTGCCGGATGGTACTCTGATGAGGCTTGTACGACACTTGTCGATACAAACACAACACATACGGTTAGCAGCATGACCTCGGATACGACCCTCTATGCCGCGTTCAATAAGCATTATTATCTGGTCGGTAAATTCTATTTAGCGGATCAGGCTAAAGAGGTAGTAGCGGCTTCTACTGAAACCGGCTATCAGTTTACCCAGAGTTCTACTAACCCTGCTGAGTACACATATCAGAACGACTTTATGTTCAAGTATAATAAGGCTTATGTAGCTTCAACAGCCGGAGCCGCCAGCGGTACAGCTGCATCTGGTTGGGATACCTTAGATAACAGTGTTAATGGTTCTGACAAATGGACCTGCGGTGACTCGATAAATGCTACTTACCCCAGCAGCAACCTTAATAACTGCTATAAGCACGTGACGTTCACTTGGAACGCGATCAACGAAACGCTCAGTTGGACGACAACGGATATTGATGAAACCCATTATACCAAGATTTATGTGCACGGCGGGACATATAAGTATGAACACATGTGGCTGGGTAACAATGTCGGATCACTGACGAGCAACGGTCAATTACTCGGTCTGATTGGCACACCTTATATTGAGGTGAACGGCACAGCTTACAATGTTGTTTTGGTGAAAAACGCAACGGTTGGCGCCAATGGTTTGTATACTCAGTTGTATGAGAACAATGATACAAGTTCAA
>CACYPH010000047.1 GCA_902776185.1 uncultured Ruminococcus sp.
CCTCACGATACAAACCTTGGGAGTCGCTTTTGAGTTCGTCGGTAACTACGCCTCGGTGGACTTTCACCACAGAGCATTGATATGCCCGTCATACCAAATATGAGGCGCTTTCAGATGAAAGCGCTTTTATTTTTTGCCGTTTTTGGGGGCAGAATTTTTACCGAATTGTTAATTTTTTGATAATTTCGCGGAATATTGTAAAATTTTGCATTATATATGTAAAAAACGATTGCAAAAACCACAAGTATTTGTTATAATATTGTAGTGTGTATTACTATATGATGTGGTAAGATGGAAAAATACGGGCATCAGGTGATATACGACAGGTTTGAGAACTGGGTATGTGAACGTCTATGAGGATTCGTAAAAAGAAATGGGCTGAGCCGGAGCTGAATGAATGCAGCTACTATATCGCCGATCCCGAACGCTATCGCGGCCGATGGAAGGAATTCTTCCGAAACGATCATCCGATCGAACTGGAGGTAGGCTGCGGCAAATGCACCTTTGTCGGCGAAAAGGCAAGGCTTAATCCCGATATCAACTACATCGCGGTGGATATCAAGAACGATATGCTCGGCGTAGGCCGCAGGAATATCGAGAAAATTTTTGAGCAGACAGGTCACAGCCCGACAAATATCGCGCTGGTCAGATACAACGTCGAGATGCTCGACAAGGTCATCGGCAAAGAGGACGGTATCGGTACGCTGTACATCAACTTCTGTAATCCGTGGCCGCGGCTCAAGCATAAAAAGCGCAGGCTGACCTATCCCAAAAAGCTTGTGATGTACAAAGCGTTCCTCTCCCCCGGCGCGAAGATCTTCTTCAAAACCGACGACGACGGACTGTTTGACGACAGCGTCGAGTACTTTGAGGGCGCGGGATACGAGATCACCTATCTCACCCGCGATCTGCACAACAGCGATATCACCGGCAACATCGTCACGGAGCATGAGAAAATGTTCTCGGACGAGGGCGTCCCGATCAAATATCTGGAGGCAACGCCGAAACCGTAAGATCAAACAAGGAGGCTTAGCATGAAAATACGGCGGGTCATCATCGCCGCGGCAATCTGTCTGATCATGACAGGCTGCAATTCGCTGAGCCTGAACGGGCCGGATATCCTTTCGCCGCCCAAGGCGGAGGGAAATCAGGCGGAGATCCAGGAGCTGATCCAAAAAAGCGGCGGTAAATACGAGATGGTTTATCCCGAAAACGGCGAATTCAAAAGCTCGGTCGTCTTTCGGAATCTGGACGAGGACGAGGACGAGGAAGCGGTCGCGATGTTTGCGCGCGATCGGGACAAGGATATCATCAACATTCTGATCGCCGACAAAAAGAACGACGACTACACCCTCCTCATGGAGGGATCGATTCACGCATCGAAAATCGACTGCGTGGAATTTGCGGATTTCGGAACAGGAGCTGAGCAGATACTCATCAGCTATCCCGGCTCCTCGGCAGCGCTGCAATCGCTGACCATGTTCACCTTAGGCGACGAGTGTACGCAGGATGACATGATCAATATCTGTGCGGCGCACGTCGTCGGCGATTACAACGGCGATCAGACAGAGGATCTCTTGACTCTGGCGCTCGCGGACGGCGAGAACCTTCCGACAGCGCGGCTGTATATCGGCAAAGAGGGACAGCTTGAGGAGCAATCCTCCTGCGAGATCTCTTCTCAGGTCAAGGCATACGTCAGCCTCAGCTTCGGCAAGATCTGTGATGAGGTAAGCGGAGCGGTCGTCGACGCGACGGACGCGGACGGCAACTACTCGACGCAGATCATCTGCTACGACTACAACGCGCGCAGCGTCATCAACCCGCTGTATGTCAACGAAGGATACGAAAAAACCAAACGTGCCGCGGCGGTCTGCTCGGCGGATATCGACCGCGACGGCGTGATCGAGATCCCGCTGTGCGAGCCGATGGAATACTCGGCAAACGAGGACGACGCGACCGTCTGCGACAGGATCGACTGGAGCAGCTATCAATACACCCAGGCTTCCTTTGACGTCAAGCAATCCGCGATCCTGTGCGATAAGCTGGGCTTTCTGCTGAATCTGCCGCCCGAGCACGCGGATATCGTCACCGCCCGCTACACCGGCGAGAACACGATGTCCGTCTATCTGTGGGAATACAAGCGCAATTCACCCGAGCGCTCGACAAAGCTCTTGACCGTCAAGCGCTATGACAAAGAAAGCTATGACGCGAATACCGTTTTGGAAGCGGTCGCGGCAGAGAACAACACCCATGTCTACACCTACGTCATCGATACCGAGGAAGGTTACTACGGCTATACCGACGACGAGGTCAAAAATAATCTTGTCTTGATCGAGGATCCGACGATCGACGATCCTCAGAAATAGAAATTCAGTATAACTTGAACGGAGGTTATCATTATGAAAAAAATATTAGTATGTGAAGACGAAGCTGCTATCCGCGACTTTGTGGTCATCAATCTCAGACGCGCAGGCTATGAGATCGTCGAAGCCGACAGCGGCGAAATGGCGCTGCAGAAGTATGAGGAACACGGCGGCGACTTTGACGTTGCGATCCTCGACATCATGATGCCCGGTATCGACGGTCTGCAGGTTTGTAAAGAGCTTCGCAACAAGAATTCCGGCATCGGCATCATCATGCTTTCCGCGCGTACGCAGGAGATGGACAAGGTCACCGGTCTGATGCTCGGCGCGGACGATTACATCACAAAGCCTTTCTCTCCCTCGGAGCTGACCGCGCGCGTCGACTCGCTGTATCGCCGTGTATCGCTCGCCGACCAGAGAAATGAGAATAACTTTAAGGAAGAGCTCAAGAGCGGTATCTTTACCCTCAACCTGAGAAACCGCGCGCTGATGAAAAACGGCAAGATGATCGAGCTGACACAGGTCGAGTTCCAGATCATGGAATACTTCTTCTCGAATCCCGGCATTGCGCTCGACCGTACCGATATCCTCAACCACGTATGGGGCGAGGCGTATGTCGGCGAGGAAAAGATCGTTGACGTTAACATCCGCAGACTGAGAATGAAGGTCGAGGACGAGCCGTCGAACCCGAAGTACATTGTGACCGTATGGGGCCTCGGCTATAAATGGGACACATGATGATCGGCGTGCCGATCAATGAAAAATGAATGATGAAAAATGAATAGTGATGGTAACTCGCTGTGCTCAAACATTTTTGTTTTCAGCCGATCCATCACCAATCATCTATCATCAATCATCCAAACAAGAAAGGAGTGACAGGATGTTTAAGGGCATTACCAAGCGCTGGCTGATCAATACCTTCGGCGTAGTGCTGGCGATCATTATTTTACTGGTTGTGTGCCTTAGTGTCACTGTACACTCTCTATGCTATTCCACCGTGGAAAACGCGCTGACCGGCCGATGTCAGGAGCTGAATACCGTTTTTCCCAATTACACCGCCGCAAGCACGACCGATTTCATCGACTCGGCGACCGCGTATGCGTCCGGGTTCGGCTATAAGGACGAAATGGAGATACAGGTCATCAATTCCGCGGGCAGAGTCGTGCAGACATCGACGGGCTTTACCGTCGGCGACGCGTCCAATATGCCCGATTATCTCGACGCGATGTCGAGCAGCGAGGGGCTGGGAAAATACAACGGAAAGCTGGCTTCCGGCGAAAACGCGATGGCGGTCACCCGCGTCATCAAAAATGAGGACGGGGACGTTCTGGGCGCGGTGAGGTATGTATCATCCCTTCGAAACGCGGATTTCCGCACATTTATCTACACGCTGATCGCCGCTGTCGTCGGTCTGATCATCATTGCAGTCGTTGCGCTTTCGGGCAACTATTTTATCCGTTCAATAGTCAAGCCTGTCCGCGCGATGAGCGATACCTCCAAGCGGATCGCTCAGGGCGACTTTTCTGCGAAGATCGACAAAATGTATGACGACGAGATCGGTGATCTGTGCGACAGTATCAACGATATGGCGGCTGAGCTGGATGCGAGTGAGAAGCTCAAGAACGACTTTATCAGCCGCGTTTCCCATGAGCTGCGTACTCCCCTGACCGCGATCAAGGGTTGGGCGGAAACCATGCAGTACGGCGTTCCCGATCGCATCACCCTAGAGAAAGGTATGAGCGTTATCGTCAAGGAAAGCTCGCGCCTGACCTCGCTGGTCGAGGAGCTGCTGGACTTCTCGAAGCTGCAGTCCGGCAGACTGACCATGCAGATGGAGCGCATGGATATCCTCGCCGAGATCGACGAAGCGGTCTATATGCTCAGAGAACGCGCGATCTCAGAGGGCAAGCACCTGCTGTATGACGATCCCGAGGAAATGCCGATCATCTACGGCGACCATAACCGCTTAAAACAGGTATTCCTGAATGTCATTGACAACGCGCTGAAGTATACGCCCGAGGGCGGTATGATCGGCGTACAGGTCTACCGTGATTACAGAGAGAACACCATCAAGCTCGTCGTTGCCGACAACGGCTGCGGCATCAACCCCGAGGATCTGCCGAAGGTCAAAGATAAATTCTACAAGGCAAATCAGAAAATCAACGGTTCCGGTATCGGACTGGCGGTCGCCGACGAGATCATCAAAATGCACAAGGGCTCGCTGGATATCGAAAGCTCGCCCGAGGTCGGTACTACCGTTACCATTACCCTGCCGATCTATAATGAGGCGGCGATGCTGGACAGCGACGACAGCATCACGGGTGAGGCGCAGGCGGAATTGCCGCCCGCCCCGCCTAAGCAGGGATAACTACATTTTTTCGTGGGCTTGACGCCCCGCAAAGAAGGAAGTATATGAAAAAGAAAGAAAAAACAAAATCTGCCAAACAGCAGAAACGCATCACCTCGATCGGCGGATCTGCGCTGATCGAAGGCATCATGATGCGCGGTCCGAAACGCACCACTGTCGCATGCAGGGTGGACAAGGACAATATTTATACAGAAGATATCTCCATCAAAACTTTCGCCTCGAGAGGCGGGTTTTTCAAGATCCCGTTGATCCGCGGTATTTTCGGCATGATCGACAGTATGCGCCTGAGCTACAAGGCGCTGGGGCTTTCTGCCGACAAGGCGATGGAGGTCGGAACGATGGAGGAGGAAGAACCCTCCAAGTTCGAAAAATGGATAGACGAGAAATTCGGCGACAAGCTGATGAATATCATCATGGTGATCGCGACGATCCTCGGCGTTGCGCTGGCGATCGGGCTGTTCATCGTTCTGCCGAGTATGCTGTTTACGTGGCTGATCAAGCCGCATATCGAGAGCTGGAATGAATCTTCGACGCGTATTTTACAATCCTGCTTTGAGGGTGTGCTGAAAATTGCGCTGTTCCTCAGCTATATGCTGCTGGTATCCCGTATGAACGACATGAAGCGCGTGTTCCAGTATCACGGCGCAGAGCATAAGACCATCTTTTGTTATGAAAATGATGAAGAGCTGACGGTGGAGAACGTCAGAAAGCAGACGCGTTTCCATCCCCGCTGCGGTACGTCGTTTTTGGTCGTAACGCTGATCGTCAGCATCTTTGTCGGTCTGTTCATCCCGACCTTCCCCGGTATCCCGATCCTCAGACCGATCCTCCGACTGCTGCTGGTTCCCGTGATGGTGGGACTGGGCTATGAATTCATCAAGCTGTGCGGAAAGCACGACAACAAGCTGACCCGGATCCTCGCGACGCCCGGACTGTGGGCGCAGCGCATCACCACGCGTGAACCCGAGGACGAAATGATCGAATGCGCGATCGCCGCGATGAAAGCGGTCATCCCCGAGGACGGCTCGGATATCGTCAATGACTGTTCTTGCGCTCGGTAACGCGCTGAAAAATATCCTTGTGCGGGCGGGCGTCGATAATCCCGATGGCGACGCGCAGGATATCATCAAAGCTGTCACCGGTTTTTCGCGGGTGGAAATGATCACCCGTTCAAATGACGAAATCGACGACCGTATTTCGGACAATGCAAAAGAACTCGCGCGCCGCAGAGCAAGCGGTGAGCCGATCCAGTATGTCATCGGCTCATGGAGCTTTATGGGGCGCGATTATCTTGTCGGCGAGGGGGTGTTGATCCCCCGCGATGATACCGAGGTCGTGACGCGGGCGGCGATGGAGCTGATACGCCCTCTCCCCTGCCCCAATATCATCGATTTATGTGCGGGATCGGGCATCATCGGCGTCACGCTGAATATGGAGCGCCCCGATGCGAAAGTTGCCGCGGTGGAAAAGAGCGACGTCGCCTTTGACTACCTCAGGCGCAACTGCGAGCTAAATCAAGCGCAGGTCACATTGATCCACAGCGATCTGTGCGACTGTGCAGAGGATTTTGCGGACGGCAGTCTGGATCTAATCGTATCGAATCCGCCGTATATCCGGTCACACGAGATTGCCGGACTGCAAAGCGAAGTGCAATACGAGCCGCGGCTTGCGCTCGACGGCGGCGAGGATGGATATGACTTCTATAAGTTGATCATCCGACTGTGGTCGAAAAAGTTGAAACAGGGCGGAACTATCGCCTTTGAGATCGGCGAGGGGCAATTTGACACGATCGCCGAGATGCTCAGGCATGCCGGCTTCTCGGATATCAGAGGATATTTGGATATCCAGGGGATCACAAGGGCGATTAGCGCCTTCCTTTGGTAAAGGAAGGTGTCACCCGACACGCGTGTCGGGTGACGGATGAATTGCATTTATTGACCGAGCACAGCGAGATACCAATTGTGATTTGGTTGGTCGCTTCGCTCCATTAATACAATTCCTCACCCGCTTGCGCGGGAGCTCTCTTGGCAGAGACGGCAGACCCCTCTGGGCTTTGCCCATCTCCCCTAAAAGGGGAGTCTCCTTTACCAAAGGGAGCCTGTAGAAATTTTGTTCGAATTTTCTTGATTATTCGACAGGATTATGATATAATAATCGTATAAATTCGATTATTATATAGGATTTATATTGCCCGCCCAGTTTGTCGCTTTGCGACAACGGGCGATGGCTGATTATACCATATATCCCTTTGGGATTATGGTATAATACTTATATAAAAACAGAACCAAAGGAGTTTTAACTATGGCGTTGGATAAGAACAAGGCGTTGGAAACCGCCTTATCACAGATCGAAAAACAGTTCGGCAAGGGCGCAGTCATGAAGCTCGGTCAGAACACACATATGAACGTCGAGCATATCTCGACCGGCTCACTGAGCCTGGATATCGCGCTGGGTATCGGCGGTCTGCCGCGCGGCAGAATCGTCGAGATCTACGGACCGGAGTCCTCCGGTAAGACCACCCTCAGCCTGCACTGTATCGCAGAGGGTCAGAAAAACGGCGGCAACGTCGCTTTCATCGACGTAGAGCACGCGCTCGACCCGGTCTATGCCGCGGCGCTGGGCGTCGACGTAGACTCGCTCTTGGTATCTCAGCCCGACACCGGTGAGGATGCGCTCGAGATCGCAGAGGCGCTGATCCGCTCCGGCGCGATCGACGTCATCGTCATCGACTCGGTCGCGGCGCTCGTTCCCAAGGCGGAGATCGAGGGCGAGATGGGCGACAGCCACGTCGGTCTGCACGCAAGGCTGATGTCGCAGGCGCTCAGAAAGCTCGCGGGCGCGATCAACAAGAGTAACTGCGTCGCGATCTTCATCAACCAGCTGCGTGAAAAAGTCGGCGTGATCTACGGCAACCCCGAGGTCACCACCGGCGGCCGCGCGCTGAAATTCTACAGCTCGGTGCGTATCGACATCCGCCGCATCGAGACCCTGAAATCGAACGGAGAGATGGTCGGCTCGCGTACCCGCGCGAAGGTCGTCAAAAATAAGATCGCGCCTCCCTTCAAAGAGGCGGAGTTCGATATCATGTATGGCGAGGGCATCAGCCGCGTCGGCGAGCTGGTCGATCTGGCGGTCAAGGCCGACGTCGTCCAGAAATCCGGCGCATGGTTCAACTACGGCGATATTCGTCTGGGTCAGGGCCGCGACAACGTCAAGGAACTGCTGAAAAACAACGACGAGCTGCGCGAGAAGATCGAAAAAGAGCTCTGGGAGAACGTCGATAAGCTGCAGACACGCGCAAAGAAGCCTGCGAAGTCTGCCGCCGCGAAGATCCCCGCCGCTCCCGCTCCGGCTCCTGCCGCCGCGCCCGATAAGAAAAAATCCAAAATTGACATTCTGGTCGAAGACTGATGCAGATAACCGCGATAGAGCCCCGTAAAAAGGGGCTCTCTGCCTTATACATAGACGGCGAATTCGCGATGAAGCTCGACACCGAGGTACTGCTTGCACACCGCTTTGACGTCGGCAGGGAGATCGACGACGAGAGTCTGCACGAATGTGTGTTGGACTCGGACAGAAAGCGGTGCAAGGACAAGGCGATGTGGCTGATCTCGTACCGCGACCACAGCCGCAAGGAGCTTTTTGACAAGCTGAAAAAGGATTATCCCGAGGACGTCGCCGAGGCGGCGGTCGCAAGGATGGAGGAGCTCGGACTGGTCAACGACGCGAATTACGCGCGCCGGCTCACCGAGGATCTGATCAGCCTGAAACACCTCGGAGAGCGCGGTATCCGCCAAAAGCTGTATGAAAAAGGGATCGACCGCGATCTGATCGACGAGATACTCGAAGAAACAGAAGTCGACGAAGCGGAGCAGATCCGCGCCGTAATCGAAAAGAAGTACGCACGCAATCTAGATGACGAAAAAGTCCGCAGACGCGCTGTGAGCGCGCTGCAGCGGCTTGGATTCGGCTATTCGAGCATAAAAAGCGTACTGAATGAATATACCGATATAGAGGAATACTGATGCAGAATACTGTTGGAATCGTATCGCTCGGCTGTGCGAAAAATCGCGTGGACGCCGAGCTGATGATGTACAAACTGAATGAGGCGGGCTTCAAGCTCGTACAGGACGCCGCGATGGCTGACGCCGCGATCATCAACACCTGCGGCTTTATCGAGAGCGCCAAGCAGGAGAGTATCGACGAGATACTCGAGCTTGCTCAGCTGAAAAAAGAGGGAAAGATCAAGGCGATCATCGTCACGGGCTGTCTTGCCGAGCGGTATAACAGCCAGATCATGCAGCAGCTCCACGAGGTGGACGCGGTCGTCGGTATCGGCAAGAACGCCGATATTGCCGAAGTCGTCAGGAGAGCGCTCGACGGCGAGAAGGTCGAGGAATTCCCCGACAAGCTGAACCTGCCGCTCGACGGAGGTCGTGTGCAGAGCACCGAACAGCACTGGGCGTACCTCAAGGTCGCGGACGGCTGCGATAACTGCTGTACCTACTGCGCGATCCCGCTGATCCGCGGACGGTTCCGCTCGCGTAAGATGGAGGATATCGTCGCAGAGGCGGAGCGGCTCGCCAAAAGCGGCGTGAAAGAGCTCAACGTCATCGCGCAGGATACCACCCGCTACGGCGAGGATAACTACGGCAAGCTGATGCTTCCCGAGCTGCTGAAACAACTATGCAGGATCGACGGGATCGAATGGATCCGCATCCTGTACTGCTACCCCGACCGCATCACCGACAAGCTGCTCGAAGTGATGCGCGAGGAGGATAAGATTGTCAACTACATCGATCTGCCCCTGCAGCACTGTAACGGCAGGGTGCTGAAAGCGATGAATCGCCGCGGCGATAAAGACAGCCTTGCGGCATTAATACAACATATCCGCGAGAAGATCCCTGGCGTCGTGCTGAGAACAACGCTGATCACCGGCTTCCCCGGTGAAAGCGACGAAGAGTTCGAGGAGATGTCGGCGTTCGTCAGGGAAATGCAATTCGAGCGGCTGGGATGCTTTGCCTACTCGCAGGAGGAGGATACGCCCGCCGCGCTGATGGAAAACCAGATCGACGAGGACGTCAAACAGCGCCGCGCAGAGATCATCGGCGAACAGGAAGCCGTGATCATGAATGACTGGTGCGAGGGGATCGTCGGCAAGGAGATCGACGTTTTGGTCGACGGCTTCGACCGCTATGCGGAATGCTGGTTCGGTCGATCCGCCTACGACGCGCCCGAGGTCGACCCGTGCGTCTTCTTCACCGTATCCGACCGCAAGCCGCAGCCCGGCGAGATGGTGCGGGTTAGGATCGACGACCATATCGACTGTGACCTGACGGGAGAGATGATATGAATTACCTCAAGAACATGAATATCCCGAACAAGCTGACGCTGCTGAGGATCGCGCTGGTGCCGCTGGTCATCGCGGCGATCCTGATCCAGTTTCCGTTCCACTTTACCGTGGCGGGACTGCTGTTCGGCGCGGCGGCGATCACCGACGCATTTGACGGCAAGATCGCGCGCAGAGACGGGCTGATCACGGATTTCGGCAAATTTGCCGATCCGCTGGCGGATAAGATCCTCGTGATCTCTGTGTTAGTTTGCTTTACCAAGCTCGGACTGTGCGGTGCGATTCCGCTGATCATCATCATCTTCCGCGAGTTCGCCGTGACGTCGGTACGGCTTGTTGCCGCCGCAAACGGCAAGGTCATCGCCGCGAATATGTGGGGCAAGGTCAAGACCGTGTCGCAGATCGTCGCGATCGTCGCGGTGTTCGTCTTTATGACGATCTTTGATATCATCTGCGTCGCCGCGACAGGCAGCTTTCTGCCGGCGGGCGGACTGCCGATGCTCAGCTACCTTGATCCGTCGATCTCCGCGTTCAGCGGCGTGCTGACGGCGTTCAGAGTGTTCAACATCATCGGGCAGGTACTGATCTGGATTACTGCGGTCATCACCGTCATCTCCGGCGTGAAATACCTCTTGGATAACAAGGACGTCATCAGCGAAATGTGACCACAATACACGTGAATCTAATTCTGTCATAAAAATGTAAATACTATTACAGCCCAAATATGGTATAACATAGAAGGGTGGTAAAATGGATGGATTAGAGAGATT
>CACYPH010000048.1 GCA_902776185.1 uncultured Ruminococcus sp.
TCTTAGACAGCATACTTTGAAATTGAGTTGAACCGCCGTATGCCGAACGGCACGTACGGTGGTGTGAGAGGGCGGAGTGATTCCGCCCTACTCGATTGTGTGATTTGATCGTTTTGTGTTGTGAATTGCAAGAGAATCCGACAAAAATCATTCCTTCTCTTTTTCAACGTCAATGATGGGGAGGGAGAAGTAGAAGTCGGAGCCTGATCCGAGCTTTGACGCGACGCCGAAGTCGGCGTCATGCGCCAAAAGGATGTTTTTGACGATCGACAGTCCGAGGCCTGTTCCGATGATCGCGCGCTGGTGTTCTTTATCGACGCGGTAGTAGCGATCCCAGATATAATCGAGCTTCTCCTGCGGGATGCCCTCGCCGTGGTCGATGACCTCGATCTTGACCATGCCGTCCTTGACGGTCTGGCGGACGACGACGGTCTTGTCGTCGCCGATGTAATTGACGGCGTTGTTGACGAGGTTGTACAGCACCTGCGTCATGCGCAGCTCGTCGCCCTTGACGAATACTTCGCAGTCGTGTTCGAATACGATATTCAGCCCGTCGCTTTCGACCAGCTTTTGGTAACGGACAAAGATGCTCTTGATACAGTTGGTCAGGGAGAAGGGCGCGAGCTTGAGCCCCGCTGTTCCGGAGCGCAGGCGGGAAATATCCAACAGGTCGGTGACCAGGTCGTTCAGGCGGTTGCCCTCATCGATGATGATCTGCAGGTTTTCGGGCGTACTCTCGCCGGGGAGGTCGCGCATGATCTCCGCATAGCCGGTGATCATCGTCAGGGGGGTGCGCAGGTCGTGGGAGATATTGGCGATCAGCTCTTTTTGGAGGTCGTCGACCTTTTTCAGCTCCTGCGCCGCGTAGGACAGGGTATCGTTCAGCTCGGTGATCTCGCGGTATCTGCCGCCCGAGAAGGTGAGGTCGTAATTCTGATCGGCGAGTTCCTTGGCTTTTTCGGTCGCGTCGGAGATCGGCTTGCTAATCATATTCGCGACGATGATCGCGACGATGACGGAAAGGATCACGATGACGACCGTCATGATGATCAGCTGATAGCGCAGGGTATCGACGACGCTGGTGACGGGGGTGATCTCGCTTTCGACGATCACCAGATACTCGCCGGAGTCGGTGGTGACGATCTTCGCAAAGGCGAGATTGTCGACCATTTTGCGCTCGAGCGACGGCTCGCGGGAATCGGGATTGTTGAAGGAATCTTTCTTTTCCCCGGGATCGTAGACATCGAGATCGTTTTTGTCGTCGAGTTCGTCCGCGTCTTTGTCGTCCGTGTCGATTTCATCCTGATCGTCCGCGTCGTCCGCATCATCGTCATCTTTGGCGGCGGTGGGGCTGACGGTTTCTGCCGGTTTCGTTTCGGCAGGCAGGGTCTCGGCAGTAGTCGGCTTTGGCGCAAAGTCGTTTTGCTGGGACGCGTTATCCTGATTATTGAAATAGCGTTTCTCCTTGCGCTCGCTCATATTCTGAGCGATGCGGGAAAATTCGCCGTTGTTATCCTTGGCACAGTCGTACAGCTCGTAGGCGGTCTGCATATTGACCATCGAGTGCATCTCGGGGCGATCCTTTGTCAGATAACAGACTTGGAAAAATTTGCTGTCGGTATTGTAGATCGCGACGGACATGCCGTTCTGATCCTCGATATCTGCGATCGTGTCGCCGAGGTCGTCGGCGTCGATGCGGTCGGAGATGGAATAGGCACAGCTTTTGACCTGGCCGGTCTTGACGGATTTGTAGAACGCTTCGAGGAAAACCGTCTGGAACAGCCAGAGTACGACCAATAATAAGGCAGAGAATATCAGAAAGCCGGTCGCGAGATAGAATTTCAGCGGCCTTTTTTGATGTTTATGTTTCAAAGCGATATCCAACTCCTCTGAGGGTGACGATCAGCGAGGCATAGTCGCCGAGAGATTTGCGCAGCAGCTTGATGTGGGTATCTAGGGTGCGGTCGTCGCCGTAGAAATCATAGCCCCATACCTTGGAAATCAGCTGTTCGCGGGTCAGGGCGATGCCCTTGTTGTTGACCATGTAGAACAGCAGCTCGTATTCGCGGGGGGTGAGCTGGACGCGTTCGCCGTCGACGGTGACCACGCGGGCGGCAAAATCGACCACCAGTCCCTTGTAGACAAAGCGGTTTTTGTCGTCCTCTTTCTCGGAGCCGCCGGATCGGCGCAGTACCGCGCTGACGCGCATCATCAGCTCTTTGGGGGAGAAGGGCTTGACGACATAGTCGTCAACGCCGCTCTCAAAGCCCGTCAGACGGTCGTATTCCTCGCCGCGGGCGGAAAGCATGATGATCGGGGTGGTGCTGAATCGTCTGATCTGGCTGACTGCGCCGAAGCCGTCGAGCACCGGCATCATGATATCCATGATGATCAGGTCGTAGGTATTGTTGCGGCATTTGAGAACCGCCTGCTCGCCGTTCTCCGCCTCGTCGACGTCATGACCTTCGTAGATTGCGTATTTTTTGATCAGCTCGCGGATGCGGAACTCATCGTCTACTATCAGCAGCTTGCTCATCGGTATCACTCCGTTTCAGTTTTGTCTGAGTTTATCATATAAGATCAATGTGACGGTTATATGATCGTTTGGTTACAGGTTTATTATAGTATAGGTCAGCGACTGATTCAAGGGGTGTTTTTTAAAGTTAGGAGTTAGGAGTTGACCGATGACACAGATTGATGTAAAATGAAAGCTGAGTAAAGAACGGAGAATCTTTGATGAATGAATTAGTTGAAAACCTGAGAAGAAATCGCAACCTGAGCGATGATGAACTCAGGGAGCTGATCGAAAGCGGCAGTTATGACGACGATCTGCGTACTGCCGCCGATGAAGTGCGCCGCGAGCACTACGGCGACAAGGTCTTTCTGCGCGGGCTGATCGAATTCTCCAATTGCTGTAAGCGCGACTGTCTGTACTGCGGACTGCGGGCGTCGAACCGCACCGCGGACAGGTATCGGCTGAGCATGGAGGAGATTTTGAGCTGCTGTGAAGAAGGGTACGGATTGGGATATCGGACGTTCGTACTGCAGAGCGGCGAGGATCCGTATTATTCGGACGATAGGATCTGTGCGATCGTAGCGGCGATCAGGGAGCGTTTCCCCGACTGTGCGATCACGCTGTCGATCGGCGAGAAATCGAGAGAAAGCTATCAGCGGTATTTTGACGCGGGGGCGAATCGCTTTTTACTGCGGCATGAGACGGCTGACCCCGTGCATTATGCAAAGCTCCATCCTGCCGACATGAGCGCTCAGAACCGCAGGCGCTGTCTGTGGGACTTAAAGGAGATCGGATATCAGGTCGGCGCGGGCTTTATGGTCGGGTCGCCGTATCAGACGACGGAGAATCTGATCGCCGATCTGCGGTTTTTGCAGGAGCTGCAGCCGGATATGATCGGGATCGGGCCGTATCTGACCCATCATGCGACGCCGTTCAAGGACGAGCCGAACGGATCGGCTGATCTGACGCTCAGGCTGCTGAGTATCCTGCGGCTGATGTTCCCATATGTACTGTTGCCGGCGACGACGGCGCTGGGGACGATTTTGCCCGACGGCAGAGAACGCGGGCTCAAGGCGGGGGCGAATGTCGTGATGCCGAATCTGTCGCCCGTCAGCACGCGGAAGAAATACGAAATTTACGAGAATAAGATCTGCACCGGTGAGGAATCCGCCCAGTGCAGGAATTGTCTGGAAATGCGCGTGAAAGCCGCGGGGTATCAGGTGGTGACGGATCGCGGCGACGTCAGGCGACCGTAGGTCGCGGATAACGGATAACGGTTAATGGATAACGGATAACGGTGAAGGAATATGAATCAATTTTCGAGAACGGAGCTTTTGCTGGGGGCAGAAGCGATGGATAAACTGAAAAACAGCCGTGTCGCGGTGTTCGGCGTCGGCGGCGTCGGCGGTTATGCCGTGGAGGCGCTCGCGCGGTCGGGCGTCGGCGCGCTTGATCTGATCGACGACGATCTGGTCTGTCTGACCAATCTCAACCGCCAGATCATCGCCCTGCGGTCGACCGTCGGTCAGCCGAAGGTAGAGGTTGCCGCCGCGCGGGTCAAGGATATCAACCCCGACTGCGTTGTGCGGACGTATCGCACCTTTTACACGCCCGATACGGCGGGAGAGTTTGATTTTTCGCAGTACGACTACGTGATCGATGCGATCGATACCGTTACGGGAAAAATCGGGCTGGTCATGCAGGCAAAGGACGCGGGCGTCCCGATCATCTCGTCGATGGGCGCGGGCAACAAGCTCGACCCGACTGCGTTCAAGGTTGCGGATATCTACAAGACTTCGGTCTGTCCGCTGGCGCGCGTCATGCGCCGTGAGCTGAAAAAGCGCGGGGTGAAGAATCTCAAGGTGGTGTACTCTGAGGAAGAAGCGCTCACGCCGATCGAAAGCGAAGCGAACAGCTGTCGGAATCACTGCATCTGTCCGAAGGAGGCACAGCGTACCTGTACGATCCGCCGCCAGATCCCCGGATCGACCGCGTTCGTACCGTCCGTCGCGGGGCTGATCATCGCGGGCGAAGTGGTGAAAGACTTAGTTCGGTTAACGGATAACGGTTAACGGATAACGGTGAAGGTTACTCGCGTGACACGTGTGTCGCGCTCGGACAAGATAGTTGGCTCCCTAAAAAGGGAGCCTTGTTTTTTTGAAAAAAGGGTTGCAATTTTCGAAGATATGTTCTATAATATGGGCAGAGAATACTGAGGTGATCGGATGGTTCGGTTTTATGAGAGTGTCGATGACAGCCTGCTGAGATTTGCGGTGATCATCGCGGAGTATCAGGGCAGACAGGTGTGGTGCAAGCATAAGGAGCGCGACACCTATGAGATCCCCGGCGGGCATCGCGAGCCGGGCGAGAGGATCGGCGATACGGCGCGTCGGGAATTGCAGGAAGAAACGGGTGCGATCGATTTTGAGATCGAGCCGGTGTGCGTCTATTCGGTGACCGCGCCGGATAACTTTGACGGGCAGGAGACCTTCGGGATGCTGTTCCACGCGGTGATCCATACGCTCGCAGATGAACTGCACAGCGAGATCGAGCGGATCGAACTGTTCGACAGCGTTCCCGAAAAGCTGACCTATCCGCAGATCCAGCCGAAATTGACCGAGGAATGGCAAAGGAGAACAGGAGAGAGATAACATGGCTTCGACAAAGGATTATCTGGAATATGTTTTGGAACAGCTCGGTGAATTGAGCGACGTCAGCTATCGTGCGATGATGGGCGAATATATCCTCTATTATCAGGGCAAGGTCATCGGCGGGATCTATGACAACCGATTTTTGGTCAAGCAGACCAAGTCGGCAAAAGAAATGATGCCCGATGCGCCGCTCGAGCTGCCCTATGAGGGCGCGAAGGAAATGCTGTTGATCGAAGATATCGAGGACAGGGAGTTTCTCGGAAAACTGTTTGACAAGATGGTCGGCGAGCTGCCTGCGCCGAAAAAGCGAAAATAGCAAATGAGAAAAACAGCGTAAAATTGAGATAAAACGAGATTAAACGAGCTGGTCGGGGAGTAAATTAAAAAATAGAGAAAAACGCTTGACTTTCGCTTTTGATTTTGGTAAGATAGGTGAGCATCCGGTAAAAGGCAAGCTGATTTCAAGTAAAACAACAGTAATAAGGAAGGTCGCGAGGCACAAGTGCCACGCTCCGATTATACAATTCCTCAGTCGCCTTTGGCGACAGCTCCCTTTACCAAAGGGAGCCGGTATGTTGTTTTATTTGAGATTAGCGCCCCTTTACCGATAATAATCCTAACAGGAGGCACGCTATTATGTCCACTTATATGGCAAAAAAAGGCGAGATCGAGCGCAAGTGGTATGTCATCGACGCTGCCGGCAAGCCCCTCGGTAAGGTTGCGGCTGAGGCTGCGGTCCTGCTCAGAGGTAAGCACAAAGTGACCTTTACACCCCACGTTGACTGCGGTGATCACGTCATCATCATCAACTGTAAGGACGCCGTCCTCACAGGTAAGAAGCTCGAACAGAAGAAATGGTACCGTCATACCGGTTATGTCGGTCACCTCAAGGAAACTCCCTACAGCATCCTGATGGCTACCCGTCCCACCAAGGCGATGGAGCTGGCTGTTAAGGGTATGGTTCCTTCCAACAGCATCGGCAGAGCCGCTATGCTCAGACTCAGACTCTTTGAGGGCGCAGAGCATAACCATCAGGCTCAGAAGCCCGAGCTGCATGAGATTTAAGAAGGAGGAACGAATCAATGTACGATAAGGCACCTTATTTCTACGGTACAGGCAGAAGAAAGTCTTCTGTTGCAAGAGTCAGACTCTATCAGGGTACCGGTAAGATCACCATCAATGACAGAGATATCGACGATTACTTCGGTCTTGAGACCCTCAAGCTGATCGTTCGTCAGCCCCTCGTCCTCACCGAGACCGGCGAGAAGTTCGACGTTGTCTGCCGTGTCGGCGGCGGCGGCGTGACCGGTCAGGCGGGCGCGATCCGTCACGGTATCTCCCGCGCACTGCTCCAGTATGATTCCGACGCGCTGAGACCCGCCCTCAAGAAGGCCGGCTTCCTCACACGTGACCCGAGAATGAAAGAGCGTAAGAAATACGGTCTCAAAGCAGCCCGTAGAGCTCCGCAGTTCTCCAAGAGATAATCAGTTCTCTTATATTGCTGTTTTTCAAGACTTCTGTTTCGGCAGAAGTCTTGTTTTTTCTCCTTGACAGAATCAATCACGGGTGTTATAATAACCCGCAAATAACGGAGGAAGCAACGATGATGATTTTTATCGGCAACAGAATGAATCAGCAGCAGGTCGGTGTCGTATCAGGCAGTCGGCTTGATTTGTTGCGGCTATAAGCATCAGCGTTTTGTCAGCAACCGGTCAGCAGCCTGATGGCTTCTGATCGGTTTTTTACATAGGTTGAAAGGAGGCGTCAATATGTCGGAACAGTTCGGTCACCAACAAATGAAAATCGATGAAACAACAGAGAAAAATCAAAATGATCAAAAAGGAGAAAATGATGAAAACATTAGACAAAGCTGTTCTGGCTTATTACGAAGAGGGCAGAGAGTACCACAGGCTGAGGAACGGTATCGGGTTGATCGAATTTGAGCGTACAAAAGAGCTTTTGTTGGAAAATCTGCCGTCGCCGCCTGCGGTCATCTATGATATCGGCGGGGCATATGGGGAATATTCCTGGTGGCTCGCGTCGATGGGGTACGAGGTGCATCTCTTCGATCTGTCCGAGACCAACATCAAGCTGAGCAGGACGCTCAAAAATGAATATCCCGGCTGTTCGCTTGCGGCAAGCAAGGTCTGCGATGCGCGAGAAATCCCTCGGGCTGACGGCAGCGCAGACGCGGTTCTTTTGATGGGGCCGCTGTATCACATTACGGATGATAAGGAGCGGATCAAAGCGATCAGGGAGAGCTTTCGCCTGTTGAAGAAGGGCGGCGTGTTATTTGCGGCGGCATTAACACCGTATTCTGTTCTGCTGTACAATATAACCGTATATTCGCCAGATGATGGGGAAATGCATTTGGAGGATCCTGCATTTTTGAAAATGGTGGAAAGGGAGTTGAAGGACGGCTGTCATATCAATCCGAACAAAGTGAACTACAGCGGTTTAGGCAGTGCGCATCTGCACACGGCAAAGGTGTTGAGAGCTGAGTTGGAGATCGGCGGTTTTCCGGATGCGGTCGTTCACGGCGTGATGGGCGGCGCGTGGCTTGTGCGCGATATCGATGAATTATGGAAGCATGAAGCGTCGAAAAATGCGCTGATGAATACCGTTCGGCTGATGGATACGCATGAGGAGATCATGGGACTGTCGGGGCATTTGCTGGCGGTTGCAAGGCGGGGATAGCTACTTGCTATATTTTCGGTTTCGTGGTAGAATTCAGAAAAAAGAAACGCGGAAAGTATTATGATATTCAAAGTAGACTATCTATTTATAAGAGAAGGAAAATGATATGAAAATACGACTTGCTAATGAAGCAGATTACAACGAGCTTGCGTTAATGAAGTGGGAACACGGAGCGGAAGATGATATTGATTATGGTGAACATAATCTTGACGGAGTAAATAAAGATGAATTTGTAGAGGAATTTGTCGCATTTCTAAAAGCACATAAGGAGTATGAAATAATTGTTGCTGAGGAAAACGGCATTGTTATGTCTGCGTTGTTTGTATATTTGATTCCGAAGCTGCCAAAGCCAAATGGATACGCCAAATACATAGCTTATCTTACTAATGTATACACAAAGAAAGAGTATCGGAACAAAGGTATTGGAACACAGATTTTGAATTACATCAAAAGTGATTTGGTTAAGAAAAAGTGCGAACTATTGTTTGCGTGGCCAAGCGATAATTCAATCGCTTGGTATCAGCGCAACGGCTTTAGCGAGGATAATGAAATATTTGAGTGTCCTTTATGTGAGGAATAATTATGAAATCAGAAATAATTAAATTAGATATTACGGATTATCAAAAGTGTAGCAATATTTGGAATATAGAACGCCAAAGTGAGCTAGCGGAAAAGTTTTATAACGAGCTTTTAACAGGTAATCGGACTACATATATTTACACTATTGACAATGAGTTTGTTGGCGAGATTTCTCTTGTTAAGGAAATGAATGTTTCTGATTACACAATTCCTAACCAACGTATTTACGTTTCCCGTCTTATTGTAAAATACGAATATAGACGGCAAGGTATTGGCAGTAAATTAGTTGACTTCATTACTGAAAAAGCTAAATCACAAGGCTATACCGAAATGTCTATTGGTGTTGACTTGGATAATTATCCTGCGTTAAAGCTCTATATGGAAGCAGGTTTTGATAGGGTTATCTATATTGGTGAGGACGAACAGGGAAAGTATTTGAAATTACTAAAGAAAATATGAGGTTGAGAAGATGGAGCTTTGGGACGCATATGATGCGGATTTTACGCTGATCAAGGGCGTGACCTTAAAAAGAGGCGAGGTAATTAGTGACGGGGTTTTTCATCTGGTGTGCGATATCATCGTGCGGCATACGGACGGAGAGTATCTCATCATGCAGCGTGATCAGCGGAAGCACTACGGCGGGCTGTGGGAAGCGACCGCGGGCGGATCTGCGCTGATCGGCGAATCGCCGCAGGCGTGCGCCGTGAGAGAATTGTATGAAGAGACGGGTATCCGTGCGGATCGATTGACCGAGGTCGGCAGAGTGGTTGACGAAAGCTGTCACTCGATCTATGTCGAATATCTTTGTGTGACGGACTGCGACAAGGATGCGGTCGTTCTGCAGGACGGCGAAACATCCGATTTTCGGTGGGTAGACAAAAACACCTTGCTGAGTATGAAGGGTGATGAGCTGATCACAGAACGGATGGAGCTGTTCATCGACGAATTAAAAGGAGCATTAAAAGCTGACAATGGAACAGCAAAAAGGACAGATCTGACATAAGTCGGACCTGTCCTTTTTGACATTATCTGATTCGATCAGAGCGCGATGCACTCGATCTCGGAAACGACAAGGTAGAAGTTGATGCGGAAGGAAGCGCCGTCGTGGGTGTTCTCGAGGATAGTGGACGAACATACGGAGTTGGAACCGTCGGCGTTGATGTGATAGACATTGACTTCGTATGCGCCTGCGGGAAGATCGTTGAAGTAAGCGGATGCGGTGTCATAGCGGTCGGTCGCGTAATCGGCGTTTGCACTGAAGCCCTGATCGGGGTCGGCAGTATTCTGAAGCGTGACGATAAAAGAGGACTCGTCGTTATCTTCGAAGACGTACGCGTTGTCGTCGTACTGTGTGCCTGCATCAGCGGGAGCGTAGTAGTTTTCCTGATCGTTCTGGTCATCCTGAGCCTGTGCGGTGACGGCAGATGCGGGATGGACATTTGTTGTGGTGACGGTGGCTTTTTCATTGGCGTTGTTGCCGCAGCCGCTGAGGGCGAAGCACATGGTTGCCGCGATGGCGCCTGCGATGATGATGGATACGATTTTTTTCATGGTAAACACTCCTTTGATTTTGTTTTTTCAGTTTTGTTTGTTTTCCCTTGACTGTGGCTACAGTATAACAGACCGATAAGGACAAAAACGGGACAAAAAAAGACAAATTTCAAAAAAGTCCGCAAATTGCAATAGCAAGTTGCAACAATTTTTGAGTCTGTAGTAGATCGCCGCGAGTTTTTCGAGGGAGGAGCGTAGCGACGAGCGAGGAAAACTCGC
>CACYPH010000049.1 GCA_902776185.1 uncultured Ruminococcus sp.
GCATCCGAAGCGAATTATAACTACTGGTGGCTCTGCTCGCCCGGCAGTTTTGGTAACTTTGCGTCGTGCGTGTACGGCGGTAACGGCAACGTGCTCGCTTATGGCTACAGTGTGGTCTACGCGCTTGGTGTTCGCCCCGCTTTAAAGCTCGATTTAAGCAAGGTTGAATTTGATTCTGCAACGAATACATTTGCAGTGGCTTCTTCTCACGAGCATGACTTTACTTATTCAGTAAACGGCGACACCATCACTGCAACCTGCACGGCGACCGGCTGTGATCTGACTGATGATAACGAGGTTACCCTGACGATTGTTGCTCCCACCCTGACTATCGTCGGTCAGACCGGCGACGGCATCAGCGAATATGCGACCCTGACAGGACTTGAGGCATTCAACGAAGCGACCGGGCTGAATGTTGCTGAAACAGACATCAAATACTATGCAGTAGAAACGTATGAGATTGATGGGAACACCTACAAGAGACAGGGCAATGAGCTTGACGGTGCTCCTACAGATGCAGGTGAATATATAGCGGGTCTGACGCTCAGCGATGTGAAGATTTCCGAAACTGCAACAAGAGATGTTACAGCTCGTACTTGGTACACCATCACAGAGCCCGCTCCCACCTACACCGTAACATGGATGAACGGCGACGACATTCTCGAAACCGACACAGACTTAGAGCCCGGCGCACTTCCTTCCTATGACGGCGAAACTCCGACTAAGGACGAAGACGACGACTTTACCTATGACTTCATCGGTTGGACATCCGGTCCGAACTTCTACACACCCGATGAGCTGCCGATCGTAGACGGCGACACAACCTATGTTGCTACATTCAGGCTGACCGCAAAGCCGCAACCCCACACTCATAGCTTTACGTATTCCGCTGACGGCAATGTCATCACTGCAACCTGTATCGGTACAACCGGCACCTGCGACCTGACAAACAAGCAGGTGACGCTGACACTGAATGCTCCGGAGCATGCTACCTATGATGACGGTAAGAATGCAAACGCCACCATCACCGGTGAGATTCCCGGAGTTACCACTCCGACGATTAATTATCGCAGAAGCGATACGCCGCTCAGTTCCGCGCCGACGGATGCCGGTACCTACACAGCATGGTGTCAGCTTGGTAATGCCACTGCTCGTGTGGAATATACCGTCGCCAAAGCAGTCAATCCCGGCTATACAACATTACCTCATGCTGTTGAAAACTTAGTATACACAGGCGAGGAACAGGAACTTATCACCGCAGGCGTTACAAGTACCGGCCAAATTGCTTATACAGCCGGAACCGATCCGGAAAATGAGCCGGATGTAACCACCGGAGGTATGCCTTATTCGTATTCTGTACCCAAGATGACCGATGCGGGTACATATTATGTCTGGTGCAAATTGGACGGCGGCAAAAACTATACCAGTTTGGGTGCGCAAAAAATAGAAGTGACTATCGCCAAGGCTAACCCCACCTATACCGTTCCTGCCGATCTCACCGCCACCTACGGCGACACTCTTTCCGATGTAATTCTCCCCGAAGGTTGGTCTTGGGCAGATGACACACAGAGCGTAGGAAACGCGGGAACAAAAATATTTAAGGCGACATTTACTCCTGAGGATACAACTAATTACAACACAGTCAGCGATATTGACGTGACTGTAACAGTAGAAAAGGCCGACATCACCCCCATCGTCAGCATCGACAACTGGACATACGGCGAAAAGGCGAGCGACCCCTCCGTCGAGGACAACTCAGGCAACGGCGCGGTCACCTATACCTACGCCGCCAAGGGCAGCGATGAATATGTTGCCGAAGCTCCGACAAACGCGGGCGAATACACCGTCAAGGCGACGATCGCCGAGACAGCGAACTACAACGCGGCTGTAGCTACAGCGGACTTTGAGATCGAAAAGGCGCTCCTGACCGTCACCATGAAGAACCAGACCGTTAACTACGGCTCACCCGTGGCGCAGGGCAAGTATACCGTCAAGGGTCTTGTGGGCGACGATACCGCCGAGGTAGAGCTCTATGCCAAGATCGCGACGAATGAGGTCAAAGCGAACGTCAAAGCAAGCAGTAACTACAAGGTCAAGTTGGTCAGCGGAATCCTGACGATCAAGGGCTCGCCGATCGCGAGCGCCGCACCCTCCGGCAAGAACCTGAGAGTGAATATCATCAAGGTTCAGAAAGCCGACGGCTACGACATCTATGCGGGCTACTGCGGCAGCGGTAAATATCCGCTCGTAAAATCCATCAAGGGCAATTCCGTGACCGCCGCGACCCTGACCAAGCTCGGCGGCAGAGCGATCGACACCAAGAGAAACGTGTTCCTCTACGCCGTCGCGTATAAAATGGTCAACGGCAAGAAGGTCACGCTGGTTCGCTCCGCGAGCCTGCATATCGCGGGCGTGGGCTCAAAGCGCACCAACGCGAAGGCGCTCACGGTCGCAAAGACCGCGATCACCCTGAACGCGGGCAAGACAACGACCCTCATGCCCAGCGTGACGCGCGTCACAGGCAAAAAGCTTCTGATCGCCTGCACGGATAAGGTTCGCTACGCCTCCTGCAACAAGAGCATCGCGAAGGTAGACGCAAGCGGCAAGATCACCGCGGTCGCCAAGGGCACCGTGAACATCTACGCCTATGCGGCAAACGGCAAGAGAGTAAAAATTGTCGTGACCGTTAAATAGGCAGGAAGATCACCACGATCGAATAAATTGAATCCATGTGAATAACCCGGCGGGGATGGACAAAGCGTCCATCCCCGTTGTTGTTTAGTTGGTGGTTGGTAGTTGTAAGTTGTTATAGTGCCTGCGGCGCGATAGGGAGCGCGGAGCGCTCGCGGTACGTCGGCGAGCGCCGTACCCTACGGTGGGGATCGGGGTTTATTTCTATATCAGCAAAATACTGAAAAGGTCGTTCGTTATGTTGAATAAAATTGTATGAAAATTATAGTGAAATAGATGAATTTGATTATTTGTGATTGAATTTGCTTGAATTTGCGCAAATAAGTGCTATAATATGATCATAAATTAACATACCCATGGAATGATTTGTTCAAGAGGTGCAAAAATCGTGCTGACTCAGGAAAGATATCACTCTATCTTACAAATGCTCAGCGAGCGCGACGCCGTTACCGTAGCCGAGCTGTCCGCGGCGCTGGACACATCCGAATCCACCATCCGCCGCGACCTGAACTATCTCGACGAGATGGGCAAGCTCAAAAAGGTTTTCGGCGGCGCGACGGCGATCCAAAGCAGTACGGGCGTGACGGAATCGCCCTTTGAGAGCCGCGAGAGCGAGATGTTCGAGGAAAAGACCGCGATCGCGCGTTATGCGGCGACCTTGGTGCACGACGGCGACTTTGTTTTCATCGACGCAGGCACGACGACCTACCGCCTGATCGATTTTCTGACGAACAAAAACGCCACCTATATCACCAACGGCATCGCCCATTCGCGCAAGCTGATCCAGCGCGGCTTTGATACCCATATCCTCGGCGGAAAGATCAAGCCCTTTACCGAGGCGATCGTCGGCACGACCGCCCTGTCCCAGATCCGGCGACTGAATTTTACGAAGGCGTTCGTCGGCACGAACGGCATCGATCTTGCCGTCGGCTTCACTACCCCGGAGCTTGACGAGGGTGCGGTCAAGGAAGAGGTCGTCAAAAAAGCGTACCTCACCTTTATCCTCTCCGATCATTCCAAGTTCCGCCGTGTTTTCCCGGTATCGTTCGCCGATATAGAGAAAGGTTGTATTATCACAGACTCCGTCCCTGACGAGAGATTTCTGCAAGCTACAGTTATCAAGGAGGTCAACAAATGATTTACACAGTCACACTCAGTCCGTCCATCGACTATGTCGTCCGTATGTCGAGTATGCGGTTCAACGTCACGAACCGTACCGACAGCGAGGAGTTCTACTATGGCGGCAAGGGCATCAACGTGTCTCAGGTCCTCGGCCAGCTGGATCTGCCCAGCACCGCGCTCGGATTCATCGCGGGCTTCACCGGCGACGCGATCGCAGCGGGCATCGGCAGCAGCATGGTCCGCACGGACTTCATCCGCCTGAATAACGGCTTCTCCCGCATCAATATCAAGATCAAAGCGGGCGGCGAGACCGAGGTCAACGGTCAGGGCCCCGATATCCCCGCCGAGGCGCTCGAGCAGCTGATGAAGAAGCTCGACGCGATCCAGGACGGCGATATCCTCGTCCTCGCGGGCAGCATCCCGAAATCCATGCCCGACGACGTCTATGAGCGTATGCTCGACCGTGTCGCCCATAAGAACATCATGATCGTTGTCGACGCGACGAAGCAGCTGCTGGTCAATTCTCTGAAAAATCATCCCTTCCTGATCAAGCCCAACCGCCTTGAGCTGTCCGAGATCTTCCACGCTGAGGTCGAGAACGATCAGGACGTTGAAAAATACGCCCGCAAGCTGCAGGAGATGGGTGCGCGCAACGTGATCGTATCCCTCGGCAGAAAGGGTGCGATGCTGGTCGATGAGAACGGCGGCGTCCATAAACAGGGCACCTTAAAACAGCCCGTCCTCAATACCGTCGGCGCAGGCGACAGCATGGTCGCGGGCTTTATCGCCGGATATATCAAAACCGGTGATTATGCCTATGCCTTAAAGCTCGGCTCGGCGTGCGGCAACGCGACATCGTTCCTTCCCGGTCTTGCCACCAAGGAGAAGATCTACGAGGTGCTCGGGCAATTTTGAGGCTCCCTTTGGTAAAGGGAGCTGTCAGCGAAGCTGACTGAGGAATTGTATCGTTGTTCGAGCACAGCGAGCAACATATTAAACAGAAGCAAATAGTTTATTATATATAAATGAAAGGAGAGTAAACTATGCGTATTACCGATTTGTTAAAGTCCAGCGCGATCGCCCTCGGCGTGAAAGCGGCGGACAAGCAAGCGGCAATTGACCAACTGGTCGCCCTTCACGAGAAGAGCGGTAACCTCAAGGACGCAAAGGCGTACAAAGAGGGCATCCTCAAGCGTGAGGAAATGGGTACTACCGCGATCGGTATGGAGGTAGCGATCCCCCATGCGAAATCAGAGGCAGTCAAAGCTCCTGCGCTTTCTGCGATCACCGTACCGGACGGCGTCGATTACGGTTCGCCCGACGGCGCACCCTGCAAGCTCATCTTCATGATCGCGGCGACCCTTGACGGCGACGTTCACCTCGAGGTGCTTGCCCGCCTGATGCAGATGCTCATGCACGAGGATTTCACCGCAAAGCTGAAAGCGGCTAAATCCGCAAAGGAATTCCTCAGCATCATCGATGCTCAGGAGACAGCTCAGTTCCCCGATGAGGCGGACGCTAAGACCGTGAAGGCGGACGGCTATCAGGTACTGGCAGTTACCGCGTGCCCAACCGGTATCGCCCATACCTACATGGCGGCGGAAGCCCTCCAGAAGGCAGGCGACAAGATGGGTATCTCCATCAAGGTCGAGACCAACGGCTCCGGCGGCGCGAAGAACGTACTGACCGCTGACGAGATCGCAGCGTGCGACGGTATCATCATCGCGGCTGACAAGAACGTTGAGACAGCCCGCTTTGACGGTAAGCCCGTTTATTCCACCAAGGTTGCCGACGGCATCCATAAGCCCGAGGAACTGATCAACAAGATCGTCAACAAAGAGGTCGCTGTCTTCCACAGTGATAAGAAAGCGGATTCTTCCTCCGCTCAGGTCGGCGGCGAGAGCTTCGGCAGAAAACTCTATAAACACCTGATGAACGGCGTCAGCCACATGCTCCCGTTCGTTGTCGCAGGCGGTATCTTTATCGCTATCGCGTTCCTGATCGACGCCGCTGCCGGCGTACCTCAGGATGGTAACTTCGGTACCGGTACTCCGGTTTCCGCATGGTTCAAGACAATCGGCGGCATCGCGTTCGATTTCATGCTTCCTATTTTAGCCGGATTTATTGCGATGTCGATTGCGGATCGTCCCGGTTTGTTAGTCGGTATTGTCGGCGGCTATTTAGCTGCAAAAGGTACAGCGTTTAACTTTATCATCGAAGGCATCGGTATCGAGGGTTCTACGGTATCCGGTTTCTTAGGCGCTCTGCTCGCCGGTTTTATCGCCGGATGGCTTTTGAAGATGCTGATGAAAGCATGCGATCATCTGCCGCGTGCGCTTGACGGCATCAAGCCCGTCCTGATCTACCCGCTTGCGGGTCTGGGTATCGTCGGCGTTATGATGTGTGCTATTAACCCGTTTGTCGGTTGGCTTAACAGTCAGCTTGTTGAAGGCATCGGCGCTATGGCAAAGAATCCTGCACTGATCGTTCCTGCCTGCGCACTGCTCGCCGGCATGATGGCGATCGACATGGGCGGCCCCTTCAACAAGGCTGCATATGTCACCGCAACCGGACTTTTGTCATCGGGTGTTATCGGCACCAACGAAGGTCCCTTCATGATCATGGCTGCCGTTATGATTGGCGGTATGGTTCCCCCGATCGCGATCGCTCTTTCTACCACTATCTTCAAGAAAAAGTGGACTGACGAGGAAAGAAAGAACGGCCCCGTCAACTACATCATGGGTCTGTCGTTTATCACAGAGGGCGCGATCCCTTATGCTGCGGGTCATCCGTGGCCGGTCATCCCGGCATGTATCGTCGGCTCTGCCTGTGCAGGTGCGCTGTCCGCGCTCTTCGGCTGTACGCTGATGGCGCCTCACGGCGGTATCTTCGTACTGCCTACCATCGGCAATCCCGCGATGTACTTCCTCGCGCTGGCAATCGGCGCCGTCGTCGGCGCTCTGCTCCTGAGCGTGCTGAAAAAGCCCGTCAAGGAATAATCAGTTTATCATTGTTTTCATACATTGAGTCAAAGGAGAAATCACTATGGTATCAAAACAGCTTACAATCGTTAATGCGCAGGGCTTCCATATGCGCCCCGCCCAGATGTTCACTGCCGCGATGGCAAAGTATTCCAGCGACGTCATCATCAAGTTCAACGGCAACGACGTCAACGGCAAATCCCTGCTGAACATCATCCCCGCCTGCATCAAGTGCGGCTCTAACATCGAGCTCGTCTGCAACGGCGTCGATGAGAATGAAGCGCTTGCAGAAGCAGTCGCGATGATCGAGAACGGCTTCGGCGAATAAGATCAAGCATTATCGTGTCCCGCCTCGCTCTTCGGGGCGGGACGAATTATAAGGCTTCCCCTCGGGGGGAAGCTGTCACCGAAGGTGACTGATGAGGGGCAAACTTTTATGCCGCTGTGATCCGACAAACAGTAATTTTGCTTTTGTTCGGAAGGTTGATATGTCTTTTTCTCATCTGTTGCCGAGAAGCGACACCTTCCCGCAAAGGGAAACTCTGAAATTATCCGTAAGAGGTGAAAACTATGCTAAAAGGAATCGGCGCATCCGAGGGCTACGGTATCGGCAAGATCATGATCGTCGAGGAAAAGTCCCTCGAGTACACCCCTCACGCCGTCAATGACATAGACGCCGAGATCAAGCGTTACTCCGACGCGGTCGAAGCGTTCATCGAAGAAACCAAACAGCAGGCGGCAGCTCTCAGGGTATCTGCCGGCGCAAAAGAAGCCGAGATCATGGAAGGTCATATCGGCATTATCAACGACCCGGGGCTTAAAATGAGCATCGAGGGCCTGATCACCGGCGGCACCTGTGTCGAGGCGGCGACCGAGCAGACGCTGGATATGTTCATCGGCATCTTTGCGGCGACCGACGACGAGATGACCCAGCAGCGCGCGGCGGATCTCAAGGACATCAAGCACGCTCTGTTGTCGATCCTGCTCGGCGTCAACGAGGTCAAGATCTCCGAAGCGCCTGCCGGCACCGTACTGGTCGCCAAAGAGGTCACCCCCTCTATGACCGCCGGCATCAACAAAGACAACATTGTCGGTATCATCACCGAGACCGGCTCCCAGACTTCTCATTCCGCGATCCTCGCCCGCGCGATGGAGATCCCCGCGGTCTTATCCGTACCGAACGCTCTCAGCCAGCTCAGCTCCGGCGAGCAGGTCATCGTCGACGGTACGAACGGCGAGGTCATTACCGCTCCGGGTGAGGCAGAGATCACCGATTATACCGCCCGCCGCGACGCGTTCCTCAGAGAAAAACGCGAGCTTGAGATGTTCCGCGGCAGACGTACTCTGTCTGCATCGGGCGAAGAATATGAGCTTTGCTGTAATATCGGCTCGCCGAAGGACGCCGGAAAAGCGATGCAGGCGGACGGCGAAGGCGTCGGTCTGTTCCGCACCGAGTTTTTGTTCATGGACCGTACCGCCCTGCCGACCGAGGACGAGCAGTTCGAGGCATACAAGGCCGCTGCCGTTATCCTCAAGGGCAAGCCCTTGATCATCCGCACGCTGGATATCGGCGGCGACAAAGAGATCCCGTATCTTGGGCTTGAGAAAGAGGAGAACCCCTTCATGGGCTTCCGCGCGATCCGCTATTGCCTGAAGAACCGCGAGATGTTCAAATCTCAGATCAAGGCGATCCTTCGCGCGTCTGCGTTCGGCGACGTTCGCATCATGTTCCCGCTGATCACCGCGGTCGAGGAGCTGCGCGAGGGCAAGGCGCTCGTCGAAGAAGCCAAGGATTACCTGCGCGCATCGGGCATCGAATTCAATGAGAATATCCCTGTCGGTGTGATGACCGAGACCGCCGCATCCGGCGTGATTGCCGATCTGCTGGCGAAGGAGGCGGACTTCTTCTCCATCGGCACGAACGATCTGACCGGCTACACCATGGCGTGTGACCGCGGCAATTCCGACGTCAGCTATCTCTATTCTCCGTTCCAGCCCAGCGTCCTGCGCATGATCAAATCAATTATCGAGAACGGCGTCAAGGCAGGTATCCCCGTCGGTATGTGCGGTGAAGCCGCGGCAAATCCGATGATGATCCCGCTCTTGATGTCCTTCGGGCTGACCGAGTTCTCCGTGTCCTCCGTATCCGTATTGAAGGTACGCAAGAACATCGCAAAGTGGACCAAGGACGAGGCGGACGCCGTCGCCGAAAAGGTCATGGCGATGACCACCGAAAAAGAGATCACCGACTATCTCAAATCCATCGTATAAAATCTGCCAATGTTAAGATACCGCCTATCCCGGGCGGTATCTTTTGTACTTTACATTTTTTTGATTTGTGGTATGATAGTAACGAAAGAAAGGTGATCCGAATGAAGCTCAACGAAAACTATATCGTCCATATCGACGGCGGCGAGACCCTGCTTGTCCCGACTGCCGAGGCATCCTTCTCCGGTATTGTCCGCGGCAACAAGACCCTCGGCTTGATTCTTGAGCTGCTCGAACAGGAGATCACCCGCGACGAGATCGTCCGCACCCTCAGCGATCGGTTCGAATCCGAGGACGGCGAGATCGAAAACGACGTCGATTCGGTCCTTAAACGCCTGCGCGAGATCGGAGCGGTCGACGACTGATAAACCGCATAAAAACCCGCTTTTCGGTAATTATTATCTAATACTACTCCTTAATAAAAAACTTTAATATCTATTGCGCTAAATTCCGTATAGCTGCGTTGTCGTCGTCGCACGCTGTACTCGGTAAGCGTATCCGGTTGGTACGCTTTGACCTCGTGTTGCGGCTCCTCCTCTCCCCAAAAAGGGCGATGTCCTTAGCGGAAAACAAAACTGAATAGGATACAGAAAAGCTGTCTTGAAAAAATCATCAAGGCAGCTTTTCCGATATTATCAATTATCGTCATTCAATTTCAATTATTTCTTTTATCTTCCACCAAAGGATTTATAGCCCTATCTAGAGACATTCACAAGCATGCTTTATCGTTTAATTCTCTCGGCTTTGGAGCTTTTATCTGAAGTTGTTACGTATGTTTTCGCTATGCGCTCTATCAGGGTGATTGTCCGTCGCATAAGCGACAAGTTCTTGAACGGAAGTCAGCCGGAATATCCGCTCAGCTAAGAAGTAAACGAGTTCCTATTGAAGACTTATTCAGAAAGGCTGTTCAAAAATACAAATCCGATATTTCCTCTTAACTTTTCCCTCCTCTTGTGCTATGATGTTT
>CACYPH010000050.1 GCA_902776185.1 uncultured Ruminococcus sp.
TTTTTGACCTTCTACCCTTTCTTCCTTGCGCCTGCTTTTTGCAGGCGTTCTTTTTTGACTTCCCATCTTATACTAGCAGTTTCCTATAAAGCAAAAAAGCGCACAACCGCAAAGGTCATGCGCCAAAAACACTTCGCTCTACGATTGTCGCCAAACAATTCACAAATAATCCACGTGCATATTGATCCACAAGGATAGTCGATCCAGAGCATAGTGTTTTTATCATATAAACAAAAACACTATCCCCATCAGAGATCAAAATATGCACTCTTGAAGACAATATTCATTTGTGAATTGTTGGCAACTTAATCGTATCACAATTTGGATTGTTAGTCAATAGTTTCATTCGCTTTTTACAGTGTTGTGAAATAATATATGATCCCGTAGAGAATCGCTGCCGAGGTACCGTAGACCAGCACCGGTCCGGCGATAATGAACATTTTTGCCGCGAGTCCCGTGATCAGCCCCTCCGCCTTGAATTCGATCGCCGGAGCGGACATCGAATTGGCAAAGCCCGTGATCGGCACTAAGGTCCCCGCCCCGCCGTGCTTAGCCAGATGCTCATAGCGGTGGATCGCCGTCAGAAAAACGCCGATCGCGATCAGCGTCACGGAGCAGAGCGTCTTTGCTGTTTCTTCATCGACCCCGATGGCAAGATAGAGCTCCAGTATCCCCTGTCCCAGCGTACAGATCAGCCCGCCGATACAGAACGCTTTGACGCAATTCTTGACGATCGGACTGTTTTTCGAGCGGATCTTTACCATCGTTGCGTATTTTTCATTCGTCATTTTATCACCATAGCTAGTTTGCACCGTCGTTCACAGATTATTTATAGAGGTTACAGAATTGTCTTTTGATTTTGTCTATATATAGTTATATAATAACTATGATAATGGAATATTATGTGGAAGTATGGTTTTATGGATTTACATTATCTGGATAACAGCGCAACCACTGCGGTCTGCAGATCAGCCGCTGAGAAAGCGCTGTACATGATGACAGAGAACTTCGGCAACCCGTCGTCGCTCCATAAGTTCGGCATTAACGCGGAGCTTTGTATCGAAGATGCACGCGAGGCGATCGCCGACGCGCTGAGCGTACAGCCGAAGAGCATCATCTTCACCTCCGGCGGTACAGAAGCGAACAATACCGTCCTGTTCGGCGCGGCAGAAGCGCTCAAACGCCGCGGCAGTCGTATTATCGTTTCCGCTGTCGAGCATTCGTCGGTTTACGAAAGTGCAAAACGGCTCGGCGAGATGGGCTATGACATACAATACGCGCCCGTCGACAGTGACGGCGTGATCGATTTAGAACAGCTTGATAATCTGCTGACGGACAAGACCATTCTGGTATCCGTGATGGCGGTCAATAACGAAACCGGTTCGATACAGCCGACCGAGAGGATCGCAAAACGCATCAAGCGCCGCTCTCCTGACGCGGTATTCCATGTCGACGCGGTGCAGGCATTCTGCAAAATGCCGCTCAAGCCGCAAAAATGGGGCGTCGACTTTATGACTGTCAGCGCGCACAAGATCCACGCCCCGAAAGGCGTGGGCGCATTATATATCCGCGACGGTGCAAGGCTGATCCCCCTGCTCTATGGCGGCGAACAGCAAAAGAAAATTCGCCCCGGTACGGAAAGCGCGCCGCTGATCGCCGCCTTCGGCGAAGCGGTCAAAGAGGCTGATATCGCAAAAAACAACGCCTATATCCGCGAATTGAACGATTATGCGATGACAAAGCTGACCGCGATCGACGGCGTCAGCATCAATTCACCCGCATCCGCGCTGCCGTATATCATCAATATTTCCGTCGAAGGCATCCGCAGTGAGACCATGCTCCACCACCTTGAGCAAAGCGGCGTCTACGTTTCCTCATCGAGCGCCTGTGCCAAAGGCAAGCGCAGTTATGTGCTGGCGGCGATGGGACTCAGCGACGACCGTATCGACAGCTCTATCCGCATCAGCTTCTCTAAATACAACGCAAAAGAGGATATCGACGCCCTGATCGAGGGACTGAGAAGCGGGATCGCTACACTACAGAAAGTGAGGAGTTAGGAGTGAGGAGTTAGGAGTTATTGCAACTATCGTCTACTAACTACCAACCACCAACTATTACATATGAAAGAAATCGTACTGATCAAGCTCGGCGAAATGGTTCTGAAAGGGCTCAATCGCCGCACCTTTGAGGATGTGCTGATCAAGAACATCAAGTACCGCCTCAGAGATTTAGGAAAATTTGAAATCAAGATCGCCCAGTCGACGATCACCGTCATCCCGCAGTCGGACGACATCGATCTCGACGACGTCTGTGAGAGGATCGGCGAGGTGTTCGGCATCGTCACCTACTCCCGCGCCTGCGTATGCGAAAAAGACTTCTACGACATTCTCGAGAAAGCGCCTGTATACGCGGCGGACGCCTTATCCGAGGCGAAGACATTTAAGGTCGAAAGCAAGCGTTCCGATAAGCGCTTCCCCTACAAATCCCCCGAGATCTCCGCTCAGGTGGGCGGCAAGATCCTCTCCGCTTTTCCGCGGCTGAAGGTCGACGTCAAAAACCCGGATGTGATCGTCACCGTCGAGGTGCGCGATTACGGCGCATATATCCGCTGCGGCACTCTCAGGGGTCAGGGCGGTATGCCGGTCGGCACATCGGGGCTTGCGACCGTGCTCATCAGCGGCGGGATCGATTCTCCCGTCGCCGCCTATATGATGGCAAAACGCGGCTTAAAGCTCAACGCAGTACACTTTGAAAGCCCGCCCTACACTTCAGAGAGAGCGCGGCTGAAAGTGGAAAAGCTCTTAAAACAGGTCAGCCGCTACGCGGGCAGTATCGAAATGCACACCGTAGAGCTGACAAAGATCCAGGAAACCATTCGCGATCGCTGTCCCGAGGAACTGTTCACGATCCTCCTTCGGCGCGTGATGATGAAGATCTCCTCCCGTATTGCCGAGATCACCGGCTCAGGCGCGCTGATCACCGGCGAGAGCCTCGGTCAGGTCGCATCCCAGACCATGTACGCCCTCGGATGCACCGACGCTGCGGCGTCCAAAATCGTCCTGCGCCCCCTCATCGGCATGGACAAGCAGGAGATCATCAATATTTCCCGCCGCATCAACACCTTCGAAACCTCGATCGAGCCGTACGAGGACTGCTGTACCGTCTTTACCCCCAAGCATCCGCGCACCAAGCCTGTCCTGAGATTTGTCGAGATGGCGGAACATGAAGCACAGCTTGACGAGATGATCGAGCAGGCGATCGCCGCGACAACGGTCAAAACGATCGCTCCGTGATTTCATCCATAGCATTTCACTCTGAAAAGAGGCATCTATATGATCAATTGTGAAATATTTTCAATCAGACGTAATCGCTCCGATTTCGCTCAGTTTGAGGAAAGCTTTGACTTCGCCTCCGCGATTCTGCGCGAAAACGACATCGACGTCAAATATAAAACCGACCTGAGCGCCGACGCGGTCAAGCTCGCCGACGTCCTCAAGGAATCGACCGCGAATGAAGAAACCGAGCTGTTTATCTTTGTCAACGCGCTGAACACCTCTGACAGCTCCTCGTTCAAAAAGCTGTTCTATGAGTATATTCTCCGCACAGAGGAAACGCTCGAGCCCGATCCCGCTCACCCGGGCGTAAAACCCAGACTGAAGATCTTCCCGCTGGGCGACATGGGAATGGGCTACAAAGGCTACTGCTTTAAGCTGTACAACAAGTTATTTGTCGCGCTGCCCTGCGCTTCGCTGGTCCAGAAAGACGTCGCTGACCTGATCATGGAAGGCGTCAACCAGGCGCGCGAGATCGTCATGGTCAATTTCAACCTCTATCCTGTCGGCATCGCCTTCCCCGGCGACGAAAACAAAGCGATCGGCACCGGCGAAAACAGCAGACTGCTGCCGGAAAAGAAGAAGAAAAAGAAAGAAGGCTTCTTCCGCTCTTTCATCCCGCATAAAGGCGACACAAAGGGCGTCATTATCCGCAAGGTCGCCGTTTTAGTGGCGATCGCGGTCTTTATCGGCGCGCTGGTATACGTCATCAACTTCTTCATCGTCGGTCCTGCACAGAACAACGCGATCAATGACGAGATCCGCGAGATCGCCTACAGCAACGACAACACCTCCCCCACTACCCCGGACGGCAAGCCGAAGCAGGAGCAGGACTGGGATGCACTGAAAAAGATCAACAAAGAGATCGTCGGCTGGATCCGCCTTGACGACAGCCGTATCGACTATCCCGTTATGTTCCATCCCGGCGACGATCAAAACGGCCAGTATTACCTCAACCACACCTACAAGCACGAATGGTCGGAATACGGTACCGTATTCATCGACTACCGCTCTACCGAGAGCACAAAGTCCAAGAACGTCATCCTCCACGGCCACAATATGCTCGACGGCTCTATGTTCCACGAGCTGATCAATTTCTCCGAACGCTTTGAGGGCGATCTCGACTACTACCGCGACCACTCCGTTCTGACCTTTAATACGCCCGACGGCGACGCAAAGTGGAAGATCATCTCTGTGTTCAAGACCTCTACCCTCTTTGCTCACGGCGAATTCTTCAACTATATGCAGGGCGATTTCACCTCTCCCGCTGAGTTCATGAATTTCGTTTATAACGTCCGAATCCGCTCGATGTTCAATGTGCCGGTCACGGTCAACGAGGACGACCAGATCCTGACCCTTTCCACCTGCTCGTACGAGTACACCAATTTCCGTACCGTTGTCGTCGCACGCAAGGTACGCGACGGCGAAGATCCGACCGTAGACGTCAAGCTGGCGTCCGTCAATCACGATCCGTTCCTACCCGAGGTCTGCTACGACGGCAAGCGTCCCGATCCCGGCACCTTCAAGTCGGCATACAAGAGCGGTCAGATCAACTGGTATGACGGCAAATACAACGGCAAGGACGACAATACCCTCAAGGGCAGCGAGGTCCTGACCGCGACAGTCGCCGCCAATCCGACCGAACCGCCGACAGAAAAGCCTGATAAGAAAAAAGCCACCCAGGCGCCTACCTCGCGCAAGGTATACACCGTTACCTACACCAATCTCGACGGCTCCCAGTTCGCTTCCTACAGCGTATTCGAGGGCGATCCCGTACCCGTTCCGGAGGGCAAGCCCACCTATGAAGACGAAAACTTCACCTACACATTCACCGGCTGGGATACCAATATTCAGGGCGTTGACTTTGAACACCTCAACGCAAGCCTGACCATCGCGCCGAATTTCAGTTATAAGCGCAAAGAAAACTAGCACGGCGATCCCGCCTACGAAACCGATATCCAATTTCTTAACTCATATTTATCATCATGAAATACGATCTGATCTTTTACATCGCAAAGAAAACCGGATACTGTGAAAAACGCCTCAAGCGCATCATGATGGCGATCGGCTTTGAGCCCAACCGCATTGTCAGCGCGACTTCTCCGACGATGCTCGGCGAGGAAGTCACCCACAGCCTCAGGCTGTGCAGACTGGCGGTCATCATCGGCGGACTGCATTCGCCCGATGACGATAACCTCGCAACAGTGCTGTCGCGCGTGTTCTCCGTTGCATCGGGGATCTCCCTCAAAAATATGCGCAAGCTGCCGCTTGATAGCGGCGTTGAGGGCTACATCATCCGCTACAAAACGCAGATGATCCTTGCCCTGCCCGACGATCCCGACGATATTGAGCAGATGCTCACGGGCGATGTGCTGGATTATATCTCACAAAAACTGCAATAGCCAAAATCCCCGCTCATACGAAGCGGGGATTTCTTTGTACAAAAACTTAATGATACCAAAAAGGCTGCTCCTTATTAGAAGGAACAGCCTTGCTTTAGATATAAGATTTATCGGATCACTCTGTATCTGACGATACCCTTGATGTCCTTGACTGCTTCCTCAGCGTCGGCATTCGGAGCGGTCGCGTCGATGATGGTGTAAGCGTAATCGCCGCGGCTCTTATTCTCCATGTTCTCTACGTTGCCGCCGATGACCTCGAGGAGCTTAGAGATGATCTTCGGGGTGTTCTGGTGGAATACGCAGAAGCGAACGTCGCCGGACTTCGGCATGCTGACATTCGGGAAATTGACGGAATTCTTGACGTTGCCCAGCTCGAGGTACTGCTTGACCTCGTCAGCCGCCATGATCGCGCAGTTGTCCTCGCTCTCGGGAGTGGAAGCACCCAGATGAGGCATCGCGACAACGCCGTCGACGCCGATCAGATCCTGCGTCGCAAAGTCGGTAACATAGGAAGCGATCTTGCCGTTCTTCAAACCATCGATGATATCCTTGCTGTTGACCAGACCGTCGCGGGAGAAGTTGAGGATGCGGACGTCGTCCTTCATCTTCGCGATGCTCTCGGCATTGACCATACCGCGGGTGCCGTCGTTGAGCGGCAGATGATAGGTGATGTAATCAGCCTGTGCATACAGCTCATCGATGTTCTTGACGGTAGCAACGTGGCGGCTCAGATGGAGCGCCGCGTCTACGCTCAGGTAGGGATCGTAGCCGACAACGTGCATATGCAGCGCGCGTGCCGCATTCGCGACCAGTACGCCGATCGCGCCGAGGCCGACAACGCCGATGGTCTTGCCCTTGATCTCGGGACCGACAAACTGATTCTTGCCCTTTTCAACGGTCTTGAGGCAGTTCGGATCGTCCTTCAGACCGAGGGTCCACTGGATACCCTGAGAGATCTTGCGGGAGCTGAGCAGCAGACCTGCAACGACCAGCTCCATGACCGCATTTGCGTTAGCGCCCGGCGTATTGAATACGCAGATCGCGCGCTCGGTGCATTTATCAAGCGGGATGTTGTTGACGCCCGCGCCGGCTCTGGCGATCGCCAGCAGGCTTTCGGGCAGATCCATTTCGTGCATGGAAGCGGAACGAACAAGGATCGCATCGGGATTCTCGCATTCGTCCACACAGTTGTAATTATCGCCGAGGCGGTCGGTACCTACCGCGGAGATCTTGTTTAATTTCAGAATATTATACATAGTGTTTCTCCTTGCAGTGAGGAGTTAGGAGTTAGGAGTGAGGGGTTAACTGCCGACTACCAACTACCAACTACCAAGTTACTTATTTTCTTCTTCGAATTTCTTCATGAATGCTACGAGCTTCTCAACGCCCTCATACGGCATCGCGTTGTAGATAGAAGCACGCATACCACCGACAGAACGGTGACCCTTGATATTGACAAAGCCCGCCTCAGTAGCAGCCTTGACAAACTTTGCGTCAAGCTCGTCGTCGCCGGTAACGAACGGAACGTTCATCAGCGAACGATCCTCGGGAACAACGGTGCCCTTGAACAGCTCGGAGGAATCGAGGAAATCGTACAGCAGATTTGCCTTCTTGAGGTTCAGCTCATACATCTTATCAAGACCGCCGATGTCGTTCTTGATCCACTCGAGAACCAGCTTAGCCATATAGATGGTGTAGCAGGGCGGAGTGTTGAACATCGAACCGTTGTCGGCATGGATCTGATAGTTGAACATGGTCGGGCAGATATCCTGCGCGTGACCAATCAGGTCGTCGCGAACGATGACTACGGTCAAACCTGCGGGCGCCATATTCTTCTGAGCGCCGGCGTAAAGGATACCGAACTTGCTGACGTCGATCGGGCGGGAGAGGATGCAGGAGCTGATATCAGCTACCAGCGGAACATCGCCGGTATCGGGCAGCTCATGATAAACCGTGCCGTAGATCGTGTTGTTCATGCAGATGTAGAAGTAGTCCGCATCGGGAGTGAAGGTCGACTTGTCGAGCTTCGGAATATAGGAGAAAGTTTTGTCCTCGGAGGAAGCGACAACGTTCGCGTTGCAGTAGCGAGCGCCTTCCTTATACGCTTTCTTCGCCCACTGACCGGTGATGACATAGTCAGCCTTGCCGGACTTGGAAGAAAGGTTCAGCGGAATTGCCGCAAACTGGGACGATGCGCCGCCCTGAAGGAACAGCACCTTATAGTTATCGGGAATGTTCATTACTTCTCTGAGAAGCGCCTCTGCCTCTTTGATGATACCGTCGTAAACCTTGGAACGATGGGACATCTCCATGACACTCTGACCGCTGCCCTGATAATCGAGCATTTCGTCAGCAGCTTTTCTCAGTACGCTCTCCGGCAGCATCGAAGGACCTGCCGAAAAATTATAAACTCTTGCCATTATTCTAGCCTCCTGAATAAAAATCAAATCTTTCATATACCATCATATGGGTTTTTGTATCGTATTGGGTATACGAAAACCAACATTAACAATTATATGCCATTTCGATTGTTAATTCAATAACAATCCCGAAAATCACCTGACACATTTTTTGCTTCCGCCTGCGGATTTTTTATATAATTTGCAAAAAAACGCGGCTTTTCCCTCAAAAAAAGTCATGTTTCCTGATGATTTGTTAGTTTTCGTTCGATTGGGTTCTCTTATTTTACAAAAAACGACAGGGAAAAGCTAATCTGCTCTTCCCTGTCGGAATAATCATCACTTATTTCTTTTTCTTGAACAGCTTTCGCTTGAGATTGGTAAAGAAATAGCCGAGGCGCTTGAACCCGAGTTTGATATACGTACCGACTGTGCCGAAGAATCGAGCGAAGCCCTTTCGGGTTTCAGCCGGCTCGCTGAAATAGGTATCAAAGTAATCGGTACCGTCGTCGATGCTGTCGCCGCTGTCCTCAAAGTAGGACACGCCGTGATTCGGATCTTTTTGCGCGACCTTGATATTGTATGTATCGAGGTCGGTCAGCGAACGGCTCTCGAACTGTTCGTCGTCCTCATACCCCAGCGCCTCATCAAAGGTAACGCGGTCTTCCTCAGGGATCGGCTTGCCTTCTTTTTTCACCTGCTCGATCTCACGCTTATGACGGCGCTCCTGCAGTTTGCGGCGATTGGCAGCGTTGCGCTGGCGATAAAGGATGGACAGCGCGAATGCAAGTCCCGCCAATATCGCGACCCACAGCAGCAGTCGCCACCACTCAAAGATCGGACCGGTCGTGCGCTTGATATTATCAAACTCCAGCGAGTTCGCCATATTGGTCAGCGCTTTGGACTCGGAGGGGTTGATCTCCTCATCGTATTTTTGCAGGACAAGGTCGATCTGCATTCCGTTGATGACCGTATTGCTCTGTTCAAAATACAGCTTTCGTCCGCTGCTTTCGGTCTTGCCGGAGGAATCGAAGAAGATGTTGTTATTGTGCTTGACCTCTACCGCAGAGTTGACCGTCGCCTCGTTCTTGATATTCTCCAGAATGTCCTTGCGGTCGGAGGCGGAGATATCGGAATAGTTATTGATGGTCTTGCTCTCATCGGTCGTCGTGACGATCACGCTCAGCCAGAAGATCTGGTCGGGGTCGTAGGCGCGCAGCCAGATATCGGAGTTCCGGAACGCGATCATCGTTTCGTCATAGCCGAGATTCAGCGCCTTGAACGCATCGTCATTCCTGTCGCTGTCGCGCGTAATGACATAGTAATCGCGCGGTACGCTGACCGCCATTTTCAGCTCGTCAAAACGATATTTTTCGTCCAGCGCAGCGGTTTGCAGTGCAAACGCAAAGATCATAACCATCGCCGCGATCAGCGAAACGATACGCTGCGCAAGCTTAAAATGCAACATATACCCCTCCCTTCATTCCGGAATAACAAACAGATTTCATCAATATAGCCCAGATTTACCTATTTTAATACATTATATTCCCCCATCCGACAAAACGCAAGAGGAAAATGCGGTTTTTTTCAGGTTGACAAGTTTTTTCACATAGGGTATAATGACCATGCTGAATGAAAACAGAATCGGGGTGTAGCGCAGTTGGTAGCGCGCCTGCTTTGGGAGCAGGATGTCGGGGGTTCAAATCCCTTCACTCCGACCATTTTGATAATGGCGGGGATACCATCAAGGTATCCCCGCCATTATCAATTTGACC
>CACYPH010000051.1 GCA_902776185.1 uncultured Ruminococcus sp.
TGAGGTGCTCAGCGGTCAGCTTTGTTATACTCTTTTATCTGCTAAACAAAATTTTCATTTTTCTCAAATTTTTACTTGACTTTTGTTAGCAGGTCTTAATATATTTGATGACTTCAACGTCGGAATTCTCCGCACGCTTTACCATCGTGTCGTAGACCTCGTCCCTTAGTTTCTTTCGCCGCTGTTTGATCGGCAGCTCCATATCGGGGTAGAACGGTCCGTCGATGTAGGTAACGGTACGCGGCTTTTTGCGATTGCCGCGCTTCTGGTAGGTATTGACAAAGCAAAATACCGGAACGCCTGCCTTGGCGGGATAGCCGAAAGAGGTGTCAGGAAAATTGCGGATCTTCGTGTAGTAGGGCCAGATGTGCGCCTCGGGGTAGATGACGACCGCGTCGCCCCTCTCGATGCGCCCCTTGACGCACTCGGTAAAGTTTTTGTACGCGTCGCGGGTATCGGGCAGCGGGATCGCGCCCAAGGACGGGTTGATCCGCCCGAGCACCGGCATGGATACGTTGTTCGGGTGCACGATAAAGGAAACGGTCTTCGGAAAGCAGAAGACATTGGGCGTCAGCGGATCGCCGATGTCGTTGGTGTGGTTGCCGTAGACATAGATCCCTGTTTTGCGGAAAGGCTTGAGCTTTTCCTTGCCGACCGAGCGCTGGTGCAGGCTGAGCTTGACATAGAGGAACGCGAGCGGCGTCGCGACGATGCGATACCAGAAGAAGCGGGTGAAGCGCCGAACCGGACCGCGCCTGTCATAGACATAGCTGCCGTCGATCGTGCGCGGGGTGATGACCGCTGTCGAGAACTCCTCGCTGAGCTCGTCTGTATAGTAAATGACCTCGCGCTTGTCCAAGCACTTCCCTCCTCGTATGTCGTTATGTGTCGTCGAATGACCGATCGCACGTGGTGCGTTTGTCATAAAACGACCTTATCCTCAAATCATTATAGGGAGTGTCGGCACAAAAGGAAACCTACTTATCGTTGAATTTTATCTACCATCCGGTTTTCAGGGTAGAGTTACTCTACTCGGCGCTCTACAAATCGTAGAATCAGCCGAAAAAGTCACTGTTTAAGCGGCTTTTAGACACTTGGCGAATTTTCACTGCTCGACTGCAAAAACTACGGAAAAATTTTGAAAAATTCGTATCCACCCAGAGGAGAGTTCAAAAAACGACTTCATTCACGCGCCTCAGGAGAGCTAAAAACGCTCTGACAGCAAGCAATCTGACCTTGAGTTTTACAGGATATTAACGCAAATCAGTCGAAATTTCATAGCAACGCCTGTATCGATCCTGACAGCGATCTGCATAAGATAAGCCCGCCGAAAAAATCAGCGGGCGTTCCTGTTACTCTTCGGTTTCGTCTTCTGCACTGTCCTCCAGCGCGAACTGTTCGGCGCATTTCTCCGCGCTCGAATAGCTGAAATAGCAGACCTTGATATGGTTGCGGCGGGCGAGATCCATGATCTTGTAGTAGCCGGAGTGCCCCATCGCGTTGGTCTGCAGCCACACGATCTCGCTGCCGAGGATCAGGTTGGGATTCGGCTGTTCGGACGACGAGATGTAGCGCACGTTCTCCAGCAGGGGACGGATCGCCTTGAGCCACGAATCATGCCCGCCGATGATGACGGAGCGTTTCTTTGCGGTATAGGGGAAGCTGACCGTGATGCTCTCGTCCTCTGCGGACGCTTCTCGGATCATCGTGCGCAGTTCGCCCAGCTCCAGATTCAGCGCGTCGAGCTTTCGATTTGCGTGAGCAAGCTGCTTTTCGGTATCCTTGCTGCGGCGTTCGAATTGATGGATGGTATTTTTGAGCTGCTTGATTTCCGCGCGCAGCAGCTTATTTTCGGCGGCGGAATTCTCCGCATCTGCCGCGTCGTCCGCGTCATCCTCCAGGGCGGAGTAATCCGGCTCTTTATGGTTGATCGCATAGGCGAGCGCAAAGTATTCGTACAGCAGCTCTTTCTGCTGTTCCGACAGCTCGGTATCGTTTAATAAGGCACGCGTGTACGAGATGGAACTGCCGTGTCTGGGCGGCACCAGTCCCGACGACAGAAAGGTCAGCTGTGCGATGCTGATGCGTCTGCGCGGCGACTCAGCGAGGGGAGAGGGGAGGAGTTTTTTGTAAAACAGCGGATTTGTCCGATCATCGTCCCAGCCGGGCGTTTTTTCGATCAGCGAGGCGAGGTACTCGTAGTCGACATCCATTTCGTCGAGCGCGTTATCGGGATCGACCGCGCCCATCCCCGCCCACGGCAGCGCCTGACACACGTAACTCATGATCCCGTAGCTCAGGTTGTACAGCCATACGCAGTCGCTGTCGGCAAGGGTCACCAGCGCCCAGCACAGTTCATAGGGATCGAGGATCTCAGGCGGCGTGACAGCGGCATAGAGATCGGCGTTCTGAGGATCGATGACCGCAGGAATAAAGCAGTAGAAGCGCTCGAGGTCGTCTGTCAGTGTATGTAATGCTTCAAGATGCTCCGCAAGGTCAGAGGAGGTGACCGTTGCGTCTGCATAAGGAGCGGAACGGATCGCCAGGGTATTCTGACGGGCTTTTTCGAGCGCGTCAAGGCGTGCTTTTGCCGCATCCAACAGCGCATCGGTGAAGCGCCAGAGCGTATCGGTGAATCGCTCCTGTGCCTGCTTGATCGCGTCGTTTCCGATCAGCGCATTCACTGCGTCAAACTGTTCTTTGTACGGCAGCTCGACTGCCTCGCCCTCACTGAGCAGAGTGCTCAGACCGCTGCCCTTTCGGATCAGCACGAGCATCGCGCGCAGCTCGTCGTCGCTGTGAACTGCGTCCGAAAGGCTCGGCAGATACACCTGCGACAATTCCTCGCGCGACGTGGGGAAAAACTCTGCCGCCTCGTCAAAGCTGTCGCTGTCATACAGCGCATCCAGCATATAGATCGCCGCGGCAAGCTCGATCGCATAGCGGCGGTTCAGCTCGTCAAAGCGGTCCTCGGGACACGGCGCGTTCAGATGGATCATCTGCGCGGGGACGCAGAGGGTCGGATATGCCTTAGAGAAGCGATCATCCGCTTCATCGATCATGCGGATCAATGCCTCTTTGCGGCGTTTCAGAGCGCGGTATTCACGCTCGCTCAGGGCGGCGCCGCTCAACGAGGACGACAATCGGTCGAACACCCCGTCGATATATGCCGACAGCTTTTCGCCGTCGCCGAAGATCTCCGAATCGGGAGAAAGCGCGCTTTCGATCGCCTGTATGCGGTTTTGCAATGCTTCAAAATTCGTCGGGTTCATACTGACCTCGCATCGGTTGATTTGCTACCAGTTTATAAGGAAAGGCGGCATTTGTCAAGCCGCGGGATCGGAAAAGCCCCGCCGCGGAATCGACCGAAGCGGGGCGCTTATCATGCGAATCAATCTTTTCTTTTGGAGCTGATGCGGAACAGCGCGACATTCAGCACAAGGAACACGGCGATCACGATCACCGAGTACATCAGCATGAATCCGGTGTCGACCTCGCTGCCGAAGATATTCAACTTGATGCAGAACATTTTCTCTGCGACCGTCTTGAACTGACCGCCGTCGAGGCCGCCGAGCGTCTTGTCGATATTGTCGATCGCGGGGGAGACGAGGACGTCGCGGATCAGACCGGTGATCTGTGCGCCAGGGACAAGGTTGACGATGGTCTGGGTGGTCTCGCCGAGCTGGGATACGGGGAAGTACGCGCCGACGATGAAGCCGACCAGCGTGGAGATCAGCACGGAAAACGCGCTGTAGGTGGAGTCCTTCTTAAAGAAGCTGATGACGGTCATCATGATGAGGGTGGACGATACCGACCCCAGCAGTACCAGACCGATCAGCATGAGGATATCGGTGACCGTCAAGAGGAAGGTGCCGGTCATCGAGAGGAACACCAGTCCGACTGCGAGCAGGGTAAAGCTGGTGATCAGCGAGCAGAGAACCGCGCCGGAGAAATAGGACATCACGACTGCCGAGCCTTTGACGGAGCTTGCGTTGTAGTCAAAGTCGATTCTCTCGTGCTTGTCGCTGACCATGACGGACAGCGCGCTGAGGGTAGCGGTGATGACCGAGGTGCCGATGACGCCGGAGATCATCCAAGAGTTGACCAGCGCTTCGATATCCGCCTTGTCGACCATGTCCTTGAGCTCGCCGAGCGCCTCGTTGATGCCGTCGACGTAGCTGTTCTTGATGAACAGCAGGAACAGTCCCAGAATGATGATCTGGGTCAGCAGCGAGAGAAATACCGCCATATTATCCTTGAGGAATACCTTTGCGTTTCTGATGGTGAGGCCTTTGTAGGCGTTCAATGTCCGTGTCATATCAGTCACCTAATCTCTTTCCTGTTACGTTGAGGAACACATCGTCCATGTTCCCCTTGATGAATTCGTAGTCGTCGATATTGTCATAGCGGCGGAGCAGCTCGGTCGCCTTTGCGATCTGATCGATCTCGATCTTGTAGCTGTCGAGGGAGTATTCATAAGAAAGTCCTTCAGTTTTCAGCATTTTGTCGTTTTCATCCGTCTGCTCGGTGTACCAGACAAGCCGGTTGCTTGCGTACTGTTCCTTGAGGTTATGCGGCGTGCCGTGGGCGGCGATCCTGCCGTCGTCGAGGATGACAACGTCGTCACAGTCGACGGTCTCTTCCATGTAGTGGGTGGTCAGAAAGACCGTCAGCCCGGTCTCTTCTCTGAGCTTGTGGATGATCTCCCATACCTTGACGCGCGTCATCGGGTCAAGCCCCGTGGTCGGCTCGTCGAGGAACAAGAGCTTCGGCCGGTTGATCAGCGCGCGGGCGATGTCGACCCGTCTGCGCTGGCCGCCGCTTAGCTGACAGTAGCGCCGATTCATGATGTCATGAAGCTCGAATATCTCTTTGAGCTCCTCGATGCGCGTCCGTATCTCCTTTTTGTTCAGCCCGTAGTAGGATGCGCGCGAGGTGAGGTTTTCTTTGACGGTCAGCTGTTTGTCCAGTACGGAATTCTGGAAAACAATGCCGATCTGACTTTTGATCTTGGTGCGTTCGGTATCGAGGTCGTACCCGCCGATCTTTACCGATCCCGCGGTTTTTTCGATGACGGTGCAAAGGATGTTGATGGTGGTGGATTTGCCCGCGCCGTTGATGCCGAGGAACGCGAAGAACGCCCCCTCCTCTACCGAGAAGCTGATCCCCTTGACCGCTTTCACATCTTTATAGTTTTTGACCAGATCGTTGACTTCAATCATTTTCATAGGTTCATCCTCCTGTCTTGACTGTATGATATCACAGCCTTTCGAGCAAAGTAAAGGCATCCTGCGCGAGCGGTCGAATCCGGGGCGCAAGATGCTTTTTTGAAGGGGTAAAATGCAGATGAGGTGAAGGACTGTTAGGGCTCTTCATCCTCATCACTGTTGATGTTTTTCAGGGCGGTGTTGATACCGTCTGCGGCGGTTTTATTGGCGATCGTGGTGATGATCCATACTGCCGCATAGACGACGATGACGCATATCGCGACATAGATCATCTCCGTCGTGTTCTCATACCATCCGAGCAGCCAACCCTCGCCGAGCACTACCGCCATGATACAGCAGAAATGCAGGATCACGCGGATGACAAACTGCTTGCGGGTCGGTTCTTTTTTGAAGTAGTAGAGGAATGACGGCAGCGCCGAGGTCGCGCCGACCAAGAGCATATGGATCGGAAATTCCGTCGGATAGCCCGAGTGGTCGGGGGAAAAGTAATTCGGGATTCCGATCGCCGCGGTCACACAGACCGTGATGATGAAAAAGTGGCTGATTACCATTTTGATCGTATCTTTCATATCGCACCTCACATTCCCAGTCGTTTTTTCAGATCCGGCACATACTGCCGCGAGATGATGACGGTCTCGCCGTTGATGAGCTTTGCCTCAAATCTGCCGTTGACCGACGCCGATACCGAACGGATCTTTGCGATATTCAGTATCATCGACTTTGAACAGCGGAACAGCTTTGTCCCGACCGTCAGCTCTTCGAATTCGTACAGCTTCTGCCGCGATTCAAAGACGCTTTTCTGCGCACAGATAAAGGTCTTGTTGTCGACCGATTCGATATAGTAAATGTCCTTAACCGGGATGCGGAAGGTCTCGCCGTCTTTCATCCCGAGCAGGATCGATTCGCTCTTTTTCAGTTTGCCAACTAGGGCGAGTACCTCGTCGGTGATCTCATGACACCGGATGACGATCTCTTCGTCCTCGCCTGCGCCGATCTGATCAATGACTACCTTGAACATCCGCTCACCTCCGTGATGCTTTGAGTGTAACATAATATATTGGAAAAGGGAATACCCGAACGGGTAAGTTGCGTTTTTCGGCGGGTGAAATGCACAAGAAATCGCGCTTTGCGCGCATTTCGGAAGCCTCTGCCCGTTTCTGCGCAGCAGAAAACTGGGCGGGCACTATAAATCTTTTTTATTCGATAAAATGAAGCCTAATCTGTTTAAGGGTAATTTCCTATCGAATAAAAAAGCCGGACCGAATCTTTCATCGGTCCGGCAGGAAGCTTCGGCAGTGATCACGCCGCGGTCAGATCCGCGTGGATCTCGATCTTCATGCGCTTATAATCCGCTTCGTCGGCGATCGCCTTAGCGTAGGGGACGTCGCACTCGTCCTCGTAGCTCATCCCGAAGTAGGTATAGTTCGAGCTGTGCTTGCTCCACTCGGGATCGTAGATCTTCCCTTCGATCTCTGTCCAGCCGTGACCGCCGCTGTTGCATCCGTATACCTCGGTATATCCGATCGCGCGCGCCATATATGCGAACGCCGCGCCGTAGCTGTAGCAGTCGCCCTTGCCGCCGATAAACAGGTCGTTGGCACAGACGATCGGCCAGTCCATCTTAGTATAGGAATAGGGCGGATCATGCGGAACGCCCTCGAGGTAATGATCCTTGATATAGTCAAAGGCGGCCTGCACCTTTTCCTCTCTGGTCATATCGACGGTGGTACACGAGCCGATATCCTTTGCCGCTGCAAACAGGCATTTGTCGGATTCGGTCTCGACCTTGTACGCCTGACCCTCGATCACGATCCAGTCCTCGTCGTTGACGGTGACGCCGTTGCAGTAACCGTCGTTGATCGCGCCGCTCTTGTCGGTGTAAAAGTAGCCGTCGTCATCGTTGCCGACAATGGTGTCCACCATCAGCGCGCCGTTCTCGTAAAAGAACCGAACGCCGTCGATGGTCACAAAGCCGTCCTTCGGCACATAGGGTTCTTCGCCGGAAGCCCCCTTGCCGGATTTATCGGATGCGCTTTCTTCTCCGCAGGCTGCAGCAATAAACAAAAGGCAGATCGCCGCCAGCAGCAGCGCAGCACATCGTATCCATCTCTTCGTTCTCATTCTGACACTCCCCAAATCATTCTGAAATATCGCCGTCTGACGTCATTACAGGACAGCGCAAAAAGCAGTTTGCCGAATCGCGCCCCGACTTTACTGCTCAAAAAATCTGACCGAAAATATCCTATACAAATTTATATTACCATTATTGAGGAAAAAAGTCAATTCTTGTCGACGCTGATCAATCAGGTCGGCGAAAAGCAAAGGCGGTTACGAATCCTGTCTGATTTACCTTGACAAGGCATGATGACTCAATTATAATGACGATATCGTTTTCCGTTTACATACCGCTGTGACTTTTCGATTGACGAAAGAACGGCACAGAGAAGTGCACAACCCCTTTCCTGTTGGAAACGAAATCAACAAATAGGGAGATGTACGAATGGCAAACACACTGAATTGGGATGAAACCACATTTGATTCCGCTCTTTTTGAAAGAGTGAACCCGGTGTTTCACACAGCAAGGATGACGCTGTTCCAGCTTGCCGCAAACGGCGATCAGGATGCGGCTGTACTTGCAAAGAATATGGGTCTGACGCTGTCTGAAACGCAGAACAGCGCCAACACTACGGCGTCGCCGGAGCAAGTGCTCGGCGGCACAATCGTGTTGGAAACGCGCTATCAGACAATGGCGCGGCTGGCAGAAAACTCCGGATACACGCCGGTCGATATGCCCTGCGGCTATACCCCGCGGGCGGTTGCCTTTGCCAAAAAGGGACTTGCCTATTACGGGCTGGATCTTCCGGTTGTCATTCGCGAAGCGGCTGAGCAGATTTGCGCCCTGATCCCGCCTGAGCAGCGGGAGCTGGTGCATTACAAAGAGGTGGACGCCACAAACTATGCCTCTCTGGAAAAGGCGCTGGAGGACATCGAGGGCGGCGTCTGTATTACGACGGAAGGTCTGCTGATGTACTTTACCGATTCGGAAGTCGGAGCTTTATGTGATAACATCCGCCGTATTCTGGAGAAAAAGGGCGGATGCTGGTATACGGCTGACCCCGAAGCTTCGCTCCAGTATGTCATCACCATGCGGGCGCTGGTGGGCGATCGCTTCCTTGAGATCATGAAAAATGCTACCCAGCAGACAAAGGACAAATCGGATGTGGAGATCGGAAAAAATCCGCTTATCATACACCCCGCCGATGCGGCAGGCGGGATCAAAAATGCGATGGCTTTTCTTGCAAAGCACGGTCTGACTGCAGAACGCGTACCCGTAGCGGAGCATATGCCTCAGCTGAATGCCCTTTCCAGAATCAGCCCGGAGCAGGCTGCCGCCGTGCGCGAGGGAATGAAGCACTGCTCTTACTGGAAGATCACACCAATTGCCGGCGGTTCTGCTGTTGAACTCACTGCCGCCGAGACAAAAGACTTTGGCATCAAGGCTTCCATAGAAGGCGCAGGCTTGTCCATCGCCATGTCAGGACGCCTCGATACCATTACAGCCCCGAATCTGCTTACCTTCTTTGAGGATACGAAGTCGGCATACCCGATCGATAGCGTCACAGTGGACTGCAGCGGTCTGGACTATATTTCCTCTGCAGGACTGCGCGTGTTGTTGATCATGCACAAGGCGTGCAGGGACGGTGTGACGCTGCACGGCGCAAATGACGTTGTTATGGAGATTTTGAGTCAAACAGGCTTCGACTCAATCCTGTCAGTTTGCTGATCCACCCATTACCTCACGGATACAATGTCAGCGGCAGCTTACACGGCAGGGAGTAGAGGCCAAGTATATTCCGCCCGAACTATTCCGCACCCGGCGCGGCAACTCTGCATAAAAACAGCGAGCAGGTTTTTGCCTGCTCGCTGTTTTCCAAAAGAAGATTTTACAAAGAAAATGAGTGTAGATAACTTGAGCCCGTTATCAACACTCATACTGTGGCAGGGGCAGAAGGACTCGAACCCTCGGCACGTGGTTTTGGAGCGACCAAAAGCGTTTGTTATTTCAATTTATGTCGTGTTTTTTGTTGTTAATTCACAATAGATCATGTAGTTGATTTGTTAATTGTGCTTAATATTTTTTATCAGAAATTAAGCAGTCAGATTATTTCAAGTAAAAGCGATAGAAAAACCGATAGAAAAATGTCGGCTAACATATTGCGATTATGTATCAAAGTATAATGAAAAGCAGAGCGATAACGCCCTGCTTTTTCTTTTGCTTATTTACATTTCAAGATGTAAAGGATATTTTCTTTTTCTGTGATACAATAATATTACGATCTACAAATAAAACACA
>CACYPH010000052.1 GCA_902776185.1 uncultured Ruminococcus sp.
TCCATATAGGCGAGGACGCGGGGCTTGATCGTGCCGAAATAATGATCGTCGAGCTCCTGACCCTTCGGCGGGCGTGCGCCGAACAGGGTGCGTCCGGTGTAGATCAGATCCTTGCGCTTTGCGTACAGCTCCTGAGGTACGAGGAAATATTCCTGCTCGGGACCGACAGAGGTGACGACCTTCTTGACGTCCTCGTTGCCGAATAATTTTAAGATACGCAGCGCCTGAGTATTCAATGCCTGCATGGAGCGCAGGAGCGGGGTCTTTTTATCCAGCGCGTCGGCGCTGTAGGACGCGAACGCGGTCGGGATGCACAGGGTTTTGCCCTTGATAAATGCGTAGGAGGTGGGGTCCCATGCGGTGTAGCCGCGCGCCTCCCCATGCGGTGTAGCCGCGCGCCTCAAAGGTCGCGCGCAGTCCGCCGGAGGGGAAAGATGACGCGTCAGGCTCGCCCTTGATCAGCTCTTTGCCGGAGAATTCCATGATGACCCTGCCGTCGGGCGAGGGGGAGATAAAGCTGTCATGCTTCTCGGCGGTGATACCCGTCAGCGGTTGGAACCAGTGGGTGTAGTGGGTCGCGCCCTTTTCGATCGCCCAGTCTTTCATCGCAACAGCTACCGCGTTCGCAACAGTCAAACTCAGCTGTTCGCCGTCGTCGATCGTCTTGCGCAGCTTCTGATAAATCTTACCGTCCAGACGTTCTTTCATCAGCTTATCATCAAAAACCAGACAGCCGAAATACTCTGCTACATTTGCCATAATACCTTCTCCTTTACAGAAAATAGAAAAAGCGCCCTGAACTTTCGTTCAAGACGCCTTTGCCTTCTACACCGGTGATTATATCACCTTGTTAAAAAAATGTCAAGAAATAAAATAGTTTTTTCAAGTAAAAATGCTGCCTACACACTCAAACTTTCTTTTCGCAAATATACAGCCACTGACATTTACGGCAAAAATCTTTCAGTCTGCCGCTCTTGACGATCATTTCATTTGCCTGCTCGTACAGCTTGCTCCACAACAGCTCGTCGCCGATATGGCAACCTAGAACATTCATGACTCGGTCATCGATTGCCCTGACCTTATAATCTTTTGCACATATAACTCCCGCGTTATTCGGGCACGCTTCACAGATACAGTCGCAGCCGCCGGTGAGTGTGACAGTCGGGTCATCATGCTGTAACATGGTTATCACATCATTCATATGTCGGACAAAGTCCGGATCGTATCCGTATCCCTCAAAGAAACGGATACACAAGGCGTGGTGGGGTCTGAGTAACACACTCAAAGGGTAACGACCTTTGACAGACGATTGGACAGTACCATGGCGAGCACGATTTTCACCGCGTCGGGGATTAGGAACGGAACGACGCAAGTCATCAGCGTTTCAACGACGCCCCACTTCATGACGACCATGAACCAAACGGTACCGAAAGCGTAGCAAACGAGTATGCCCAGTATCATCGCTATTGTTAAAGGCAGGGCCTTTCTCTCCCACTTATCAGCCGCAAAACCGACAATCAGCGCTGTCGCCAGAAAACCGATGATATATCCGCCGGTAGGGCCTGCCAGTATTCCAACGCCGCCTGACATTCCTGCGAACACCGGGACACCGACCGCGCCGAGCAGAATGTAGACAAAGACGCTGAGCGTCCCGCGCTTCCAACCGAGCATTGCCGCCGAAAGACACACGGCAAAGGTCTGGAGAGTGACGGGTACCTCACCTACCGGTATGCTCAGGATCGAGCATACCGCGATCAAAGCGGCGAACATTGCGGTAACGGCCATACTCTTCACCGAGAAGCGAGTGTTTTTGCTATCATGAGTTTTTGCAGACATACCTATACCTCTTTTTTCAAAGTTTTCATAATGGCAGTTCTTTACAATGATCAACAAAATCCTTCCAGATCAGCCGGCTTTCCTCACAAACTCGATAGGAAAGTTCGGGGTGCCACTGTACTGCCCATACATAGCTTTTTTCGGGCATATAGACCGCCTCAACCAGTCTGTCCTCGGAATATGCCATTGGATAAAGCAGCGGCGACAACTCTTTGATTGCCTGATGATGATAGCTATTGACCTTCAGACGATCGGTATTCAACAGAGTATACAGCGGGGTATCCTTGATGATACTGACCGAGTGTACCGGTTCGTCATATGGCGGAGACTGACAGTGAACGACAGAGGACGGCTTCTGAGACGGCAGGTCCTGATACAGCGATCCCCCGCAGAACACGTTGAACGCTTGTATTCCCCTGCAAATGCCGAACAGCGGCTTATCCGCTTTCAGCGCTTCGTGAAACAGGATATATTCCATCGTATCGCGCAGGGCAAAATGCTCACCGCATTTTTCCGATTCTGCTTCATGATAATACGCAGGGTCGATATCCTGTCCTCCTGTGAACAAAAATCCATCGAAAGTGTCGACAAGCGACCGGATGTCCTGCCAATCTGTCAACAGCGGCAGCATTATCGGAATCGCTCCCGATTGTATAAGAGCGTCCATATAACCCGGTATCATCCAAAGACTGTCGCGCTGAATATCAAAAAGCGGAAAAACACCGATCGTTGGCTTTGACATTGACATAATCCACCACCCGCATTATAACAAGGAATTCCTTTGCATTGTTGCATGCGCGATAAACAAATCTATTATCTTCTTGCTGTTATCATCTGTCATATAGGCCAGTTCAGGATGCCACAGGATCCCCCACATGAACGCTTTGAGCGGCATATATACTGCTTCAATAGACCCATCCGACGCATATGCCATACTTTTCAGGATCGGGGAAATCTTTTCGATCCCTTGAAAGCGATTACCTTTGACGGATAGCTGCCGTATTTTCAGTAATTTTGCCAAGGGTGTATCGGGATTGATCGACACATTATGCACGGGAGGGTGTTCAGATAAAGTCTGTTGATTTGCAGAAAACGACTGAACTCTAATGTCCCGAAAGAGTGTGCCGCCCAGCGCTGCGTTCAAAAACTGGAGTCCTGTGCTGATACTCAGCAACGGCTTGTTGACCTTTATCGCTGTATCCAGCACGAAAATCACCCTTGCGTTCTGTTGTGAATCCGGGAGGACATATCCGTTCTTTTCCTCTCTGTCCATGATCAAATCATCTTCTCCTGCAATAATAAAGCCGTCACACATCTCAACCGCTTGATAGAACAACTCCTCTTTACCGGTCATTGGGACGAGCGTCGGGAGACCTCCTGCTTGCACGACAACATCCAGACATTTTGATATCGTTCTACAGCTTTGAGTGTGATTGTTTACAAGAGCTACCATACCGATCAACGGCTTAGACATCAGACCACTTCCTACTTAATGATTTTGAAGCATACTGTTTTTTCATTGATCAGCGGGCTGTGATAGGCAAAGTAGACGGTTCCTGAGACAGGCGTGCGGATCTCGCCGACGGTCGTACACTCGAATGGGTCGACGATCCTGCCGAGGATGTCGCCCTTTTCGACAGTCGCGCCGATCTCAACGGTACTGAAGAAGAGACCTGCCGCACCCGCTTGAATCTGTTCTGTTTCGCTCTCATCCAATACGACCGTGCGATATCCGGGAGGCGTTTTCGTACTGACCAGACCGCGGTTGTCCATAAAGCGCAGGATCGCATTGACCGCCTCGCAGGCAGCCTTTTCGTCGATCTCGTCAGTTGCGTTCGCATAAACCGAAAAAGCTTTTGTCTCCCAGATCTGCCAGTTATAATTCAGCGTAGTGGTGTCATAGGGACGCGGCTTGCGCACGATGCCGAATTCCAGTCCGAAATCCTTGAGCATCCCGGGATCTGTAAAACCGGTATCCATCAGCTTGACATGCGGCAGGAAAATCCCCTGCTGGTAGAAACTAGCGAGCTGGATGCCGTATTCATAACCTTGTAACTGTTCAAAAACGCCTGCCGCGATCCGCTGGGTCGTTTCACCCTGATCATATCCGGGGAACATCCTGTTGATATCGGTGTTATCCATCGCCCAGAATCGCTTGCCGAGATTCATGGAATAGTAATTGACGCAAGGGATCACAAGGATCTCGCAGTTCTCGGCGAGCTTTCCGTCTGCTTCAAGCCTTTTCAGCTCCTGCACCATGCGGCTGCAGACATACATCTGCTGTACCTCGTTGCCCCGCATAGCTCCGACAATGGCAAGGGCTTTTTCTCCTCTGCCGAAGCTGTAGCCGATGACGTCAAGCTGCTCACGATAAGGGGATTTCAGTGAGAACAGCGTCTTCTTTTTCATGCGTCCTCACCTCCCTGCATAGGCTGCAAAATCCGCGCCAGCAGTGAGCCACCGTAGACGACCGGATACTCGCGCAGGGTAAAGATCATTCCGTCACAGACAGCCTGCACCTCCTCGACAACCTTAGAGCTCAGCGGGTCGATAACATTGCCGATATGGTCGCCCTTTTTCACCGTATCACCGAAATCCGAAAAAGGAACAAAGATACCTGCGACGTCGGAGTTGACAAAGCCGACCTCGCGACCCGCGGAAATGATCGGCTTGCGCACGGGAACGGTTTTTCCCTTCCACATACCGAGCTGTTTCATCAGGTTAAGGACGCCCTGAAACAACTGACCGCAGTATTCCTTTGTGATCCGCATACCGACGCCCATTTCTACAACCAGCGTTTTTGTACCGCGGGAGTTGAGCGTATGCGCAAGGGTCGATTCCAGTACCGTCGCCGACTCATGGATCCAAACGAAGTCTACATTCATCATCTCAGCGTACGGCAGAAGCATCTCGGCAGTCGGCACGCTGATGCGTATCTGCGGGATCTCCTTCAGAAAAATATTGCTTGAGTGAACATCAACGCACACATCCGAGCCGCTGATATCATCCGTGATAGCGGAACAGACAACCTCGACCATTGTGCCGTTCTTAGTACCGGGAAAAACGCGGTTCATATCAAGGTCGAACATCGGGATGCCCCGCGTGATGCTGTCGATCCCCATGGGATTGAGCGCAGGATAGATATCGACGATCCCGTCGAGCAGGTCGATATTCTTGTCGATAAAGCTGCCGACCATAAAGGCGAGGTACTGCCCCTCCAGCTCGTCGCCGTGGGTACCGGTCACAAGACTCAGGCGCGTCGTGCTGTTTCCGTTTTGAATACGTCTCTTCTGTATTTTCAGCTTTTCATTAACGGCAAGCGCAACGCTTGCGATCGTTTCTGTCATTTTTTGTTTCCTTTCCCTATGATAGTATCGAGCGCACCAGTTGGAGCTGGCGGGTATACTTTCCGTACATCACACCCCGATCAACAGCGCAGTCGCGAAAATCCCTGCCCTGTGAGATCACCAGATAACCGTCGCCGACAGGGCAGTTGTTGGCGGGATCGATCCCTTCCCAATGTTTGCCTGTCCAATACTCCACCCATGAATGGGTCTCTCCGTCACAGAAGGCGAGTCCCGCGATATAACGGCAGGCGATGCCGTCCATTCGCAGCATAGAGATCAGGATATGCGAAAAATCCTGGCACACGCCTTTTTTCAGCGCGAACGCCTGCGCCGCAGTTGTAGCGGTATCAGTCACGCCCTTCTGATACCCGATCGTCTGCGACAGGATATCGCAGAGATATGCTGCCCGGTCTGCGGCAGTTCCGATACAGCCGTCCTGATGCGCACGGTAAAAGTCGCGCAGAGCATCGTCAGGCTGTGTATATTCTGATTGGTAAAGATAACACGGCATATAGTCGGTACGGCGCTTTGTACAGTCGACCTCAGCCGTTCCCTTGATCTCAAAGTCGAGAAATCGGTGGTCGTCCCTCAAATACCCGGTCGTCACATTATTGCCGAACGCGTCGACAGTCTGTTTGACCGGAACATAAGGAGAGATATTCAGATTGCATGACAAAATCTGCTGCGATGCCGTCTCAGGCGGGATGATCCGCAGCGCAAAGCTGTGGTCATGTACATAATCATCAAAGGTCAGCTTGGTGGAAAAACAATAATTCACGCGTTTCATACGCTCACCTCCCCGGCTTCAAACAGCCTGCTAAGACTGCTGATCGCCCTCTTTGACTCACGGTCATAGTCGGCCTCTGTGCCGAGAATCTCGACCAGCTCGGACAGCGGCTTTGTCTGATAACGAAAGGGAGTCGAGCGCGGCACGCGGTTCAGATTTTTGAGAAGTCGGATAAACTCCTTTTCCACGATCGGATACGGGTATTTCATCCTCATATACAGGTCGAGCCGCTCAACGGTTTTGCCGATATAGATGATGTTCCTGATCTCATCGTCATAAATATGTTCATTGATACAGCCCCAGAAGGCATAGAGAATATCCTCCAGCGGCAGCAGCGATAAGCGGATATTTGTACTGTTCTGCGCTTTTTCCAACGTGTCCTTTGCCATCTGCAAAAAGGACAGTGAGGTAGTTGAGATCTCCTCGCGCAGGACGATACCGTTATCATAGGCACGTTCGAGGCTGTATGCCGCGGAATTAGGATTCGTATCGTCAAACAGAAAGCTGCGGAGAAAAGCCGCGTTATCCTCATAGGTATCGGCAAGTCCGAAACAGCCGAGATAATCCGTGTATCCATGCTGTGTATCGAGCATTTTATCATACAGGCTGCCCAGCGCCTTTAGCGTCGTAAAAAATCGTTCCGTATAGCGTCCCAGCCAGTAGAGACGGTTGCTGTGTTCTAACGAGATAGTACCCATGTGTCTTTAAAGCCTCCCCCTTGCGATGAATTGACCACGAAGGAATCGGGATTTCTGGAAAATCTGGTCAGTCCCGACGCCCATACCTTTGTTGTTTCTCCCGACAATACAAATGCCCTCAGATCTGCCTTGCGCATAACCGTATCACCGTTGTCGATGATCGGCAGATCGAGAAAGTCGATGACCTCCTGCGCGATAAAGCGTCTTGGCTGAGCGATGATCTCAGCGCGGAATTCCTCCAGCCGTTCCTTTGACAGCTCGCTGCCGAATACCACACCGTAGCCGCCTGCCTCCGCAACATCCTTGATAACGAGCTGTTCAAGATTGTCCATCACATATTTCATATCCTCTTCATAAAACGGCAGATAGGTCGGGGCGTTTTTCAGAATCGGCTCTTCGCCGAGATAGTACCGAATCATCTTCGGGACAAAGTAGTAGATACCCTTGTCGTCCGCAACGCCGTTGCCCGGCGCATTGATGATACCGACGTTGCCGCTGCGGTACGCCTCCATCAGATTCGGAATACCGATCAGCGATTCGGGCAGGAAGGTCAACGGATCGAGGTATTCGTCCGCAATACGGCGGTACAGCACACCGATCCTCGTTTTACCGCCCGAATAGGTGCGGTGGTAGAGAATATTGTCCTCGACAAACAGCTCGTCATTCTGCACCAGCACCGAGTCGGTATGCTCCGCTAGATACGAGTGTTCAAAGTATGCCGCGTTGAACCTACCCGGCGTGAGGATCGCTCTGATGCCGCCGCAGTTCGCGTATTCCATAGTTTCTTTCAGCAGCTGTGCATAGCCGCGATTGTCGACAACGGCATTTTCCTCGAACGCCTGCGGCGCCGCGATCCGCGTCAGTTCTCTTGCAATCAGCGGATAGGAAGCGCCTGACGGGATCCGCAGGTTATCCTCCAAAATATACCATTCGCCGTCCTTTGCCTGTACCAGATCGATGCCGGAAATATGACTGTAAATCTTATTTTTAGGCGTCACGCCCTCGCACTGTGCGAGGTAGCCCTTTGAGATGTATATGAAATCCTCCGGAACGATCCCGTCCCTGACGATCTTCTTGTCGTGGTAGATATCGTAGAGAAAAGCATTCAGAGCGTCTACGCGCTGGATCAATCCCTTTTCGATCTGCGCAAAATTCTGAGACGGGATCACTCGCGGGATCGGATCGAAAGGGAAGAATTGTTCTTTGAACTCGCCGTTCTTGTAGATGCCGAATTTGACCCCGTATCGCCTGAGAAGATCATTGATCTCACCGGCGTTTCCTACTGCCTTTGTAAACTGCTCCTGATGCAGCGCCGTCATAGTATCACTCCGTTCCTTTAAACGAAAACGGCGCCTCTCCGTTGTTGGAGAAGCGCCGTTGCTTTCTGCGTTTTTACACTTGGATTTTACCGCATTGTCAAAAGTTTGTCAAGAATTTTCCCACATTTCATCGACAAAATGCTATCTTTTTTCAATAGGGATATACTTTTTCTCGCGAGAGACCGACTTGTATGCGGGACGGATAATACGCTTGCCGCTGTTGATTTCTTCAAAGCGATGTGCGCACCAGCCCGCCATTCGTGACACCGCAAACAGCGGTGTGAACAATTCTTCGGGGATACCGAGCATCCTGTAAACCAGTCCGCTGTACATATCAATGTTAGCACACATCACCTTGCCGGAATGTTTGACCTCTTCAAAGACGATCGGCGTCAGGCGTTCGATTGATTCCAGAAGTCGGAACTCCCTTTCGTACTCTGTACCCTCTGCCATCGCTCCCGCGTATTTTTTGAGGATCACCGCACGCGGATCGGACAGAGTGTAAACAGCGTGACCCATCCCGTAGATCAGTCCGCTGCCGTCTCCCGCCTCTTTTTTCAGGATCTTCCTCAGATAATCGGATACCTCTGCGTCATCTTCCCAATCTGAAACATTCTCCTTGATATACGCGTGCATTTCGGCGACCTTGTGATTAGCCCCGCCGTGCCGCGCACCTTTGAGCGACCCAATGGCGGCAGCATATGCCGAATAAGGATCGGTGCCCGACGAGGTCAGCACCCTGCACGCAAATGTCGAGTTATTGCCGCCGCCATGCTCGGCATGGAGCATCAGCATCAGGTCGAGCAGCTTTGCCTCATCGTGCGTAAAGGTTCTGTCAGGTCGCAGGGTCGAGAGGATATTCTCCGCGGTTGACTGACCCTTGATCAACTGGTGCATGATCATCGATTCCTCTGTAAAAAATCTTTTTTTCGCCTCATAGGCACAAATCATGATAACGGGCATTTTTGCGATCAGTGAGACGGCGGTGTCGATCTCGTGCTCGGGTGTTTTTGCCTCAGGATCGCTGTCATAGGAATACAGCGCAAGCGTTGACCGCGCCATTTTGTTCATGATGTCCCGGGAGGGCGCTTTCAGAATCATATCTTCAAAGAATGTCCCCGGCAGCGCACGGTTGTCTGATAAGAGAACGGTGAAATCCTCCAGTTCTCGTTGATCGGGCAATCTGCCGGTCATCAGCAGAAAGACGACCTCTTCATAACCAAACCGATCCTCCGCTACTGCTCTGCCGATCAGATCGTTGATGTTATAGCCTCTGAAGATCAGCTTGCCCTCGGCGGGCTCCTTTTCGCCGTCGTCCACCACATAACCGTGTACATTACAGATATTCGTGACGCCTGCCATCACGCCGGTACCGTCAGAATTACGCAGTCCGCGCTTGACATGGTACTTCGAGTAGTATTCCGGTGAAATGCGATTGTTTTCAGTAAAGGCAGTCACCATTGTTTCCTTGAAGCTCATAAGTATTCTCCTTAAAAGGAAAAGCGCTCCTCTGAAAAGAGAAGCGCCTTTGCTCAGTTACTGGCTGTATTATAACACCGTTTTTTCGGATTGTCAAATAGAGAAAACAAACTTTGTAATTAAGCATAAAGGAACAATCTGCTATTTATGTGGAGCTCCTGCTACTCAAATTGATCATAAGATATCAGTATACCGATTCGCTATTGAAAAATTGGACATTAGAGATATGAATTCCTTTGACAATCTCTTTCCCATTTGCATGATATGTAATTCATCTAAACTTCCATAAGCACTCATACTACTTAACATATGTTTTTGTTTTCCTTTCTATTACAATATAATCAGACCGGAAAGCCAGGCAGCCAGTCTGGCTTTCATCTGTCTTTAGCCTAAGCTACAATAAGAGGAGTAACCGAC
>CACYPH010000053.1 GCA_902776185.1 uncultured Ruminococcus sp.
AGCGCAATCTTTACGACCTTAACAACCTTTCTAACTTCCTCCATAATTTCATCGCTGTTATTCAGGTTACAGAGTTATTGCAGAATTAGATTCACGTGTGACAGCCTCCCGCATCAAACGGATCGATGCGAAAGGCTTGTTCTTTGATGATGATATTTATCTCTTTTGATAAAGGATGAGCTTAGGTTCGGATAAAGACATACTCCGTATCGGTGGAGCGGGATGGATCAAATCGGTAGCTGCTCACGCCGAACGCTTTCAGTTCCTCGGGATCCTGCACTTGGTTCTCGGCGGCATAGCGCACCATCTCGCCGCGCGCCATCTTTGCGTACACGCCTTTTGTCACGACCTTATCATTGACAAGCTCGCCGAACACAACGGTGATATATCTGTCCTGCGGCTGCAAGTATTTTTCGATACATTTCGAATACTCTTTTGACGCGAGATTGATGATCGTCCTGTCATCGGGGATGACTTCATGATACAGCGAATCGCCCCAGAATTCATACAGGCTTTTGGAACTGTTCACCGACGCCTTCGCCTGCATCTCCAGCCGATACGGCGTCACACCGTCGAGCGGCTTGAGCACGCCGTAAAAGCCCGACAGGATACGCAGGTGCTCCTGCACATAATCAAAGTATTCGTTCTCAAATACCGACGGCGCCATGTAGGTATACTGGATCCCGTCGTAGGCGAGCAGCGCAGGCGTGAGGTGTTTCTGCAAGTCCATGCGGGCGAACCGTTCATGATTTTCTGCGGCGATCTTGTCATTACACGCCCAGAGCCTCTTTTGCTCCTCAAAGGACAGACTGCATATGTAGTCCTTCAGCACTTCTGTCCTGTCGAGAAAAACAGGCAAGTCCGCACAAGCGAGCGTGTCGGTATCGACACGCATCTGCTTGGCGGGAGCGATGATCAATCTCATAGTTCGCCGAGCATCTGGGCGGGATTGTCCGCCGCCTTGACCTTGTCAAAGGCTCTCTCGATCACGCCGTCCTCATCGATCAGATAGGTCGTACGGACAACGCCGTAGCTCACCTTACCGTAGAGCTTCTTCTCTTTCCAGACGTCATACGCCTGAATGACGGTTTTCTCTGTATCGGACAGGAGCGTAAACGGCAGACCGTGCTTTTCCTCAAAGCGCTTGTGCGACGCGACCGAATCCTTGCTCACGCCGAGGACGACCGCGCCCTTTTCGCGGAACTGCGGATACAGCTCTGAGAAGGCGCAAGCCTGCTTGGTACAGCCCGAGGTCATGTCCTTCGGGTAAAAATAGAGAATGACTTTCTGCCCCTTGTAATCCGACAGCGACTTCATCTCGCCGTTCTGATCGGGCAGGGTAAAATCCGGCGCTTTTGTACCGATCGATAACATAATGATCCCTCCGTATATATCAGTCTGTGATTCTATAGTTTAATACTATCACAAAAAACGGTATGTTTCAATATACATACAAAAACCTTTCCCTGACGAAAAATATGCAGACATGCCTGAAATCCTTGCAATTCTGTATGAAAGCCGATATAATAGGACTGTAAAGCGATAAAGCGCACATCTCCCGGATATCATAGATCGAGCGCTTTCGAAAACCATCAGAAGGTGAAAGGCACATGAAACCAACCGTAAAAATACTGGATCACGATCATATCCCCGCCCTTCTGGAGTTATCTGCGGCAGAGGGATTTCCCTGTGAGCTGACGGCAGAAACGGCAAGGCCCTATTGCCGGGGCAAAGCTCCTGCCGACGAGGGTGTCGCCACCTACGGCGTTTTTGAAGAGGATTATTTGGTCAGCGTGATGACCGCTACCTTCTGCATGGTATTTCCGTGCAAGGATTCGCCGACGGGCAGGATCGTCCATATCAGCGGCGCATATACGCTGCCCGCATCCCGCAGCAGGGGCTATGCCTCCGATCTGCTAAGGATGATCGAAGAGGATGCGCGCAGCTTCGGCGCGGATTATCTTTGCTGTGACAGCATCGCGGACGGATTATATCTGCACAACGGATTTGAACCGACGTCAGATGATGAAACAAGAATGTGGAAAAGAATCTCATTACATAAGGAGGAGCTACTGTGATAGAAACCGGCTGGGTATCGATACTGCCGCCTTTGATCGCGATCGCACTCGCCCTGCTGACAAAAGAGGTCTACTCTTCCCTGTTCCTGGGCGTTTTGTCGGGAATGGTGATCTATGTCGTCGCGGCAGGAGAACCCTTTATGGCAGTTTTCTCCCATATCTTCGACATGATGGCGCAGAAGATCGCGGAGAATTCCTATATGATCATCTTCCTCGCGCTGCTCTGGGCAGTGATCACGCTGGTCGGAAAATCCGGCGGGACGTCGGCATACGGGCGCTGGGCGGAGAAAAAGCTGAAAAACAAACGCGCTACCCTGCTGACCACCGCGCTGCTGGGCGTGCTGATCTTCATCGACGACGGCTTCAACTGCCTGACGATCGGTACGGTCATGCGCCCCGTCTATGACCGCCAGCGGATCTCGCGCGAAAAGCTCGCCTATATCATCGACGCGACTGCCGCTCCGATCTGCATCATCGCGCCGGTTTCCTCGTGGGCGGTCGCAGTCGCATCGGAGGTCAGCGACACGAACGGTTTCAATACATTTTTGTCCACCATTCCCTACAATCTTTACGCACTGCTGACGATCTTGATGGTCGTTTTCGTCGCCGTGACGGGTCTCGACTTCGGCAAGATGAAGAAAGCGGAAGAAAGGGCGCAGGCGGAGGGCAACGAGGCTGCCGACGAGGACGAACAAAACAGTCCTCAAAACAGCAAGGGGCGTGTATTCGATCTGGTGCTGCCTATTTTGGTGCTGATCGTATGCGCGATCTTGGGCATGGCGTATGTCGGCGGCTTCTTTGAGGGCGTACCGTTCTCCGAAGCGATCGGCGCAAATCCCACTGCAGGATTGTCGCTGGGCGCATTTGCGGGGCTTGTAACCGCGTTTATCCTCTATATCCCCCGCAAGATCATCAAGCCCAAAGAATTCGTCGGCTCTATCGTCAGCGGCGTCGGCAGTATCGTGCCGCCGATGCTGATCCTGATCCTGTCGTGGAGTCTCGGCGGCGTCTGCCGCGAGCTGATCGGCACAGGAGAATTCATCTCCGGCTTTATCGCATCGTCAAAGGTGCCGCTGCAGAGCCTGCCGTTCCTGGTATTTGTGATCGCCGCTGTCATGTCCTTCTCGATGGGCACATCATGGGGAACGTTCGGACTGCTGATCCCCATCGTGACCATGATCTGTTCCTCGACCGCCGGCAGCGAGCTTTTGATCCCCACATTAGGCGCGACGCTGGCAGGCTCTGTATACGGCGACCATTGTTCCCCGATATCGGATACCACGATCCTCGCCTCTACGGGCGCACAGTGTGAGCATATCCGTCATGTGGAAACGCAGATCCCCTACGCGACGCTGACCGCGATCGTCTGTGCGGTCGGATATCTGATCATCGGCTTTACCAATACGCCGTGGATCGGGCTCCTCGTCGGCGCAGCGCTGCTGATCGGGTCGATGCTCGTCCTGCACAAAACCGTCAAAAAGTAACTGGGTTTGGTCAGACCAAAGCCGAAAACGATCGATCATATCATCTACATAAAACAGCAGACCGTGTCCGGAATGGATGCGGTCTGCTGTTATTTTAAGTGTCACACACCGCGCATGGTCAGCGAGATGCGGTTTTTCTTGACGTCGACCGAGAGGATCTTCACCTTGACGATATCGCCCACTTTCAGCACCTCGGACGGATGCTTGATGAACCTGTCGCAGATTTGCGAGATATGCACCAGTCCGTCCTGATGGACGCCGATATCGATGAACGCGCCGAAGTCGATGACGTTGCGCACCGTGCCGGTCAGCTCCATGCCCTCTTTGAGGTCGTTGATATCCAGAACATCAGAGCGGAGCATGGGCTTGGGCATTTCGTCACGCGGATCGCGCCCTGGTTTACTCAGCTCTTTCACGATATCATTCAGCGTCGGCAAGCCGATACCGAGCTTTTCCGAGAGGCTCTTTGTGCCGAGCTGTTTCACCCTTGCGGGCAGGTCGCTGAACTTTGACGCCTTGATCTCCTTCTCCGTATAGTCGGCGAGCTTCAGCAGTTCCTTTGCCGTGGCGTAGCTCTCGGGATGGACGCCGGTATGGTCGAGCGGATTGCGGCTTTCGGGCACGCGCAAAAATCCCGCGCACTGTTCAAACGCTTTCGGTCCTAATTTGGGAACTTTCTTCAACTCCGCGCGGGAGTTGAACGCACCGTTTTCCTCGCGGTATGCAACGATATTCTTACAAACCGTCGCATTCAGTCCCGATACGCGCAGCAGCAGCGCAGGAGAAGCGGTATTCAGATCTGCGCCGACGGAGTTGACGCAGTCTTCGACCACGCCGTCGAGGGTCTCGCTGAGCCGCTTTTGCGGCATGTCGTGCTGATACTGACCGACGCCGATCGCCTTGGGTTCGATCTTGACCAATTCCGCGAGGGGATCCTGCAGTCTTCTGGCGATCGATACCGCGCTGCGGAGCGTCAGATCAAGCTCGGGCAGCTCGGTCGCGGCGAGCTTGGAGGCAGAATAAACCGACGCTCCCGCCTCGCTGACGACCATGTAATACACCGTGTGATCGGCTTCCTTGATCGCGTCGGCGGCGAACATCTCGGTTTCCTTGCTTGCGGTGCCGTTGCCGATCGAGATGATATCGACATGATGCTTTTTGATCAGCTCGAGCAGCTTTCTTTTGGACTGGGCGACCTTCTGCTCGGAATGGGTGGGATAGATCACCGCCGTGTCCAGTACCTTGCCGGTATCATCCACGACCGCGACCTTGCAGCCCGTGCGGTAACCGGGGTCGAGCCCGAGCACGGTCTTGCCCTTGACGGGCGGCTGCATCAACAGCTGTTTGAGGTTCGTCGCGAATACCTTCATCGCGTTTTCGGACGCGTTTTCCGTCAGCTCGGCGCGGATCTCGCGCTCGATCGAGGGGAAGATCAGGCGAGTATATGCGTCCTCGCCCGCGGCGCGCAGGATATCGGAGCACAGGGGATTCGTGCCCCTGTCCAGCGCGCGGTTGATGACGTTCAGCGGCTGTTCGGGATCAAGCACGATACTGACCTTCAAGAAGCCCTCTTTCTCTCCCCTGTTGACCGCGAGGATGCGGTGACCGGCGATCTTTCTGACCGATTCCGAATAGTCGTAGTAGTTGGTGTAGACGCTGTCCTGCTGAGCATCCGCGGCGACAGATTTGAGCAGTCCGCTGATGTGCATGATCGCCCTAAGTTTTTTGCGGATCTCCGCGTTATCGGAAATGCTTTCGGCGATGATATCCATCGCGCCGCTGATCGCGTCCTGAGCGGTGGGGACTTCCTTCTCCGCATCGACAAACTGCTCCGCCGATTTCATGGGATCGAAGCCCTTTTCCTGCTTCATGATCTCGAGCGCAAGGGGTTCTAGCCCGCGCTCCTTTGCGATAGACGCCCTCGTTTTTCGCTTCGGTCGGAACGGGCGATAGATATCCTCAAGCTCGCTGAGCGTCTGCGCCTTGTCGAGCGACAGGCTGATCTCGTCAGTCAGCTTTTCCTGACCCTTGATCAGCTCGCGGATCTCCTCCCTGCGTTTGTCAAGTCCGCGCAGATAATCGAGCTTCTCGCTGAATGCGCGGATCAGCTGATCGTCCATCGAACCGTGCATCTCCTTGCGGTAACGGGCAATGAACGGGATCGTATTCCCTTCGTCGAGCAGGGTGATGATGTTCTGCGCGTACTCCTCTTTGATATTGAATAACTGTGACAGTGTAACTGAATATTCCATAATGCTCCTTTTGCCTATTTCAATTCCTTTTGCATTTGACAACGGCTTCCGTCACGGCAGTCATGACCTGGTCGCCGTTTTGATTATATATATCGATCACGACTTCTGCAAGACCGTTTTTCTCATTCCTTTTGACAAGCCTTGTTACGGTCGCTTTGCCGGTCAGCGCATCATCGGCGAAAACCGGCTTTAACCATTCGATCTTGGTCGACTTGCCCGCGAGCAGTTCCTCGCCGAAAAAATCGACCTCCAGATATTTTGCCCATACCGAGAGAAAGGTCATCATCCCCGGCGCGATCAGCTTGCCGAAAGGCGTCGTTTTGGCATATTCCTCGTCGGTATGAAGCGGGATATTATCATACTCCCGCGCAAACGTTAGCATTTTCTCCTTATCGATCACAGCCGGCGGTATCTCGACTGTCATCCCGAGTGTAAAATCATCAAAATACATTATATACCTCCCAAATCTGTGAATAATTCCGCACGGCTGACGTCGATCGGCTCAAGCTGTAAATACGCCGGAGCAGAGATCAGCGCAGGGTCATTCACTCCCGCATTCTCAGATGCAGGAACGATCTTTTGCTCTTCTTTATCGAGGACGATCCCGATATCCGCAACGACGAGCTTTTTCATACAGCGTGCGGCGTTTTTCGATATCAGCCCGCGCTTGACATAGCCGATTGTAACCGTGATATCTGACTGCACGGCGGTCAACGCCACTCCGGTGTCACCGTTCATGCCGCTGTTGATATCGACGCTGACGACCTGTGCCCGACTGATGTTGATTTCATTGACCGCGCTGAGGAACGGTTCTCTCAGCTCACCCTGAAAGCCTGTCCCCAGCAGGCAGTCGACGACAATATCTGCTTTTGAAAAAGCGCCGATCGTGTAGGGCGTCATCGATACACCCAAGCTCTGCGCAGCCTCGGCAAAATACGCGCTGTCCTCCGTCAGCTTGTCGCTCAGTTTTACGATACGGCAATTGTGATGATTTCGTTTCAGAATACACGCCAGTGCATAGCCGTCGCCGCCGTTATTGCCGCCGCCGACAGCGATCGCGATATCGCCGTGCCAATCTACCGCACGATATACGCCCAGCGCGGCGCGGTACATCAGCGTGCGGCCGGACACATATTTCTCGATCGTCAGCCTGTCGCTCTCGCGCATATTCGCAACAGAGATACAAGGCAGGTATTGCTGTTTCAAATGGTTCATCCTATATTTTTCTCTCCTATTGTCTGATAAATCGGTTTTCGGACGCAGGCGATTCTGCGCTGACATAACGCTCGACGGTCATATGCAGGTCGTACTTCTCGCGCAGAGTAGCTATCGTCGCCATCATCGGCGAGGCATGATGTGTATCAAGCGCATCCTGATCCTCCCAGCTGTCGATCAGCAGGATCGTTTCGGGATCGTCAAGCGACTGATAGTATTCATACCGCAGGTTGCCCCTCTCAGCGCGGATCATATCGACTGTTCCGCTCTTTAGCATCTCTTGTGCAAAGCGCAGAGCATTCCCGTTTTGTCCCGTATATCTCAAATTGATCGTAATCGCCATAATTGATCTCCGTTACTCATATAAATCAGAATTTTTATCTCTATAACCGGAATTGATTATTATATCAGCTGAATTGCAGTAAATATAACATCAAACCCATTTCCAAGTAAACTGCCTATAAAATGAGCTGTCATTACAACATAGATATTCTTCGTTTTAATATACGCAATGCTTAAAGGAACTGCCCAAATCATTGTAAGCAATATTCCCCACCAAGAGAGTGCATGCTCTATAGCGTAAAGAAACATACTGATGGGCATTGTTATGGCTACGGCTTGCTTGCTCTGCAAAAGAATCATATTCTTGCGAAAAAAAGTCTCCTCTGTGACTGCGGGTAGAATTATTGTGGAGATAAAGAATATAATCAAAGACAGCCAACTGTTTCTTCTTAACCCTATAAATCCTGTATCAATAGTTGGGAAGATGTTTTCCAATGCAATTGTTATTCCAAATGCAAGCATAAAACCCAATAGAGTCAATCCAACTTGTTCCCAATACTTTTTTCCACTCTTAAAACTGGAAAACCAACCTTTAAGATTAAGATCTCTCTTCAAAATAAAATAAATAAAGAGACATACATAAAACAAGCAATTGGTATATATGATATATTCTTTAGGTACCAAAAAATATGAAATGATGAAGATCATCTCAAAAATTATGGGTATGCAGTTTTTCTTAACATAGTTCTTTATCATTAATTTATACCTTCATAAATTCAGATTTGTTTCTCTAGAATTATATCAAACAAACCTCGCTTTGTCTATCAAAAAACTTCAAACGACGGTCTGCTGTCGAGCAAAACATAAAGAACAAGCGACAAATCTGATATTTCAAAAATAAGAACCGCATGGACTTGCCAAAAAACGGCTTATCCATGCGGACACGGATTTTCTCTTTTCTGAAAGCCTAAAACAATCGGTCGGGGTGAGCTGCAATATTTTACCCCCTGCGGTGACTGAACAGATCCAGTAACCGCAGGGGGTGTGTTCGTTCATAAAACAGCGTCAGGGATCATCCTTTGCGCTTGAAGACGCGATCGCCCAGCTTGAATATCAGCGGATAGATACCGATGGTGACGAAGATGATCACGCAGTAGCGTACCGCGCGCACTGCATAGGATGCCATAGTGGCAGAGTCGAGGAACTCCTTGCTGAACGGGAGCTTCGTCAGAGTGCTCAGTCCGAAGTAGACGCCTACGCCCAGCACCACGCGCAGGACAATGCGCAGGATATTGCGCGTGTTCTCAAATTTGACGAATCTGTCCTCGAATTCCACCGCGAAGATGAAGCCGACCAGGATACCGAAGGCGGTGTAGTAGTCGGTGCTCCTGCAGTAGAACCATCCCGGAAGGGCGATCAGTACCAACAGTCCGTAGAAGGCCCAGCGGTTTTTGATCGCGCGCTGCAGTGCAGGAACGAGGAAAATGACGATCAGACCCAGCGCCCATCCGCACAGTACATCCGTCGGATAATGTACGCCGACACAAAAGCGTGAGATACCCACCAACAGCGGCACGACGATGCCGATAATCATCAGGATCTTGTTCTTTTTATAGCGGCCTAGAGAGGTATACAGGGTCACGGCGTTGGTCGAGTGACCGCTGGGGAAGGAGTATCCCTGTGCCGAGATATCATAGATATCGGCGCCCCTTTCCACGGGCTTGAGGCATTTGATGCCTGCGTGATCGAAATACGGTCTGCGCCTGATGAAGATGTTCTTGATCATGGGGTTGAGGGTAATGCCGACCAGCACGTTCAGTCCGACATATTTGCCGTATTCTTTTTCCCAACACCAGTACAGAAAGCCCAGTACCGCGACGCACACCAGCTGTTCTCCCATTTCGCTGAACACGGATGCGATCGCCGTACCGACAGATCCGAGCCACGATTGGATCCACTGCATCAGCCCGACTTCCCATTCAAAATAAAACGTATTGCCCAATATCCTCTCTCCTTTTCTGTATGCTGATTCTATTATAGATGACAATGTTTTTTCTGTCAATCATCCTGTATCAAATCAGCACGAAAAGTTGACGGTCATCCCCTATCAAAAGTCAATAGCTCGTCAGGGTTGAGTCCACCAAATGAACATCCCCGGTGCAAGCACTAAAGTGTCCACCGGACACTTTACCCGCGCACAGCGCGGGCGGGGTATCACTTCGCTTTGCTCTACGGATTACGAACGTACTGCGCTATTACATCTTCATTGGTATTCTTACCTACCGTTGCGACAAAATAGCCGTCGGACCAGAGTTCTCCACCCCATAGTTGCTTCTTCACTTCGGGATGCTCGGCAAATATCATTCTCCCTGTTATGCTTTTTATCACTTTGATTATCTCGCTAGGGCTGTGTGTTGGGGTTGACTGGATCAAAAAATGAACGTGGTTCTTATCTGTTCCAATCTCTAAAAACCTGATCCACTCATACCTTAGCTCTATTCCCTCACATATTTGCACGAGCGCTTTATCCACTACTTCCGTAAAGATTATCCGACGGTATTTTGCCGGACAAACGAAATGGTAAACAAGATTACTCACGTTGTGTGATAAATATACGTAACTACTCTCTCCCACTGTAATCCGTCCTTTCGAGTACATTATACTCGAAAGGCTCTCTCGCTGCAAGCAGCGGGGAATTAGACCCAAATATGGTTATTAAAA
>CACYPH010000054.1 GCA_902776185.1 uncultured Ruminococcus sp.
ATGTTCATGGATTTATTATACCATAGCTACCCTTAAAAATCTAACCCCCTCATGATTGAGGGGGCTGGGGGAGCTGATGTGTCCTTGACACTTTTTTATTATCGGGTAATGTCATGAAAAAGATTCTTTCTCTGATTTGCGTCTTTGCGATACTGGTTACGGGGACAATGATGATGACAAAAGCAGAAAGCGGCGCCTCAATTACATATCGATTCCAAAATACCCGCGCCGGCGATGCACAGGGGACCGTCACCCTGACTGCAGATACAGCAGGCAAGTATTCTCTGTATTGGGCGGACGATTCCGCCGCGCTCGACGGCTGGTTCGAGATCGCCGCGATGGAGCTCAAAGCGGGCGAGAGCGCCGATTTTACTTTTGCCGAGCGTGTCGCTGTTCCCGCCTCCGCGACCAAGCTGATCGCTGTCAAAGACGGCGATACCCCTACCGTATCTGACGCCGCGGCGGTCTATCCGATCCCGCAGGCAAAGCGATTCCCGCACGCTGAAAAGGACCGCAGTTACCGCTTCGGCGCGCTGTCGGATATCCATATCGATATGCAGGACGGCGGCAAAAATCCTTACTACATCAACGCGCCCAAGAACTTCGCCCTTGCGCTCAATGTCTGTGCCGACCGCGCGACAGATTTCATTATCACCGCGGGCGACCAGATCACCAACGCCACGGGTGCGGCGCTCGAGTGGCTCGAGTACCAGCGCATCATCGCCGAATCCGACTATGACCGCCCCATTTATGAGGCGATCGGCAACCACGAGCTGCGCTATGCCGACCTCTGTCATTACGACGCTGTCTGCGGTCTGGAGGAATTTATCGCGAATACCGGGCTTGACGGAACTGCTGAGGTCATGGAGCGGCGCAAGCCGTATTACGAGGTGACCGAGCCCTCTACCGGCGACCATTTCATTTTTATGGCGCTGGAGTACAACTACAACCCCGCCGAATATGACGAGTTTTCCGACGAGCAGCTGGAATGGGCGGAGGGATTGCTCAAAAAGTATGCCGATGACGGACATAAGATCTTTCTGATCGAGCATTCCGGCATTACCGGCTACGGTGCGGGTGACGATCATGACGAACCCGGCTACGCCGGCTCTCTGAACACCGAATTCAAAAACAATGCTCGCTTTCAAAAGCTGACCGAAACATACAAAGACGTGATCTGGCTGAGCGGGCATACCCATGTCGATTTTCAGGACAACGTCAACTATTCCGACGAGGGCGGCACAGCCTGCAAGATGTTCCACATCCCCTCTGTCGCCAATACCACCCGCCTGACGCGCAACGCATTCGGCGAAAACGAGATCGACCGCGCCTTTTTTGAAGACACGACCCAAGGCTATATCGTCGACGTTTATCCCGACGCGACCGTTCTCTGCGGCGTGAACTTTTATCATAACAAAGCCTACCCCGCATATACCTATATCGTCGATGATGCGAACGCAGAGCCGAGCGCTGCGGCAAAGCCGGCCGAAGTCCCGACGACCGATGCAACAGCATCGCCCGATGAACTGAAAACAGCAAAATCCGAGCTTTCCGCGTATTATCAGTACGCGTCCTATCCCGAATATGCCGCGCTCAAGCGCGCTTACCATACGAAAAGCGGCGTCGAAACCGCCCTGAATGATTTCAAAGCGCTCCGCACCCGCACAAAGCTGACCACCGTCTATTTTGCCGACAGCGAGAAGATGGACGTCGTCCACGCCTGCCTGTGGAACAGTGCCGGTGATAATCATATCGAAGCTCTGCCGAAACAGAAACCGACCTACATCAAAACCAATTCCTACGGTCAGCATATCTACGCGATCACCGTCGACGCCGCCCGCTATGACCGTATCGCTTTCAGCGACAGCGACCGCAAAAGAACCGCAGATATCCCGCTGACCGACCGCTCCGGCAGGGTCTACTGTCCGATCTCGTTCCAAAATCCCCGCCAAGTACCCTACAGCGCGTACGAGAATGACCGGAGTTATGATATCGCAAAAACCTCAGCTGTCTATTTCACCGATACTGCCGATTGGAGCCGAACCTATCTCTACGCATGGGCAAGCGAATCGTCCGCGCGGCTGGATAACACGGCGGCATTTGTCCGCAAACCGACCGTCGGCAGATCTATCTTCAAAGAAACTGTTCCCGGCGACAGCAAGGGAATACCTGATTCCGCGGGAGAGATTCCCGCTGTTACCGACGGCTTCGGCTATTATCTCAACAGCAAATCCGACGACGGCAAATGGTACGTCGTCGAATACCAATATTGATCAATCGATCGGGAGAGAGAACCATGGCAAAAAACTGTACTTATTGCAACCATCCGATGGAGGATAACGAAACCGTTTGCCGCGCGTGCGGCAGACCCTATCAAGGCGGCAATACAGCAAATCCCGCAACGGCAAATCCGACGACGGCGAACCCCGTCTCCGGCGGTCAATACCCCAGGATCGGCCAGCCGATTGCCCCTGCGGGTTATCCTGCCGCCGCGCCGAAAACGAAGAGCAACGTTCCCTATGCGCTGGCAGGCTTTGCGCTTGCCGCGGTGATCTTCGTCGTTTTGCTGATCGTCATTCTGAGTACAGGCAATTCCAAGAGCACGAAAAAAAGCGCGTCAAGCACAGCCTCATCTTCCGCTTCCTCCTCATCTATGATAAAAGAAACCGAAGAAGAAACGGAAGAAGAGACCGAAGAGCCGACAGAGCTGGATGCGCTCGTAGGAAGCTATAATTGGACCAACGGTTCCGACGGAGCAACTGGTTCGCTGATCGTCTACGAAGACTATTCCGCGCTGTTTACGAAGGACGGCGCAGGTTCTTTGACCCTGTATTTTGACCCCGACGAAATGACCGTTACCTTCACCACCACGGACGGGACCCGCTATGACGGAACCTATTCCCTCTACGGCGACGATCTGTATGTCACCTTCGACGGCTACACCGATACATTTGAGAGAAAATAAATGCAAAGGACCGACGGCATTTTTGTCGTCGGTTCATTATTTGAGATCAGCGTTTTGCGGCGAAAAGGTTGACATTACCCTGCCGAAAACGTATTATTATAGTTAGAATAATTGATAAGGAAAAGAGGAGATCTTATGTCGAAATATTGTTCTGTCTGCGGTCGGTACTCCGACGACAATGCCGTTGCCTGTACCTCCTGCGGCGCACCGTTCCAAAATGCGTATTCCTACGACGATGATTCCGTCACTGTCGTAGCAGACGAGGCGTATTCCGCGCCCGCGCCGAACCCTGACCCGATACCCGAGCCGGCGCCTGCTCCTGCACCTGTACCCGCACCCGCACCCGCTCCTGCTCCTGCACCTGCGCCTGCACCCGCCCCCGCGCCGGGATATCAGCCGGATTCTGCAGCCACCTATCAGCCCACAACAGCGTATCAGCAGACGACGGCTTACCAACCCACCGGCGTCTATCAACAGCCGAATTCCTATCAGCAGCCCTCGACTCCCCAAAGCGCAGTGCCGCTGAATATGAACGCGCCGACCTACGGCGTCCCGGTCCAGCAGAACGGCTACCGTCCCCCTGCAGAGAAAAAGAACAAAAATCTGAAGATCGGCATCATCGTCGGCGTAGCGGCAGTTGTCGTGATCGTCGCCGTCGTACTGATCATTGTGCTGACCTCCGGCTCAGGCAGTTTGAAAGGCACCTATTATCTGAATTCCGAAACCTCTCAGGGCAGTTCCATGAGCCGTGACGATATCAAGAGCTATTTCGGCGGCGATATCACCCTCACGATCAATGATAACAATCAGGGAACGCTCAGTTATAACAACGCGGGTTCCATCCCGATCACCTTTGATACCGGCAAGAAAACCGTCACCTCCTCTCTCGGCAACGGCACCTATACGGTCAGCGGAAACACCTTGACGATCACATTCACCGAAGGTCAGGTCGTTGACCAGTTTATTAAACAATAAGAATTTCAAAAAAGAGGCTTTGCCATGGCGAATCAATGCCCCGAATGCAAAATGACCTTCGAGGACAATCCGAAGTTCTGTCCCGGATGCGGCGCGCCGATCGCCTCAGCGCCGGACGATCCCTCAAAAAACGAGCCTGCCGATAAGCAGACAGCATTAGCGCCCCCGGCGGCCGAAAAACGGGTTTTTGTCCTGCGCGAGAGAAAATACGGCGACACCGCTCAGTATGACGATGCAGGCGACGACAAGCCGAATCGTTCCGACAATCCCGCCCCCGCGCCGAAAATCGGCGTCAGTCTGTATTTATCCGTGATCGCGCTGATCCTGTCGATCGCGGCGATCGTGCTGGTCGTGATCTTCGCGGTCATCCCGTCAGGTCAGTCTTCCTCCGATACCGCCTCGCCGACCGAGCCGCCGACCCTTGCCCCGACGCAGGCGCCCACCGAGCCGCCGATCGCCGGCTCCTACAAGGTCACACAGATCAAAAGCGACGATACCGGCATCGGCGTGATACTGCTGCGCTCCTCGACCCTCGAGCTGCATTCCGATTACACCGGCACGCTGAATATGGGCAGCGTCAAGCTCTGCGACGTTATCCTTGACAAATCCTCCGATACCGCCGAGTTTATGAACACGACCTGCGCCTACACCTTCGACGGCAGTATCCTGACGATCGATTACAACGGCGCGACGCTGGTATTCAAGAAAGAATAACGGGCAAATACCCGCTGAAAAGGAGCTTATATGAAAAACGTATTATCAAAGAACAAGCCGATGTTTATTGGGCTCGGCGTACTGATAGCGGTACTGATCGCCGCGATCATCCTCTTTTCCGGCAAATCCGACGACAGCATCCCGGGGATCTATTCACTCGTCGACGCCTCCGGCACCGGCAGCGAAATGTTCAAGGCGACCGTCGGCGACGCGACGCTTACGATCAACACCGACAACACCGGAACGCTCAGTATGTTCGATCAGGAAACCCCTGTCGTCATCGATACGCACGACAAAAAGATCTCCTTTGACGGCGGCAAAAGCTATACCTCCTATACCTTCGAAAATAAGAAGCTGACGGTGGATAACGGCGGCTACAAAGCGGTATTCAAGAAAAAGTAAAGTCGCCGAAAAAGTCGTTACAAACTGATTATTTTTTGTTACTTTTTTGTTTTATTATTATTGACGAAAGAATTCGCATATGATATAATCAACGTAACCGATGTATGACGTCGGAATAATGTTAAGGAGATAATATTATGAAGAGAACTATTTCTATCGTAGCTCTTGCACTTGTCGTTGTTATGATGATGGGTTGCTTAGTAGCTTGCGGTGGCGGTAAACTCCAGGCAGGTACCTACAAGCTGAAGGAAGTCAGCGGCGACGGCGCCGAGATGTACGACGGCATGAAGGACAGCATCACTCTGGAAGTTCAGGACGGCGGCAAGGCTTCTATGAGCATCGCCGGCATCTCCAGCCTTGAGCTCACTTTCAACGAGGATACCGGTAAGGTAAATCTCCAGGGCTCCGAGGTTCCCTACAAGGTAGACGGCAACAAGATCACGATCGAAGATTCTTCGGGTAAAATGGTATTCGAGAAATAAGATTCGAACATTCGGCGGCGGGTTATCCCGCCGTCTTTTGTTATGTATAAATTCATTGACGAACCTGTCCGTCCTGTGTTATCATAGCATCAGGAAGTGATACCATGAAAAAATCGATCGCAACAGCGGCAGTATTCCTGATCCTGTTGTCAGTATGTCTGCTGTCTGCCTGTCATTCGCAGAGCGCCCCGACGGATGATTCGATGGCGGGGTCTTATAAAATGGTCGACGCCGCCGGCGTCGGCTCAAAGGAACTGCTAAAGCTCAAGGACGGTATCCGGCTCGAGGTACGCGCCGATAATACCGCGACTCTCTCATTGATGTCCGATACCCACGAGCTTCGCTTCCATCCCGACGAAATGATCTGCACATCCACCGACGACGATCAAAAAGTCCCCTATACCTTTGACGGAAAGCAGATCGTCATGGATACCGAGCCGTTCCGCATGGTATTCGAGCGATAAACTGAGCAATAATACAAAAGCAGCGAGCTTACGGCTCGCTGCTTTTTTCTGTGCTGTTTTGATCGGTCAGGATCATTTTCCCTTCATGATCGGTGGTATAATCGCCCGCGGGGATCAACTGTGAGATCGGCACGATCCGATACCCCTCGCCGCGGATCGCATTGATCAGCTCCGGCAGCGCCTCGGGCGTATTTTTCGCGCCATTGTGCAGCAGGATGATCGATCCCGGACAGAGCTTCTCTCTGATCCTGCTGACGATCTCTTGCGCCGACGGATCTTTCCAGTCCAGGCTGTCGATGTTCCATTGAACGCAGTACATCCCCTGCCCGCGCAGATTCCGCACCAGCTTGTTGTCATATTCGCCGTAGGGCGCTCTGAACAGCGTCGGCCGATTCCCCGTCAGCGCCTCGACCGCCTGATTGCAGTCGCTGATCTCCGTCAGCTGCTCCTCCTCGCTGAGCTGCGCCATATGCGGATGGGTCGCGCTGTGATTGCCGACGTCATGCCCGCGCTCTGCGATCTCCTTGACCGAATCCGGGTACTTGTCGACCCATTGTTTGACGAGGAAGAACGTCGTTTTGACGTTATATTCATCCAGCGTATTCAGCAGATCCTCTGTCTGTTCGTTGCCCCACGCCGCGTCGAAAGAGATCGCGCAGACCTTCTCGGTCGTATCGACATAGTAGATCGGGATCTCCCGTGGCTCGCTCATGGTCGCGACGACCTTGTTCGCGCTGTAAGAGGCGACCCCGACACAGATCACCGCGATCAGCACGCACGACAGCAGTATCAGCAACCGTTTTCTGGTCAATATCAGTATCTTCATCCTATCACCGATACAGTCTATGCGAGAGCTCCGGCAATTATCACAAAAGCCTTCGGGGATGTTTCCCCGAAGGCAGATTCTTTGTTGTAGGGGAGGGGCTTGCTCCTCCCGAATATAACACATTCAACAATACTCTTTCATTAGATCATTTCCCAGACAGGACCGTCCTTCGTGTCTTTGACAACGACGCCCATCTCTTTGAGCTCATCGCGGATGCGATCGGCTTCGCCCCAGTTCTTTGCGGCTTTTGCCTCAGATCGCTTTGCGATCAGCTCTTCGATCTTCGCAGTATCGACGTCTGCGGTCGAAGCCGCCGCCTTATTCTCAGCCGCTTCGATTAGTCCCAGCGACAGTACGCGGTCAAAGTTCTCGATCAGATACCGCTTTGTCGCATCGCTGATGTCGCCCTTTAATACGTCATACAGCGCGGTGACCGCCAAAGAGGTGTTCAGGTCGTTGTCCAGCGCCTCTTTGAATTTGTCCTGATACGGCTTTGCGGCGTCAAGGTCAGCCTCGCCGTCCGCTTTCAGCTTTGCGACACGCGCGACCAGCTTGTTGTATGCCTGCACGCAGTTGTCGAGGTTCTCAAAGCTGAACACCAGCGGCTTTCTGTAGTGCGACTGCAGGCAGAAGAAGCGGTACGCCAGCGGATCATAGCCCTTTTCCTCCAGCAGAGAAACCGTCAGGAATCCGCCTTTTGATTTGCTCATTTTGCCGCGCTTATCCAGGAGATGCAGGACATGGAACCAGTAATTGCACCACTTGTGACCGAGGTACGCCTCACTCTGCGCGATCTCGTTGGTATGATGGGGGAAAGCGTTATCAACGCCGCCGCAGTGGATATCCAGGTATTCGCCCGCGTGCTTGATCGAGATCGCCGAGCACTCGATGTGCCAGCCGGGATAACCGTAGCCCCACGGGCTTTCCCATTTCAGCTCCTGATCCTCAAACTTCGACTTGGTGAACCACAGCACAAAGTCTGTCTTGTTGCGCTTGTTTTCATCTTCGCCGACGTCCTCGCGCACGCCGACCTGCAATTCCTCCTCGTTCATGTTGCCGAAAACATAGTAGTTGTCGAGCTTCGAGGTGTCAAAGTAAACGTTGCCGCCCGCAAGATACGCGTAGCCGTTGTCGATCAGTTTTGCGATCATTTCGATGAATTCGGGGATGCAGCGGGTCGCAGGCTCGATCACATCGGGGGTTTTGATATTCAGCTTTCCGGCGTCCGAGAAAAACGCCTTGGTGTAAAAGTCCGCGATCTCCAGCACGCTTTTGTGCTCACGCTTTGCACCCGCGAGCATCTTATCCTCGCCGGTATCCGCGTCTGAACTGAGGTGTCCCACGTCGGTGATATTCATCACGCGCAAAACGTCATATCCCGCATACCGCAGGTATTTCTCCAGCACATCCTCCATGATATAGGTGCGCAGATTGCCGATGTGTGCATAGTGATAGACGGTCGGACCGCAGGTATACATTTTGACCTTTCCCGCCTCATGAGGGATGAATTCCTGTTTCGTGCCGCCGAGTGTATTGTATAGGATCATTTCTTTTCAAGTTCCTTCCTTAACAGATTGATTTCATTACGCAGCCTGCACAGCTCCTGTGCGACAGGATCGCTGTAGTGGATCTGGTCGAGGGTCTCGGGACGGATGCCGTTGATCCGTACTATGTGCGCAGGAACGCCGACCGCGGTACAGTTCGCGGGGATCTCGTTGAGCACTACCGCGCCCGCCGCGATACGCGCATTGTCGCCGACCTTGAAGGGGCCCAGCACCTTAGCGCCCGAGCCGACCAGCACGTGGTTGCCCAGCGTCGGGTGACGCTTGCCGTGTTCCTTACCCGTACCGCCGAGGGTGACGTTCTGGTAGATCAGGCAGTAGTCGCCGATAACGGTGGTCTCGCCGATGACGACGCCCATTCCGTGGTCGATAAACAGCCCCTTGCCGATAGTCGCGCCGGGATGGATCTCAACGCCGGTCTTATGTCTGGCGCGCTGGCTCAGAAACCGCGCGATCAATTTCATGTTGTGCTGATAAAACCAGTGCGCGCGCCGATACTTGCGCACCGCCTTGTAGCCGGAATACAGCAGAAAAACTTCAAATTTATTGCGGGCGGCGGGATCGCCGTCCATCGCCGCCTGTAAGTCGGCTTTGATTGTTTCAAACATAGTCTTTCATATCCTTTTCAACGGCTCCCTTTGGTAAAGGGAGCTCCCGCCAAAGGCGGGTGAGGAATTGCTTTATTGTTCGAGCGAGACACGCGTGTCACGCGAGTGACCTTAACTCTTCACTCTTAGCTCTTCACTCTTCAATAAAAAAAGCGACATCGTCCAAAGGGACGACATCGCCGTGGTTCCACCCAAATTCGGCACGATTTGCAAGAATCATGCCCTTTCTGTCCTTAACGCGGACTGACGCGCGGCGATACTCATTCCTTTTCCCGCCGCGGACTCGTGGGTGCATTTCGATTGACGCTGCCACAGGCGGATTTCAGCATGCGCCGCCCTCTCTGCGAGGTTTTGTCAATTTACTTCTCCCAGTCAAAGTCTTTGACCTATCTATTCTATTATACACGCTTTGTGTGATTTTTGCAACTACAATATATTGTGGTCCACGTGAATCTAATTCTGCAATAACTCTGTAACCTGAATAACAGCGATGAAATTATGGAGGAAGTTAGAAAGGTTGTTAAGGTCGTAAAGATTGCGCT
>CACYPH010000055.1 GCA_902776185.1 uncultured Ruminococcus sp.
CTTACTCTATCAAAACGGGGATTTTTTTGTCAACTGCACCTGACACTAAAGTCTGCACATTCACACCTGCATAGCAGGTGGTTTTTTTATCTGTATAATAAAAAAGTGCGCGGCAAGCCGCGCACGAAAAATACACGGCTCGCTTTGTCTTGCGGAACAAAATTCAAGTACAACCAAAAGTGTGCTGAAATTGAGCCTGTATTTTTACCAATGATAAAAATACACACTTAAGGTTGTAAATAATGTTAAATTTTGTTCCGCAATTAGATATTACCATAAAGTAAAAATTTTTGCAACTAGAAAATGAATATGGACATAACACAAAACGCTTCCGACATAAAATCAGAAGCGTTTTTTCTTATATTCGGGTGAGGGCGGGACACGCGTGTTCCGCCCTCCAATTAACTAACAACTAACAACTAACAACCATCAACTACCTGTAATCAAACCCGCTCGGCTCGCCGATGGGCTTGTCGAGAAGCTTGGGATTCGCGCAGATATGATGCACGAGCTTCAGACTGCGGGCGAAGTAGAACCCGTCGCCGATGCGTTCGTCCAGCGTCGCACCGATATCCACCAGCTTGCGGATCTGCTTTGAGCCGTCGGGCATGAGCACCTCTTCGTCGTGGATCGTGCCGACGGTGACCATGATGCCGTTCGTGCCGTAATTGTTGAGGTGGTGGTACACCGCGGGGCACTTGATACTGCCGAGGTTAGAGAGGAACACCGACGAATAGTGCGGATCGCCCTCGGTGATCGCTCTCGGGTTCTTTCCCCAGAAATCCAGCCACTTGATGAATTTCACGACAAACATCAGGAGCGGGCGCGGAATCTTGGCGAACGTATCGAGCAGCTGATCAACGCCTGCCTTATCCTCAGATCCCTTCTTGCGCACCTTCTGCACCCTGTCGACGATCATATGGCTGACGCTGTCGACGTTATCATCGTCGGTCGGCTCGAAAAAGAGCAGGGCTTCCTCCGCATGGTCGTCAAAGGCGAGCTTCGCGACGAAAGCGACGCTGATACCAAAGCGCTCATAGGTGCGCCTGCCGGAGACAAAGCGGTTCATCAGCGGGCGTTCCTTGACCATCTTCGCGATCGCCATGACGATACAGTGGAACAGTGTCGTCCGGTAGTCGGGATGCTGTTCGTTCTTCATCTTGACGAATTCCAGCAGATCGGTAACGTCGAACGTATCGTTCAGATAAACCTCCGCGTCGGTGCGGTTGGGATAAAGGTGACCCATAATGGTCTGCATGCCGGTCGTCTTGACGCGTCTGCCGTCCCGTCGGTCGCCCCATTTTCTTTTGTAGCCGTTGATCTCTTTCGCCATGATTTCCTCCTAAAACTCATATACCTTTCCGATCTCCATCGCCTGTGTGAGGATCCCCCTGCCGTTCATGCGAACGACAAAATCCTCGGTGCGGATCTGCGACGACAGCGGCGGGAATGCGTCGTCATAGTGGTCGAGCAAAATCCGCTTAGGCTGTAATGCCGCGATGATCGGGGCGACGGTCTTTGCCGGATCTCCCGTCCCCTGGAACGGCAGGATCAGCAGATCTGCGCCGGTCGGGTAATCGGTATTCTCGTCCATTCCCATGCTGCCCATCAGCTGGAGATGTCTTGCGCCGACATGGATATCATAAAAGACGGTCTCGCCGTTCTCGGGAAAATCCATGTTCAGCTTCCACAGCCTGAGCAAGTCCTTTAAGTGTGTCATCGTGGATTTTCTTGCCAGTGTCCGTTTGGCGACACCCGCGTCAAATTTGCAGTGCCGACCCTGATAGACCGCGATATCGAACGGTCCGATCGTCAGCATATCGCCGGGCGCGATCAGGGTGATCCTGTCTGCGGAAACGCCTCTCTCGGTCAGGGATTCATGCGGCGCTTTTGTCGCATAGATCTGAGCGCTACTGTCGCGATACAGCGCGGGGATATCGTAGATATGGTCAAAGTGTCCGTGCGTCACCAGCACCGCGTCGGCAGATCGGAACGCCGCGGCGCGGTCGCTCTTATAACGCTCTTCATCGCTGATACCGATCGGCGTCATCGCGACAAAAGGGTCAAGCGCCAGCCGAAACCCATTTTCTTCGAGGATCAGCGCGGCGGTACCGTACCATGTCAGCTTCATGCCTTGTTCTCTTCTTCCGCGTTCGCCTCTTCTTCGAGCAGGCGGTACGCAACCTTGCCGACCAGTGTCTTCGGCAGTTCGCGGCGGAAAACGATCTCGCGCGGGAGCGCATAGGCGGCGATGTGCTTTCTAAGTTCCGCGAGGATCTTTGCTTTTAATTCGTCGCTGCCCTCGACGCCGTCCATCAGCGCAACATAGGCGCGAACGCGCTGCATTCTGCGCGGATCCTTGACGCCGATGACACAGCTATAGGCGACCTCGTCCATACCGTCGATGACATTCTCGATCTGACCGGGATAGACATTGTAGCCGTTGGTGATGATCATGCGCTTGATGCGCTGTTTAAAGTAAACGTAGCCATCCTCGTCCATCGAGCCGAGGTCGCCGGTATACAGCCAGACGTTGCCGTCGGGCAGCTTGCGTAAGGTATTGGCGGTCTCCTCGGGGTTGTCGAGGTAGCCGGTCATAACTGTCGGGCCGCGCAGGATGATCTCACCCTCGTTGCCGGGCAGCAGGACGTCGTCCGTGCCGGGGGTGACGATCTGGTAGACCGTATCGGGGAACGGGATGCCGATGCTGTTCTCGCGGTAATCGTCGCGCGGGGTCAGACAGCTTGCGGTGACGCACTCGGTCAGCCCGTAGCCCTCGCGCACCTGGATGGTCGCGCCGTGTTCTCTGAGAAATTTGTCGATGCTCTTTTTGAGTTCCACCGACAGCGAGTCGCCGCCGCAGAACATACCGCACAAAAAGCTCAGATCTTCACCGTCAAGCTGTTTTAAATGTAACAGCGCCTCGAAGATCGTCGGCACGCCCGCGATAAAGTTCGGACGCTTTTTGATGAGCGCCTGCGCGTAGGATTTTCCGTTGAAGGTCGGCAGCAGCATACAGCATGCGCCGTGAATCAAAACGGTATGGATATTGATGCCGAGACCGAAGCCGTGGAACATCGGCATGCAGCTGAGCATCCGATAGCCCTTTGTCAGCGGGACGCCGATCGCCTCGACCGCCTGCATCGCCAGCGCGTTGAAGTTCAAATCGGTCAGGCAGATACCTTTCGGCGTACCGGAGGTGCCGCCGCTGTAGAGGATGACCGCAGTGCGGTATTTTTCAAAGGTGATCTCCGGCAGAGGGGTCTTGCCCGCTTTTTCAGAAAAGCGGTGTAGAGCATGCTGTTCTCCCCATCCGGGTATTTCAGGAATTTTCTGCCCGCTTTGAGCATAAACAGCAGTCCGTAGGGCTGCGGCAGTTCGTCCTGCATCCGCGTCACGATCGCGGTGACGGGATGATCGGATTCCTCGATCGCCGCTTTGACGGTCTTGTAGAACATATCGACCGTCACGATCGCCTTGGACTTTGAGATATTCAGATAAAAGGTGATTTCCGTCTGCGCCGACATGGGATGCACCATGTTGGCGACCGCGCCGATGCGGTTGAGCGCGTAAAAGCTCTCCAGACACTGCGGGATGTTCGGCATACAGAGGGTGACCCTGTCGCCGGGCTTGATGCCGATCGCCGCAAAGGCGCGCGCGCAGCGTTCGATGCGCTCAACAAATTTTATGTAGCTGATTTTTTTGCCGTAAAATTCGATCGCAGGCTCATCCGGCCACTTCTGCGCGATCTTTTCGATCATCTGGAACATCGTTGTGTCGGGATATTCCAGGTGATCTCTCTGTACATATTTTTCGCTCATGTCAACCCATTCTCCTCGTTGCTGTTCAAAAAACGACCCGCAGGGGCAGTCCGCTCTCACGGGTCGTCAAATTCTATTAACCTAACTGTGCGATCGCCGCTTCGATCAGCTTGATTTTTTCTCTTTCTCTCTGAGCCTGATTCTTGATCTTTTCGATGACGGCGGCGGGAGCTTTGCCCATGAAGCCGGGGTTATTCAGCTTGCCCTCGTCCTGCTTCAGCATCTTCTTTGTCTGCTCGAGCTCCTTGTTCAGGCGCTTTAACTCCGCTTCCTTATCGACCAGCTCGTTCATCGGGATGTAGATCTTCGCGTCAGCGGTGACGACCGTGACCGCGCCCTCGATATCGAAATCTTCGCCGATCTCAACCTCGTTTGCCGAAGCGAGCTTCTTCATGAATTCCGCGCCGTGAGCGAAGGTATCTGCGTCCTTGGTCGCGATGAAGTACTTCGCTTTCTTTGAAGGCGGAACATTCATCTCGTTGCGGCGGGTACGGATGGCGGTGATAGCGGTCATGATCTTCTGCATCTGTGCCGCCTCGTCGTCAAATACCAGCGCGTCGGTGAATTCCGGATATTTCTCGAGCATGATGGTCTCGCCCTCATGCGGGATACTCTGCCAGATCTCCTCGGTGATGAACGGCATGAACGGATGCAGCAGCTTCAAGATCTTGTCGAGGACATAGACCAGTACCTGACGCGCGCTGTCCGCGGCGGACTTATCGTCGCCGTAGAGCGCCGATTTTTTCAGCTCGATGTACCAGTCGCAGAAGCAGTCCCAGATAAAGTCGTACAGCTTCTGTACCGCGATACCCAGCTCGAACTTGTCGAGGTTCTCGGTGACGTCCCTGCACAGGGTGTTGAGGGTGGAGAGGATCCATTTATCTTCGATTCTCAGATTGTCGGGCAATTCGAGAGATACCTCGTGCCCCTCGATATTCATCAGCACAAAGCGGCTGGCGTTATAGAGTTTGTTCGCAAAGTTGCGGCAGCTCTCGACGCGCTCCTCGGAGAATCGCATATCGTTGCCGGGCGAGTTGCCGGTCGCGAGGAAAAATCTCAGCGCGTCTGCACCGTAGCGCTCGATGACCTCGATCGGGTCTACGCCGTTGCCGAGCGACTTACTCATCTTCCTGCCCTGCGAATCGCGGATCAGACCGTGGATGAATACCGTGCGGAACGGCACGTCGCCCATGTTGTGCATGCCGGAGAAGATCATGCGCGCGACCCAGAAGAAGATGATGTCGTAGCCGGTGACCAGCGTATTGGTCGGGTAGAAGTATTTCAGCTCCTCGGTCTCTTCCGGCCAGCCCATGGTCGAGAACGGCCACAGCGCCGAGCTGAACCATGTGTCCAGCGTGTCCTCATCCTGCGTCATATGCGTACAGCCGCACTTGGGACATTTTTCGGGAGCGGACTTTGCGACGACCATCTCGCCGCATTCGTCACAGTAGTAGGCGGGGATGCGGTGACCCCACCAGAGCTGGCGCGAAATGCACCAGTCCTTGATATTTTCCATCCAGTTGAAGTAGATTTTTTCACTTCTCTTGGGGATAAACTTGGTTCTGCCGTCGCGGACGCATTCGATCGCGGGCTTTGCGAGCGGCGCCATCTTGACGAACCACTGTTTACTGACCATCGGCTCGATGGTGGTGTGACAGCGGTAGCAGGTGCCGACGTCGTGGCTCAGATCCTCGATCTCTTTTAAGAGTCCGAGATCTGTCAGATCGGCTACGATCGCCTTGCGCGCCTCATCGGTGGTCATGCCGGCATATTTGCCGCAGTCGAGCACCTCAGGTTCGTTCTCTGCAAGACCGCCCTGCGCCTTCAATTCCTCGTACGCCTTGACATCATCCGCGCCGGTCATGTGACCGTCGTAGGTGAAGCAGCGGACGATCGGCAGATCGTGGCGCTGACCGACCTCAAAGTCGTTGGGGTCGTGGGCAGGAGTGATCTTGACGACGCCCGTGCCCTTTTCCATGTCCGCATGCTCATCGCAGACGATCGGGATCTCCTTATTCAGCAGCGGCAGGATGACATGACAGCCGTGCAAATGCTTATATCTCTCGTCCTCAACGTTGATCGCAACGGCGGTATCGCCGAGCATGGTCTCGGGACGGGTAGTCGCGATCTCCAGCATCTCGCCGGTCTCCTTGACGGGATAGAGGATGTGCCAGAAATGACCGTTCTGCTGCTCATACTCGACCTCAGCGTCGGAGATAGAGGTACAGCAATGCGGGCACCAGTTGACCATACGGTTGCCGCGGTAGATCAGACCTTCGTTATACAGCTTGACAAAAACCTCTTTGACGGCGTTGGAGCAGCCCTCGTCCATAGTGAAGCGCTCACGCTCCCAGTCACAGCTGACGCCGAGCTTCCAGAACTGCTTGGTGATGCGGTCGCCGTATTCCTTTTTCCACGCCCATGCGCGCTCAAGGAATTTTTCACGGCCGAGATCATCCTTGGTCAGCCCTTCCTTGCGCATCGCCTCGACGATCTTTGCCTCGGTCGCGATCGACGCATGGTCGGTACCCGGCAGCCATAACGCGGAATATCCCTGCATCCTGCGGAAACGGATCAGGATGTCCTGCAAGGTATTGTCCAGCGCGTGACCGATATGCAGCTGCCCCGTGATATTGGGCGGCGGCATCACGATAGAATAGGGTTTTTTCTCGGGATCGACAACAGCATGGAAGTAGTTGTTATCCATCCAAAAACGATATATCCTGTCCTCGACCTGCTGCGGATCGTAGGACTTGTTCAGTTCAGCCATATTGAACCCTCCAAATGTAGTATCAGCCTTCCCCTTGAGGAAATTCCCCTGTTAGGGGAAATGGGCGCAGCCCAAAAGGGTCGCCGTTCCTGCAAGGAAAAGGTGTCGCTGTCAACTTGTTGACGGTGACGGATGAGGTGTTTTGATGCCGATAATGATTATCTGCAAGCCCATAAAACCCCATATTATAACTTATATATTATCGCATTATATGCGGCTTTTGTCAAGAACTAAACACTTCATAAAAGCCCCCGAAAAATCGGGAGCTTTATAACCGCAGAAAGAAATAAAAGAGAGATAGAGCCGCAAAGCGGTCATAACCCCTTTAATTTCGTTTAATTTAGTTACTTTTGAATCGCACATAGGGCTAAATACGCTAAAGATTCAACGCGGAGCGCACATAGTCAATATCCGATTGGATAATCGGAAGATCTTCCGGAATCAGCTCAGGCTGAAATTCGCCCTTATCCCAGCGTTCAGCGTACTGAATAAAGTCCGCTTTCATCCGGTCGGTCAGAATATCATGTTTGACTTCATAGACGATCACCTTGAGGTGATGAAGGAACATATCCGGTTCTTCATCGTTTTCAGCATAGAAGTATGTGTTCTCGATTACCTCGACCGGATATTCTGATAAGTTAGGACTTGTAAATGTTCTAACTACATCCTCATCAAGTTCAGTATAACTATACTCTATCATGATACTTCCTTCCTTTCCACGGATTTCCAGAGTTTTGTCTACCAGATACAATATTGACCTTCGCTTCCGGGTGTTTTGATATAAACTGTTCAGCAACAGATTTGCAACTATCGCACATCCCGCGCTCAGACAGCATGCTCCATCTATCATAAGAATACCAGATTCCTCCTACACTTTCAAGATATCTAAGAAAGATCAACGATAATCTGCTGTCAAGATGCAAAAACGACAGCGCAGCCGAACACTCGACTGCACTGTTTGTTTATTCTTCCGTTAGATGTAATTCTATTTTCTTTCTCGTTTTATCGCCGAGAGTGATGCTGAGCTTTGATTCTGTCAAATCCCCCTCGATCGCTTCCAATCGTATCATAAGATCTTTTTCGCCGCTCTCAATCGAGTGCTGATAGTAACTGTCATCCCCGACAGACAGCTTCACGTCATTGACTGTACCCTTCTCAATATCGGGTAAATTCAGATATGTTCCTTTGATAACGGTACAGGTGAGATGCTGTTCCACTTCGTCTATCCGGATTTTTGTCCCGTTTTCAAATTCTATCACGGTATCGCAGCTATACTTTTTTGACTCCATCCACGGCTTGACTTCGAACTTCATATCCCAGCTGCCGTTGACGCCGTTGACTTGCGTTATATACAAGTGCATTTCGCGGTCAAAGTCGGGCGCGTTATTGAAGTATAATACCATTCCCTGTGTCCTTTCAACGGTTAAACCCGTGCCGCTGACGGACGATAATTCATATTGATTGCCGAATTCATCGTATAATTTTACGCCGCCGATCCCCAAAGACTTCCCGAAATAATCGTCTTTCGAATCGTTGATTTGATGATTCGGGTCGGTAATATCCAGCCGCACCATGAGATTATAACCGTCCGAGATCGCATCGGTCACCTCGACTTTGATCTCTCTCGAAACAGACACGATCCCCTCATAGCTTTCGACATATTTTGGATCGATCGATTCATCAAAGAAGCGATAGGCTTCAACATATAGATTAACTCCCATAATCGCGGAAGCGGTTCCAACGCCGATATTAAGCAGAACGGCGAAGACTGCCGCGATCAGCAGCACTTTTTTATAGCGTTTCATCTTCGGCTTCGGACTTTCAGACGGATACTCTGCTTCACTTCGTACTGCATTCAATGCTCTGTTCAGTGATACGGTCGGAACATCGATTTCATCGACCGCTCTTGTATACCTGTTATCAACCATGATATCCCTCCTCTTCCAAGATCGTTTTCAGCTTCACCCGCGCCCTGCGGAGTGCCGAGCTGACGGTATTCTCCTTTTTATCGAGTATGTCGGCGATCTCCTTTACCGAATATCCCTGATAATAGTAAAGGTAGATGACGCTCCGATAAAACGGTTTGAGCCTCATCACTTCATCCAGTATGCTTTCGCTTTCGGGGCTGATATCATCAATATGTTCTTCGAGCGGTTCGGTATGTTTACGCCACGCGCTTTTATGCAGGTCCTTGCACTTATTGATCGTCACTCGTATCAGATAGGATTTCAAGTGAGAATCATTCGTCAGCGGTGCATTTTGATCGCGAACCAGAGTCAGGCAAACTTCCTGAAAAATGTCGTCTGCATCCGCACGCGAACCGGTTTGATGGACTGCAAGCGCAAAAATCATCTTTGCATATTGATTGATCGCATTCTCAATCAATTCAGTTCGTGTGGTAAATGGTACGACTTTTTCTGCGCTGGATTGATCCGGATTCATGATGATCCTCATCTCCTTTCACCCATAATACGATTCTAAAATGCATTTCCGTGCAACAAAATAAAAAATATAGATAAAACGACAGCGCAGCCGATCACTCGACTGCGCTGTCGTTTTTATGGCAACTAAATTAATAATCTACCAAAAGGGTTTACACCCTGAAAACTGAACAAAGTGGATGCAGAGAAAGGAGAGCAAGCGGATTGACCAAAGACAATGTGGTCAAGCCCTCGACCTATTAGTACTGCCAAGCTAAACATGTCACCATGCGTACACACGCAGCCTATCA
>CACYPH010000056.1 GCA_902776185.1 uncultured Ruminococcus sp.
AATGTTCATGGATTTATTATACCATAGCTACCCTTAAAAATCCAACCCCCTCATGATTGAGGGGGCAGGGGGAGCTGATGTGTCCTTGACACTTTTTTATACTGTCCAAGAAGCGGAGTGCTTGCACGAACGCTGATTGGTTGAGAGTTACTGCTGTTTATAGTTGGTAGTTGGCAGTCGGTGGTCGGTTGTTATTAGGCTGAAGCTGACTACGTACAAATAATCATAGGAAAAGCGCCGTCGGGATGTGGCGGCGCTCTGTCTGTATCGTAGTTTTAATCCCCGTCAATGATCAATTGACGGGGATTTGTCTGTGTAAATATTATCTTTCAGTTGATTCAATTAAGCCTTGCTCAGCTTTTTGAATGCGATGCAGATTCCCGCAGCTGCGGCTGTCATCATCAGGATGATGAGTGCTGTGTCATAGCCGGTCTGCGGGCTTTTCGGGGTATCCTCTGCCGCTTCGGTGGCTGCTTCTGTAGCCGCCTCGGTGGGCTGATCATCAGGGAGCGATGACTTTTCTCTTGTCCAGTCGACGTCCAGTCCGTTTTCGTTGATCGCCTTTTCAACGTCGGTGCGGGTGAGATTCAGCGCCGCCGCGATATCGTCGAGAAGCTGCTGGTCGGATTTATTGGCGTAGATGCGAGCATTCTGCAGGGTGTTATGCAGGAAGTTGACGAACAGCTCATAAGGGGAGGTTGACGCGGGACACGCAGTTCCGACGACGTTGCCGATCGAGGTGATCTGCAGCTGGGGACCGTAAATAGCGGGGCTGATCCCTTCTTTCCAGAATGCCGCCTGAGTGGTCTTGTGGCTGTCCTCGGGGTTTTCGTAGATCGTGTCCTCACATGCGGCGGTCTTGCCGATACATTCTGAGCCGAAAATCAGGTTATAGGTCTGAGTGGTTACAGCACCGTCCTTGATCGCATAAAAGATCACGCCGTATTGCTTGTCTTTTTGGATCGTCAGTTTTGCGGCGTCAAAGTCATAGTACCATCTGCCGTCGGAGGCTAAGGCGCCTTTCTGGCTTTTTTCACCCCAGAAGTATCCGTTAAATGCGGCGTCGTCGATCGACCAGATGTGGAAGCCGATAGCGTCGTACTCCACCCAGCCGGAACTCACAGGATCGAAATAGATCACGTTAGCAGCGGGGGAGGGATCGGCTGTTTCTGCGATCTCGGCTTCGGTTGCCGCTTGAGTGGCTTCCTCAGTCGCTGCCTCAGTTTCTTCAGCCGATGCGGTGATTACCGTTACGGAAATCATTCCTGCCGCTAACATTGCGATAATGAGCAGTGTAGTTATTCTTTTGAACATCTGTGTACCTCCTATTATTTCTTTTCGTTATTATACCGCAAAAGAATTAAAAATTCAATATAGTTCGCGATATTTATGCGGAAAGTTGCGCGATTTTGCGGTGAGAGCGGTATTGACAGTACTCAATGATCGGGTGGCGGAGAATCCACATAGACACTAAATATAAAACGAAAGGCTTCACCGCGTGGTGAAGCCTTGTTTATGTATGATGATAGTTAATCAGGAACGATTCTTTTTGCGAAGAATCAGGATCGCGCCTGCCGCGACAGCCATCACGCCGAGCATGATGAAGAGTACAGTGGTTTCCTGACCGGTGCTGGAACCGCTGCCGGAACCACTTGCGCCGCTGCTGCCGGAGCCTGAACCGCTGCTGCCGGAACCTGAGCCGCTGCTGCCGGAGCCGGAGTTGCCGCTGCCGCCGTTGCCACTGTTGTCGCCTTCGTTATCGCTACCGTTTGTGGGGCTGGCAGGATCATCGGGATTTTGAGGATCATCGGGATTTTGAGGATCATCCGGAGTGGGGTTGGGGTTATCGGGGTTCTGGTGGGCTTGCTGATTCTCGCCGTCGGGCAGGCTGGACTTGGATTCACTCCAATCCTTGCTCCAATCATGAGAATCGGTTCTGTCATCAGCGGGCTGAGCTGCTTCTGCGATTGCCTGCTTGACGTCGTCCTTTTTCAGTCCGAGGTTTGCGGCTGTTTCGTCGATGATCTCCTGAGCAGTCTTGCCGTTCGAATAGTTCAGCGCGTTCTGCAGGCCGTCTTTGCCCAGAGAAGCGAGGAATTTGACGAACATCTTGTAGGGAGAGGTGTAAGCGGGGACGACCTCGCCGACGATATGACCCAGAGAGGTGATCGCCTTCATCGGGCCGAGCTTGCCGCTCTTCCAGCGGACGCAGACGGACTTTTTGTTAGAGTCCGCGGTATTCTCGATCAGGTTGTCCTTCTCGCAGGTCGCGGTATCACCGAAGCAGGTGGAATCCATCAGCAGATCGCAGGTCTGAGCGCCGGTATCGGCGTTGAAGATGATCGCGTACTGCTTGTTCGGATCGATGGTGATATTCTTCGCAGAGAAGTCATAGGACCAGATATCGTTGCCCTCGTTGACCATGCCGCCCTTTTTCTTGGCAGCCCAGTCGATCTGGATGTCGCCTGTCTCGGGCTCGTAGCAATAGACCATGATGATGGAATAGTTGTTCCAGCCGGTGGTGCTGGCGTCAAAATAGATCTTTGAGCCGGAAGCGGAAGTGTCCGCGCCGCCCTCAGCGCCGGTATCTGCACCGCCCTCAGCGCCTACTTCTGCACCGCCCTCAGCGCCGACCTCGGCGGGGGTATCGGCAGCGTTTTCGCTGATCTCGACCTGTGCGGCGGAAACAGCGATCGCCGCCATGCTCATGACGATCATCAAAGCGATCGCAAGGCTAATGATTTTTTTGAACATTGTTTTTCCTCCTCGGTTTGATTCATTGTGCCAGAGGGTAACTGTTTTTGACGATACACCTCTAAGTAATATCATTATACAATATTATGCAGAAAAATTCAATCATTATTTTTCTGCAATCGAAAAATAGTGCCTTTGCAGATGAAAGGCACCAGATGTTGTATATTGAGCGATTGATCGGCGGTCAAAGATCGGCGTAGACCTCGGGACAGACCTCGTTGATCTTGTCGCGGAGGATCAGAAAGTCGCGGAATGCGCCCTCCATCTGGCTTTGGTTGCGCAGTAAAGCCGCGGGGTGGAGCATCGGCATCATCCAGACGCCCTTGCGCTCGACCCACTCGCCGTGCTCGCGGGTGATACGCAGGTCGGGCTTGATGATCTTCATGCCGGCGATCCTGCCGAGGGTGACGATGATTTTCGGGCGGATCAGGCGGGTTTGCTCGCGCAGGTAGCCGATACAGCTTTCCTGTTCGTCGTCCTGAGGATCGCGGTTCATCGGCGGGCGGCATTTGACGATATTCGCGATGTAGACGTTCTTTTTGCGGTCGAGGTCGACGGCGTAGAGCATTTTGTCGAGAAGCTGTCCGGCTCTGCCGACGAACGGCTCGCCCTGCAGATCCTCCTGTTCGCCCGGTCCTTCGCCGATGAACAGGATCTTCGCGTTTTGATTGCCCACGCCGAATACGACGTTATGACGCTTTTCGCACAGACGGCAGGCAGTACAGCTTTTGCATTTTTGTTCCAGTTCTGTCCAAGTGGTCAAAATCTTCACCTTAATTCTAATAATGTGTTGAAAACGCGCGGGGATTGTTGTAGAATATAGCTGTCCGCTCCCGAAGGAGCTATACTATTATGATAGGTGGTTATACTATGAAAGCAATTATGGTTGAAACCTCGGCGCATCATCTGCACGTGACTGCCGAGACCTTTGCGACCCTTTACGGCGAGGGCGCTACCCTGACGAACAAAAAGGATCTCTCTCAGCCCGGTCAGTTTGCCTGCGCAGAGAAGGTCACCGTTGTCGGCACAAAGGGTGAGATCACCATGTCCATCCTCGGCCCGTTCCGTCCCGAAGATCAGGTAGAGATCTCTATGACCGAGACCCGTAAGCTGGGCGTTCAGGGCTTTATCAGAGAGTCCGGCGATCTTGCAGGCACTCCCGGATGTATCCTGAGAGGACCTAAGGGCGAGGTCGAGATCGATCACGGCGTGATCGTCGCACAGCGTCACATCCACATGACGCCCGAATCCGCTGCCGAGTACGGCGTAGAGGACAAGGAGATCGTCAAGGTTGCAGTCGGCGACAACGGCAGAAAGCTCGTTTTTGACGACGTAATCGTCCGTGTTTCTCCGAAGTATGCGCCGGCGGTTCATCTCGATACTGACGAGGCGAATGCCGCGGGTCTGATGGGCACGACTGACGGTTATATCATTAAATAAGACCGGTTTTTATGGAAAGCTCCTTCGAAAGAGGGAGCTTTTTTATAGTGAATGGTGAATAGTGAATAATGAATAGCGGTGGGAAACGCTGACGCGTTTTGGAATATAGAGACAGGTCTGATGATGACGTTTTGTAGGGTACGGCGCTCGCCGACGTACCATAGGGTGAAACGCTGCTATTCCTATTTGACGCTTTCTAAAGCGGAAACATCCGTCATACTCGGTACGTCATAAATGCCGTACCCTACGAGCCGATGTAGGTCAGGTGGTCGAAATCTAATTCTGCGGTGTTTTTAGCAGGCTCTGCGAGCGGCAATTTTCCTATGGAGAAAAATACGACATCACTGAGGGGCACGCTGATAAAGTGCCAACCCTGCTCGATCGGCTCAGCGGTGATCTCGCCGCCGGACATTCGGATCAGGTTCATTTGCTCGGGCAGGTAGACGTTTCTGCCGGCGGCATTCTGCTTGTAGACCGGCGCGATCATCAGTCGGTCGCCGACCATGAGCTGGTCGTCGATCGTGCGGGCGGCGGGATCGTTCTCATAATCAAAGCTCAGGGGTCTGAAATACATCTCATCATTCTCTGCCGCTTTGAGGAATTGGTCGTAGAGGTAGGGGATCAGGCGGTAGCGCAGCTCGATGATACGGCGAAAGACCTCGGTGTCGCCGAAGGCGGTCGCATCCTGACTGCGGGTGCCTAGTGCTGCGTGGTTGCGCATCAGCGGGGTGAATACCGCAAAGCTCAGCCAGCGGATCAGCAGATCGCGGGTACAGTTGCCGTTGAAGCCGCCGATATCCGAGCCGGTGTATAAGAAACCGCACATATTCAGCCCGGGCATCTGCTGCAGGCTTTGGAGGATATGGCTCCACCAGCTGTGGTTGTCGCCCGTCCAGATACCGCCCGAGCGGTGCGCGCCGATATAGGAGGCACGGGAGAACAGGAGGGTCGGCTCATCGGGACGGAGCGCTTTGAGCGAATTCGCGGCGCTTTCGGTCATCTTATAGCCGTAGAGATTGTGAACGTTGCTGTGGCGAAAGCGTCCCTCGGGGGCGTTGTGATAGAAGCTGTCGTAGTCGTCCTGTGCATTCGACAGGCGGGTGAAAACGTCGCGCGCACCGAAATAGCTCAGCGCATCGAGCGTCTTGCCCTCAAAGGCTTTGATCTTTTCAAAGGCGGAATCCAGCGCTTTTTCGCTGTAGAACAGGGCGGGTTCGTTCATATCGTTCCAGAAGCCGTCGATCCCCGCGTCAGTCAGCGCCTTGTATTTATCGCCGAACCACTTGGATGCTTCGGGGTTGAGAAAATCCGGCAGACAGCTCATGCCCGGCCAGACGCCGACGACAAAATCTTCGCCGTTTTCATCCTTGCAGAAATACCCTTTCTCGTGACCTTCGTCATAGACGGAGTAGCCCTCTTCGCGCTTGACGGCGGCGTCGATGATGGGGATGAGGTGATAGCCGCGGGCGCGCATCCTGCTGACAAAGCCCTCGAAATCCGGGTAGCGCTCGCGGTTGACGGTGAAGTCCTTGAAGCTATCGAGATAGTCGATATCGAGGTAGATCATATCCAGGGGAATGCCTGCCGCTTCATGCTTGTCCACAACGGCGGCGATATCTTCCTCGGTGATATAACCCCAGCGGCTCTGACCATATCCAAACGCAAACAGGGGCGGGATATAGCTTTTGCCGATCAGGGCGCGGAATTCGCGGACGATATCCTTGAGGGAATCGCCGTCGATGATGTAGAGATCCAGCGCGAGCTCAGCGGGGGTGACAGTCAGAACAGCGGGGTCGGTGTAGCCGATGTCAAAGGTCAGACGCGTCGGATAATCGAAAAATACGCCGAAGCGATCGTCGCCGTCGATCAACAGAAAATTATGTGCGCCGTAGAGGGAGCGCTTCTCTTCACTGTGAAAGGGATCGTCGCTGCACCAGCTCTCGTAGATCCAGCCGCGCTTGTTGATGCCGCGGATGGCTTCGCCGAGTCCGTAGACGCAGGCGCTATCGGACATACGGTAGGAAAACACGCCGTCTTTCAGCTCAAAATAGGGCAGAGGTAAGTCGGATGCGGGCAGGTTTTTGACCACCGCACCGGTCGAGATCTTCGGAGAATAGCTGAACTTTCGGATCATATGGACACCGCCTTGATTTTTTGGGAATTTGATGTATAATACATTTATATCTATTTACCATCATTATATCATTGAATGAATGAGGATACAATACATAATTGCGACTCGGAGGATATTATGGATCAAAAAGTTGTCATTACTGCGGATATTACCTGTGACCTGAACAAACCGCTGGAGGAACGCTACGGGATTGTTGTGATGCCGCTGCATATCGTCATCGGCGGGAAAAGCTATGAGGACTGGGTGAATATCACACCCGAGGAGCTGTATGAGCGATTCTATGAAACCAAGGAGCTGCCGCATACGACCGCGGTCAGCGTCGGCGAATACATCGAATTCTTCAAGCCGCTGGTGGAAGAGGGCTATGACGTCGTGCATATCAGCCTCGGCTCAAAGCTGAGCGTCACCCACCAGAGCAGCAAGCTCGCGGCGGCGGAATTCGACGGCAGGGTCTATTCGGTAGATTCCAATAACCTGTCGTCCGGATCGGGACTTTTGGTCATCAAAGCTGCTGAGATGCGCGATCAGGGTATGTCTGCAAAAGAGATCTATGACGCGCTGAACGGCATGATACGGAAATCGCACGCGTCATTTGTCGTAGAGCGGCTGGACTTTTTGCACGCGGGCGGCAGATGCTCGATGATCGCGATGCTCGGCGCGAATGCGCTGGGACTGCGCCCCTCGATCGAGGTGCAGAACGATAACGGCGGCGCGATGGTCGTCGGCAAGAAATATCGCGGAAAATACGGCAAGGTGCTGCTCCAGTATATGGAGGACACCCTGAAAAAGTATGACGATATCGACACCGATCGCGTGTTCATCACCCATGCGGGCGCGAATCAGGAATACGTTGACGCGGTGTATGAGGCGTTAAAGGCGAAGAATATCTTCAAGGAGATCCATGTGACGCGCGCATCGTGTACCATTTCGAGCCATTGCGGACCGAATACGCTCGGCGTGCTGTTTATGACGAAGTGAGATTCAGACAGGAGAACTCGGAAATGATCAAAAAATGGGTCGCGCTGCTGTGCGCTTTGATGATGGTTTTTGCGCTTGCCGCCTGCGGAGAAAAGAATGACGAGGATCAGACCTCCGGCGATAAAAAGGATGACGCGGTCTCTCAGGTCGACAGCATGACTGCCGCAGAAGAGGCGTTCAGCAAGGCGTTTGAGGCGGACAAAGCCTATGACATCGACGCGATGGCGTCGGTGGAATATACCGTCAACTTCGGCGCGGATATTGATAAGGATGCGGTGGTGAAGACGGCGAACGATGCAAAAGCCGCGCTGGACGAGGAAGAGCTGGAGGAGTATAAGGAAGGCTTGAAGGATCTGAAATACCATATCCTCGAGAAAACGACTTTATCGGCGGACGAGCTGTCGGCGCGGATCGCCGAGCTTGCGGAAAAGTTCCGCGATACCGATAAAATCACCGAGATCATCAAGCTGAAATATACGATCGATTCCGACACTCTGGCCGATGCACAGGTTGAGAAGGACGTTGAGATGATCTGTGTCGACGGCGCGTGGTATTGTTATATGGGCGATGAGCTTTGGAATCAATGATCATAGGGGAGACGCTGAGCGTCTCCTTTTCTTTTACTGTATCAGTAATTATTTCCGCTCAGTGCGCTTTCTTGCGACAGATCGGCAGGATATTTAGGCAATTCACCGAAATCCGCTATTTCGCCTTGACGGATGGCGCTTTTTCATGTATGATTAATACTGCCAGAATTCAAATATAATGAAATGAGGTATGTTTATGTCAAAATTCTGTCAGAATTGCGGTAATATGTTAGACGATTCCGCTGCTTTCTGCGACAAGTGCGGCAAGGCTTTTGAGGCTCCTGCAGCTCCTGCTGCTCCGCAGGCTCCCGCAGCTCCTGAGTATCAGGCTCCCGCAGCTCCCGAGTATCAGGCTCCGGCTGCTCCTGAGTATCAGGCGCCCGCTGCTCCCGAGTACCAGGCTCCTGCTGCTCCTCAGCAGTATCAGGCTCCCGCTGCTCCGCAGTACGGCGCTCCCCAGCAGTATCAGGCTCCGCAGTACGGCGCTCCTCAGTACGGCACTGCTGTTGCAGAGAAAAAGAATCCTCTGCAGAATGTCCTGCAGTTCGTTAAGGATAAGAAGATCTTCTTCATCGGCGGCGCGGTCGTTCTCGTGCTGATCATCGTCCTTTGCATCATCATCGGCAGCTGTGCTTCCAACAGCCCCAAGGGCGCGCTTGAGAAAGCCTTCAACGGCGCGAAGAACCTGAATGTCAAGCAGGTCGCTCAGCTGAACTACGAGATGCAGTTCGATAAGGACGCGACCAGCGATTCTATCAACAAGCAGATCCAGGAAGCTGAAAAGCAGATCAACGATAACAAAGAAATGGTCAACATGATGAAGTCCATGATCGGCAGCGCAAAGCTGAACGTTACCAAAGACGAGAAGCTCGATCAGGCGAAGGTCGATGAGCTGAAAGAGGATTGGAGCTACAGCTACAAGGATACCGATAAGATCTCTGAGATCCATGAGTTGACTTACTCCGTTTCCGGCGTAATGGGTATGTCCGGCAGCGAAGAAACCTGCTATGCAGTCAAGGTCGGCGGCAAGTGGTATATCAAGGGCATGGGCAGCGATGAAGCTCTCAGATTGGCTCGCTTGGTCTTTGATCGATATTGAATTGAGTGAAACCGGTCGGGGAAACCCGATCGGTTTTTTGGTATGACGGGCATATCAATGCTCTGTGGTGAAAGTCCACCGAGGCGTAGTTACCGACGAACTCAAAAGCGACTCCCAAGGTTTGTATCG
>CACYPH010000057.1 GCA_902776185.1 uncultured Ruminococcus sp.
GAACGGCGAGCTGTTGACATTGGCGCGCAGCAGCTTGTTGCCGATCGTCGCGTATTGGTATTGGATGTTGTTCTTTGCGGACAGATCAATCAGACCGCCGCGGATCAGGACCCACTCGGGATTCTTTGCGGGGTACTGTCCGATTTCCTCGTAGAAATAGCGGTCGGACTGATGAACGTTATCAACCAGCTCGAGATCTTCGAGCAGAAGCTGGAATTTTCGTTCAGTGCTCGCGGCGGTCTCTGCCGTGTCCTTCGTCGCCGCATTTGCGCTCAGCGGGACAAGGGAAATCAGCAGGATCACTGCCAGCAGAACAGCAGTCAATCGTTTCATGGTATTCGCTCCTTTCTTTGTCAATACAGTGCAGATGGGTTTATGCTTTGATGATACCGCACAAAGGCGGGTATATAATAGTGGACTAAAGGAAATTGACTCGAGGTTGACCCCTCATCCACCGCTGACGCGGTCCCCCTTCCCCCCGAGGGGAAGGCTTTGTCAGTCGGTATATTCAACCATGTTTGTAAAGTCCTCGAGATCGGACTTGTTCAGCTCGTAGACGACGGTGTAGATCTGTTCGGGATTGGCGGCGTCGGTCGTGATGTAGTAGCCGACAGGCTCGCTGTTCTTGATACACAGCGTGCCTCCCTGCATATATGCCGCCTCGACGGATTTGATCCAGTGGTAGTTTGCGTCGCGGTTCATGTGGATGTACAGCGCGTGGGTCTTGAAGTAGCTGTCGTCGTAGCGGCTGTCCGTGCTGCCGGTCAGGCGGCAGAACTGCTCGCGGTTACAGACGAGTGCAGAAATGCCGCCTTGCGTGCCGGCAGGGGAATAAGGGAAATCGGTGTGATCGTAAAAGAGATTGTAGCCGTTTTTGATGCGGCGGATACTGATCTGTTTAGCCGAGGAGGTAAGGGGATCGGTATGCTTGATGCCGCCGCTGTATTTCAGATAATTGTCCGAGGTAAAGATGGATGGCTCCGTCTTCGGCTGTGTCGGTGCGGCAGTCGGCTTCGGCGCTTCGGTCGGCGTATATGCCTGCGTCGGCTTCGGTGCGGCGGTCGCGGGCTGCGGTTTTTCCGTCTGCGTCACCCGCGGCGCGGAGGTCGGCGTCGTGCGCTTTTGTGTCGGCGTCTGCTGCTGCGGCTGCTTTTGAGATTGAGACGCCTGCTTTTGCGTCGTTTGCGGTTTTGGCGACGCGGGGGAGGAGGTCGCTTGCTGAGCTTGCGGCGGCGCAGTCGTCGGCGTTGTGCGATTGTCCTGCGGGGTTTGTGCGGCGGCGGACGGCGTTTGTCCGTTCTGTGCGTCGTTCAGCAGAGAGAAGAGGTTCTCGGGACTGCCCGCGCTTTGCGTCGCCGCGGTTTTCGATTCTGTTTCCTTCTCTGTCGGGGCAGGGGTCGGCGTGTTTTTATCTGCCATCTGCGCCGACTGCAGATCCTCGCCCTGCGATACCGTGAGGATCTCGCCGTTCTGTGCGTCCAGTCGATAGATATAGACGCGGCTGTTGCCGTGGATGGTGACGCTGTAGATCAGTCCGTACGGGCTGACGCTCATCGTGACGGCGGCGTTGCTGTCGGTGAATCCCGCTTCGCTGCAGACATAGGCGATCGCTTCGTCAGGTTCGACGCATCCGCGCGAGACGCCGAAGATGCCGATATCCTTATAGCGGATACCGCGGAAGGTGGTCAGCAGGTTCAGATCGTTGACGGACAGTCGGCTGAGCAAAGCCGAGCTGAGCGTTTTGTCCTTGCGGATGATATCCGTGATCATTTCCGCCTTGCCGACGGAGATATGATGTCGGTGCGCCAGCTGCTGTACTTCTTTTTTATCGGAGGCGACGGTGGTCAGGATCGCGCCCTGATAGCCGCTGTCGTCAAAGCTTTCTTTTGCCGCTTCAAAGGATGCGCTGAGCAGCTCCTGTGCGTTTTCGGGCGCGTCGGCGGTGATCAGCACCGTGTTGCTGTTCTCGTTCAGACTGCCGCTGTCGCGCATCGCGTCGAGAATATTGTCGACCGCCTGCGTCAGCGTTTGCGCGTTGTCGATATGCCGCGCCAGCTGGATGCCCGTATTATCTATGCCGTTGATGCTGACGGGGCGTTGATCGCGGCTGAGCCCGATCTCGATGCAGGTGTCGCTTTCGATCATCACGGTTGAGTACGCCTTGTTGCTGTTCATCATGATCAATATAAACAGGATGCCGATCACGATCACCGATGCGGCGGCGATCAGCGCGGCGGGCTTTGCATATTGACCGCGCGTGTTTTCCTGTGTCACGCTGACGGTCGGCGCAGTATTATGCCCCTTTGCCGCTTGGATGATATCGTCCTGCTTATCGGGAGCCGCGTCCGTGAACGCCTCACGCAGCAGATTGTTGATGTCTTTGTTACTCAGTTTATTCACGGAACGCACCTCCTCTCGTCAGATATTGTTTGAGTCTTTTGATCGCCCGGTGATATTTGCTTCGCACTGTCGACGGGGTCATTCCCAGCACCGTTGCGATCTCTTTATGCTTCAGCCCGGCGACCGCTTTCAGGATGATGACCTTTCTCTCTTCGTCCGTGAGGATCTTCATCGCCTCGCCGAGCAGGATTCGATTCTCGCTTCGGACAAATTCAGGAAACTCGGCCGGCTTGTCCGTATCGTCGAGCGGTTTTGTTTTATTGCGGTCGCGGAGCTTTGAGATACAAATATTCCGCGTGACGGTCATGATCCATTCCATCGGTCTCCCGATCGGATTGTACAGATGGGCGGATTTGTGGATGGAAAGGTAGACGTCCTGCAGGGCGTCCTCAGCGTCCTCGCGGTTTTTGAGCATCGAAAGGGTAAACGAATAGACACCTGCGCTCGTTTCTTCATACAGAAGTCTGAGCGAGGTCATGTTATCTTCGGCTATTTCCTTGATATACGTCTCAAGCCTTCGGCTGCGCGAGCTGTCGTCGGCTATCGTGAACAAAACCATTACCATAAAAACCCTTTCATATATATAACGCGCGAAGAGGCGGTTTTGTTGCAACTTTTTTTAATTATTTTTATATATTTTTAATTATCCTATATTATAACACAAATATGGTCCTGTAATTGATGAATAGGAAGTATAGCGCTTTATTATATCGGATCCTGTCGTTGAGGTGAAAAATTTGGTTGCAAACACCCCGCGGTTGTGATACCATTAATATGTACGAATATGTCCGGAGGATATCCGGCATCAAGCGAGTGTGAAATCATGAAAAAAATTCTGCGAAAACTGCGTTCCCGCATGGCGCTCAATATTATCGGCGCATTTGTGCTGGTGCTTTTGATCTTTGGTATCGCGGTCAGTACCATCGGCTATCTCAGCTTTACCGGCGCGTTCAAAAACGAGTACGCTACCTCGACCTATCACATGGCGGATACCGCATCGGTGCTGGTCAAGGGCGATCATATCGACGACTACCTTGAGGGAAAAGAATCAGAGGAATACAGCCAGACCGCAAAAAATCTCGATCTGTACTGCAAGCGCATGAGTGTGTCGCTGATCTACGTGATCAAGGTCGATACGAGCGACTACGGGCGATTTGTTTCCGTTTTCAATTCCGTCAACAATGACGTGGATAATTCTGCCTATACGCCGTGGGAGCTGGGTCACAAGCGCGATACCACCAACGATGAGTATCGCGAAAAATACGAGGCGCTGTATCATAAGGAAGCGGATTTCGAGACGATCTACCGCATCAATACGACCGACGGTCAGCATCCGCACATCACGACGATGGTGCCGGTCAAGAACTCCGCGGGCGACGTTGTATCGATCCTGTGTATGCAGCGTCCGATCCGCGAGATCAGAACCGTGACCCGAGCATTCCTGATCCGAATCGCGCTCTTTACCCTGATAGCGGCAGTCCTGATCTCCGTGACGATCGCGATCTATATCCGCAAGCAGGTCGTCAAACCGATCCGCAAGGTATCGAACGAAGCGACCCGCTTTGCTCAGGAGAACAGCAAGGGCGAGCCGCTCGGCGAGATCAGTAAATTTGATGAAGTTTTGAACCTGTCGACCTCGATCGAAAAGATGGAAGCGGATATGGTCAGCTATGTTGATAATCTGACCGCTCTGACCGCTGAGAAAGAACGCATCGGGACGGAGCTTTCGCTGGCGACAAAGATCCAGGCGTCGATGCTGCCCCATGATTTCCCGCCTTTCCCGGACAGAACGAAGTTTGATATCTACGCCTCGATGACGCCCGCTAAGGAGGTCGGCGGCGACTTCTACGACTTCTTTATGATCGACGATGACCATTTAGGCATCGTGATCGCGGACGTATCCGGCAAGGGAATCCCTGCCGCGCTGTTCATGATGATCTCCAAGGTTATCCTCCAGAATTTTGCGATGATGGGAATGAACGCCGCACAGACGCTGACCCGCATGAACGAGGCGATCTGTGACCATAATCAGGAGGAAATGTTCGTGACGGTCTGGATGGGCATTCTGGAGCTGTCCTCCGGCAAGCTGACCGCGGCGAACGCGGGGCACGAATATCCCGCACTCAGACGCGCAAACGGAAGGTTTGAACTGTTCAAGGATAAACACGGCTTTGTCATCGGCGGCATGGATGGTGTTCGCTACAAAGAATATGAGATCACGCTTGATCCCGGTGATAAGCTGTTCCTGTACACCGACGGCGTACCCGAGGCGACGAATGCGGACAAGAAGCTGTTCACGACCGACAGAATGATCGACGCGCTCAATGTCGATCCCGATGCATCTCCCCGACAGATACTGGATAACGTCACAAACGCTGTGAACGATTTTGTGAAAGACGCAGAGCAGTTCGATGATCTGACGATGCTTTGCCTGGAATACAAGGAGAGAAAAGATGGCTGATGTTGTAAAAATCACCCTGAGCGGCCGCGTTGATTCCGGTAATGCTCCTCAGACAGAAGCAGAGCTGTTTGCTCAGCTTGAGGGCAAGGCTTCAGCGGCGGTCGTCATCGACGCCGAGAAGCTGGAATACATCTCCAGCGCAGGCTTGCGCGTACTGCTTCGCATCAAGAAAAAGCATCCTCAGCTCACCGTGACCAATGTGAATCCCGAGGTCTACGATGTGCTCGAGATGACCGGCTTTACCGAGATCCTGACCGTTGAGAAGGCCTACCGTGTGATCTCTGTCGACGGCTGTGAGGTCATCGGCGAGGGCGCCAACGGCAAGGTCTACCGCCTCAATCAGGATATCGTTGTCAAAACCTATAAGCATGCCGACGCCTTACCTGAGATCCAACATGAACGAGAGGTCGCGCGGCTGGCGCTGATCTCGGGCATTCCGACTGCGATCTCCTATGACGTCGTCAAGGTGGGGGACAGCTACGGCACGGTTTTCGAGCTTCTCAACGCGACCTCCTTTGCCGGTATCATCGCGAACTCCCCCGAACGCTTTGACTGGTGCGTCAAGGAATACGCCGATTTGCTCAAAAAGCTCCATGCGACCGTTGTCCCGGAGGGAAAGCTCCCGCATATCAAAGAGGACTATCAGCAGCGCGCAAGACGTATTCTGCCGCTTCTGCCGGATTCCTCCGGCAAAAAGCTCCTCGATCTGATCGATACTACCCCCGAGCGCAACACCATGGTACACGGCGATTTCCATACGCAGAATATCGTTCTGGCGGGCGATGAGGTGCTTTTGATCGATATGGATACCCTCTCGGTCGGGCACCCGGTCTTTGAGTTCTCTCAGATGTACAATTCCTATATCGGCTTCGGCGAGCATGATCCCGCCGTGATCGAAAAGTATCAGGGCTTTTCCGCCGATACTGCCCGCGAATTCTGGTACCGCACGCTGTGCGCCTATCTCGGTACGACGGATAAAGCGGTCGTCACCTCAGTTGAGGACAAGGTCAGATGCGTTGCATATACTCGATTGCTCGACTGGAGCACCCGTCATCTGCATCCCGATGATCCCGACGATAAAGCAACGCTGGATCTGTGGAAAAGCGAGCTGATCGAGCTGCTCGACCGTGTCGATTCGCTCGACTTCGAGGCTGCCTATGACGCGGCTCCCGGATGTCATGAGATCGAGGTGGAGGCGACCGTCGAAAACCTTGAACGTGTGATCGCTTTCGTTGAAGAGATCCTCAGCGGCGTCTCCTGCCCGATCAAGGCGAAAATGCAGATCGACGTCGCAGTGGAGGAAATCTATATCAATATCGCGAGCTATGCCTATGCACCCGGCACGGGTACGGCAAAAATCAGCGTTGAATTACCCGAAGATCCCGCCTCGGTCGAGATCACCTTTGACGACAGCGGCGTGCCCTATAATCCGCTGACCAAGCCCGACCCCGATATCACCCTCTCTGCAGAGGAACGCGAGATCGGCGGGCTGGGGATCTTCATGACAAAGAAAACCATGGATGATGTGACCTACGAGTACAGGGAGGGGCATAACATCCTGACAATCAAAAAATATATTATTTAACAAATATCATACAAATCTTTTCGGAAGTTGCATAGTATTATGCAACTTCTTTCTTTTTCTCGGCAATAGCGGAGGTGATCCTATGATTACAATCCAATCGGGGAAATTGATCATCCCCGAAGAAGACAGATTTGTCGGATTCGCAGGCGACAATCTTGTCAACATGAAACGCATCGTCCTGCCTGACCATGAGGCGGGCAGCGGCAGCTACACACTCTGTCTGAGATTTGACGACGACTCTGTCAGGGTGATCCCGCTGGAAAAGTCCGTCAGCGGCAGCGATCTGGTCCTGACATGGAACATCAGAAAATCCCATCTGCTGAAGCCGGGCATCGTTATGGCTCAGGTGAAATCCGTCGACAGCGACGACGTGGTTTTGCACACAAGCTGTGACTACTTTATTATTGCCGGCAGCGCGGAGCTTTCCGAGGACGGCGATCCCGAGTACGTGGCGCGCGAAGAGCTCGAGGAGCGATTGTCGGAGTTTTGCGAAAAGATCCGCAGCAGCGCGCCGTATATCGGTGATGACGGATACTGGTATGTTTTCGATATCGAATCGGATACGTACGTGCGCAGTATCACCGCAGGCGTTACCGTCGACAGCGAGATGGCAGACGGCAGTTCTAATCCTGTCCAAAACGGCGTGATCAAGGAGTTTGTCGAAAATGCGCTCGACGCTAAGGTCGACAAGACGACCAGAATCGCCGCGATGCCGCTGGACAACAATATCCGCGCGTCGGATCTGGCGGCGAATATCGGCAGCTATATCAACCCTTCGACCGTTCAGCCGGGCATTACGACAGGCTATCTCGGTCAGTTCGGCAGAACCTTTGACGGGAAACCGGTGATGTGTGAAAACACATCCTCGTGGAAGCAGCTGGCGACTGCATCTGAGCTTTCACCCAAAATGGATCTTGCTCCGACCATCAATAATCATGATATCGACGGTTTGCCTGCGGGTCAGGTCTTTCTCGCGCAGGGCGGTGTTTGCATCAAAATCGATAGCGGTTATTTTGAACTTGCAAAAAAGAACTCTGTCTATTCAAAAACAGAGATCGACAGTATGATCGGCGATTTGGAAGAACTGCTGAGCGCCATATGACCGCCTGATTATTTTGTCAAAAACGAAAAATAAGCATAGTATGGAGTGAGGGCATTATGAAACAAATCAAAATTTCCGATTGGCTCAAGGCCGCCGTACGGCGCGCCGTCAGAACCTTTGCCCAGACCGCAGCCGCGACCATCGGCGTCGCGGCGCTGATGAGCGACGTCAGCTGGGTGGAAGTGGTTTCGGCTTCGCTGCTCTCGGCGATTCTGTCGATCCTGATGAGCATCGGCGGCTTGCCTGAAGCAAAGGATAGTGAAACATTTGGCAACTTCGGCCGATAAGATCATCTCGATAGCCCGCGCCCAGATCGGCACTAAGGCTACCGATATCAAGAAGTGCAAGTATAACACCTGGTACTACGGAGGCGTTGTATCCGGAAGCGGCTACGACTGGTGCGTCACCTTTGTCCAGTGGGTATTCAACGAGGCGGGCGCACGTTCGCTGCTCTATACCAAAACCGCGAACTGCGGCGTCCAGGCAAAGGCGTTCCAGGACAAAAAGCGTCTGGTTACCTCGGGCTTCAAAAAAGGCGACGTTGTTTTCTTCCATTGGAGCAACGAGCCGTCGACCATGGTTCCCGGAACCTATGTCAGCGATCATGTAGGTATCATCGAAAAGGTCAATTCCGACGGAACGCTGACGACCATCGAGGGCAACACCGGTTCGTCCTATAACGGCGAGGTCATGCGGCGGGTACGCTCTTTGAGCGTCGTATCCTGTGCCGGCAGACCGGATTATTCCGGCTCTTCCGGTCCCGTTGCAGACACAACGCCTCATATGCTGTACCGCGTTCGCGCCGGGGGCAAGTGGTACGGCGAAGTCAACGACCTCAGCGACTATGCCGGCGTGATCGGCAAACCGATCACCGACGTCGCGATGAAGCCGACTGCCGGACGGGTACGTTACCGCGTGCATATCAAGGGCGGCAAATGGCTGCCGTATGTCAGCGGCTACAACCTCTCCGATTATCATAACGGCTATGCCGGCAGCGGACGTCAGATCGACGCGGTTGAAATCTATTATTATACGCCGGATAATATCGTGAAAGAACAGGGGTATTACAAGGCAAAATACCGCGTATCACCGACCTCGGGCGGCTATTACTCCTGGCAGTATGACAATGAGACCTCCGGCAATCAGGACGGTTACGCCGGCGTTTTCGGCAAGACCATCGACAGATTACAGGTCACGCTTTCAAAATAACAGTACCAAGACAGAATGCATCGGATCTCCGGTGCATTTTGTTAATGTCTTTAGACAGTGCCGCTCGTCAGAGCGGTACAAAGAACCGCCCGCTATGCGGGTGCGCGGCGAAAGTTATACTAATAAAAATAATTCTCCAATCTGTTACAAAAAAAGGATGTTCAGACCTTATCGCAAAAAAGAAAGGAGAATTATCTATAAGCTAAT
>CACYPH010000058.1 GCA_902776185.1 uncultured Ruminococcus sp.
GCGCAATCTTTACGACCTTAACAACCTTTCTAACTTCCTCCATAATTTCATCGCTGTTATTCAGGTTACAGAGTTATTGCAGAATTAGATTCACGTGTTCAAAACGATGAGTTCCTCAATAAACAGCAGAGAAATCGCCCGGATGGACGACGCTCCCGCCGCTGTCGGCAAATTGGAACTCATACTAAGTATTATTAGAAACGAGCAGTTTCTTATAAAACAAAGAAAATGACGGGCAACGCCCGCCATTAATTGTTCATTTTCAACAGTCAATTGTCGATCGGTTTCAGCGCCCTGTCGAGGATCCCGTTCATCTTGGCGATCGCGATCCCGTAGTTCACCATCGGCACGCCGGCGTCATTCGCCGCCTTCTGGCGATACTGCATCTCTTTCTCGTTGAGCATACAGCCGCCGCAGTGAACGATCAGCCGATAATCGCCGAGATCATCGGGAAACGTCCCGCCGCTGGTAAATTCAAACTGCGGCTTTGCGCCGGAGTATTCCTCGATCCACGCGGGCAGCTTGACCGTTCCGATATCGCCGCACTGTCTGCGGTGGGTACAGCCCTCGCTGATCAGCACACGGTCGCCGTCTTTGAGATTTTGGAGCGTTTCAGCGCCGGAAATCAGGCTCGCAAGCTTCCCTTTATACCGCGCGAACAGCACCGAAAAGCTCGTCATCGGGATGTTATCGGGCGTGTCCTTGCTGACCCTGCCGAACGCCTGCGAATCGGTGATGACCAGCGCAGGCGGATTTTTCAGCCCTGCGATCACCGCGCTCAGCTCCTCCGGCTGACAGCAGATCACAGCGCAGTGATGATCGAGCAGTTCCCTCAATGTCTGCTGCTGCGGCAGGATGATCCTGCCCTTGGGAGCGGCGTCGTCGATCGGGATGACCAGAATCACCGTGTCGCCGGGATCGACTAAATCCGCAACGATTTTCTTTTCCTTTTTCTCGTCCTTGACGATCAGCGCGAGTTTCTCCTTGAGCGCTTCGATCCCCTCACCGGTCAGCGCGCTGATATAGATCTCCTCATCCCGCGCCTGCGGTATTTCACCGAGCAGATCAGCCTTGTTATATACGATGAGATACGGTAATTTCCGCTCCCTGAACTCATCGACGAGCGCCTTGTCCGCGCCGCTCAGCCCGAGCGTTCCGTCCACGACCAGCACTGCGATATCGGTCTTTCGCAAGACCTCTCGGGTGCGCTCGACGCGCAATTCACCCAGCGCGCCGACATCGTCAAAGCCGGGCGTATCGATGATCACGACGGGTCCCAGCGGCAGCAGCTCCATCGCTTTCTTCACCGGATCGGTCGTCGTGCCGAGGGTGTCGGAGACCACCGAGATCTTTTGGTTTGTGACAGCGTTCACTACGCTGGATTTGCCGGCATTCCGCCGCCCGAAAAAGGCAATATGCGGTCGTTCGGCAGAAACAGTTGTATTCAGTGACATATTCCACCTAAACTTACGATCAGAATCTAAAATCTCTTCTGTTCGAGCTCTTGATATCCTCGATATTCTGTCTTGCGATCGCGCGCACCTTTTCCTTCGGGATCTTCTCAAGCTCCTGCTCGATGACCTCAAAGCCCTTTTTCTTGGTTTCGGGCGACGCGTAATCCACCAGATATTCGGCAAGCGTCATCAGTGCGTTCGGATGACAGCAATTGAGGATCTGACCCGATTTGCACAGCGACATAAAGCGGTCGCCGGTTCTGCCCTCGCGGTAGCACGCGGTACAGAAGCTCGGGATGTGTCCGTTATCCATCAGCCACTTAACGACCTCGTCCAGCGTGCGCTGATCGCTGACGTCGAACTGCTCCGTATCATGCGGACGTTCCTCCTCGGCATAGCCGCCGACAGAGGTGCGCGAGCCGCCGGATACCTGGCTGACGCCCAGCCGCAACAGCTTAGAGCGCACCTGCTCGCTCTCTCGCGTCGAGATAATAATACCGGTATAGGGAACCGCCAGACGGATACAGGCGGTGATTTTTTCGAAGATCTCGTCCGAGATACCTCCGTCGAATTCATCGGGGTCGATATCGCCGGCACGCTTGACGCGCGGTACGGAGATCGTGTGCGGACCGACGCCGTGGACAGCCTCCAGATGCTCTGCGTGCATCAACAGTCCCGCGAATTCGTATTTGTACAGCTCCAATCCGAACAGCACGCCTAAGCCGACGTCATCAATGCCGCCATCCATCGCGCGGTCCATCGCCTCGGTATGGTAGTCATAATCATGCTTCGGGCCTGTGGGATGCAGCTTAAGATAGCTTTCCTTATGATAGGTCTCCTGGAACAGGATATACGTGCCGATCCCCGCGTCCTTTAATTTGCGGTAGTTCTCGACGGTCGTCGCGGCGATATTGACATTCACGCGGCGAATGTCGCCGTTCTTATGATGGACGCTGTAGATGGTCTTGATACACTCGAGGATGTACTCGATCGGATTGTTCACCGGATCTTCGCCGCTTTCGATCGCAAGGCGCTTGTGACCCATATCCTGCAGGGCGATGACCTCTTTTTTGATCTCCTCCTGCGTCAGCTTGCGGCGCGGGATGGTCTTGTTCTTCATGTGATAGGGGCAGTAAACGCACCCGTTGACACAGTAATTCGAGAGGTACAGCGGCGCAAAGATAACGATGCGGTTGCCGTAGAACGCCAGTTTGATCTCCTCGGCGATCTCGTAGATCCTCTGCTCCACCTCGGGATCGTCGCACGCGAGCAGAACGGACGCCTCGCGGTGGCTGAGGCCGTTGCAGCGGCATCCGGTCGCCGTCGGGATCGGACGCGCTTTCTCGAGGATCTCGTTGATCAGCTCCATGTTATTCTTATTCGCCTCGGCATAAGCGAGGGTCTCGCGGATCTCCGCATCATTGATGAATTCCTCTGCGTGCAAAGACGCAGGATTGTAAACAGCCATAGTATTACTCCTTAATGATTAATGATTGATGATGAATGATAGATGTCAACTTTCGCCGATAACAATAATTTCTAATTACTAATATTTCATTTCTCATTATATCGACGCGTACGCCGTCTTGACGCTGACGCCGCCGAGCGAACCGATCTTTCCGCTCAGCGCGGCGATCTTATCCTGCGGCGCGTCGACCGCTACGCTGATCAGCCGAACCCTGCGTTCCTTATACGGCACGCCCATCCGGCCGATGACATAGTCCGAGAAATCCGACAGCAGTCTGTTGATGTCCGCCGTCGAGCTGTCGTCCTCGACGATGATGCTGATCACAGCAACTCTTGTATCCATATTCCCCTCCGAAATCGGTTATCGCAGTAGCTCTCTGCCAATCATCGTTCACGCTTTGCGCACCGATTCTTGAGAGAGCCTTGCATGGGTGCTGTTAGCCAATCATCGTTCGCCTTAGGCTCCGATTCTTGGACAGCACCTCAAAAAAAGCCGTACCCAAAGGCACGGCAAACACGTCAGACCCGCCCATACGGCAGGTTTTCATCGATATCGTCGTCCCTTTCACTCAGGCGCACCTTGATGTCAGGTAACTGATAAAAGTATTATATCACACCGTGCCCCGATAGTCAATGAAAACTGTTGTCCGGATAATTGACAACTCTCTGTCGATTATTGTATAATCAGGAAAACAAGCAACACGCGTTCAGGAGCAAACCATGACAGAAGCATCAAAACCCCGCATTTTCAAATATGATAACATCAAGCTGCTCGCGATCATCTTGGTCGTCATCGGCAGCTTTGCGGACGAGTTCACCGCCCAAAGCGATATCTTCCGCAGTTGGTTCGTATTCAGCTCCTCCTTCACCGCGCCGCTGTTCGTCTTTCTCAGCGGGCTATTCCAAAAACAGTATGACCCTCCGCGCAAGCCGAATATTCAAAAAATCAGCTTTTATCTCTTGCTCAGCATCCTGCTCAAGCTGTTGATCTTCCTTGTACGGATTCTTAACGGCGATAACGTCCGCTTTGATTTTCTCAGCGATTCCGGCATGGAATGGTATCTCTTTGTAATCGCAGGCTACATGCTGCTGATGTACCCCTTGCGCCGCGTCAACCGCTGCATCGTACTTGCGGCGGCGATCATCATCAGCGTTGCCGCCGGATTTCTGCCGATCGGTCATGATCATTACCTCATGCGCTTTTTGGTGTTCCTGCCCTTCTACGCGACGGGATATTATCTGACCCCGATGAAGGTGCGCCGCTTCACCCACCGGCTCAACGTCAAGCTCGCCGGCGTCGCGTTCATCTTCATCTATTTTGTCATCTGCTTCCGCGAGCGCGAGGTCATCTATCCCCTGCGGATGCTGTTCACCGGCGAGAACCCCTACAGCGCCGTGCCGATCGAGGGCTGTACTTTCTGGCACCGTCTGCTCTGCTGCGGGATCTCCGCCGTGCTGATCATCTCTGTCATCGCGTGCGTCCCGAACCGCAAATTCCCCGTTTTGACCCACATGGGACGCAATACCCTCGGCGTGTATTTCTGGCATTATCCCATCGTCCTGATACTATGGTATTCGGACGTGATGGATATGCTTGTTTCGCTGGGCGATCCGATGTGGAAGTATGTCATGATCGTTGCCGCGGCAGGACTGGCGATCCTGCTGTCGCTGAGCATCTTCTCGCTCCCGCTGAAAAAGCTCGGTGCGCTGATACAGCGGATTCCGACGAAAATATGTCTGATTGCCGACGGTGCAGTGCTTCTGATCGCCGCCGTACTGCAATTGAGCATACTCTGATACGAGGTGTATATGCAAGTCTACCGAATCGCAGGGATGAATATCGCTGTTGAACCACGCTATGAATATACAAAAAAATATCTCGCCGACTACGCTGTCGACGATACCGACTATGAGCTTTTGATCAATATCACCGACGAAATGATCGACTACGAGCAGTCGCTGAACGTCAAGATCCACGGCGAAAAGCTGGGCGACGCAGGGTGCGAATCCATCGCCGTCCTGCGCGTGCTGTGTGACTATATCATCCGCCGCGGAGGATTTTTCCTGCACTGTTCATGTCTGAAATACCGCGGCAAGGCGATCATCTTCACCGCTCCCTCGGGAACGGGCAAAAGCACTCATGCCGCCTTGTGGAAACAGCATTTCGGCGACTCTGTCGAGATCATCAACGACGACAAGCCCTTAGTGCGCGAAGATGCCGACGGCTTCACCATCTACGGCACCCCGTGGCGCGGCAAACACGGCCGCGGCACGAACACCAGCGCCCCGATCGGCGCCGTCTTTTTCCTCGCGCAGGCGCCTGAGAATTCCGTCGAGCCCGTCGACAGCATCACCGCCCTGAGCCTCTTGATGCAGCAGACCGTCATCCCGCGCGGTAGAGAGGATACCGCCGCCCTGGTCGATATGCTCGGCAGACTGATCGAATCCGTTCCGATGCACCGCCTTTACTGCAACATCTCCGATGAAGCGGTCACCACCGCTCTCTCGGCACTGGATTTTTAACCGCATGATGAAAGGATCTCCCCTCTGCGATCATTTCGCAAAGGGGAGTTGTTTTATGCGCTTATTTGGTATAATAGGTCGATTCGGGCAGCTCTTCTTTTCTGATCTTCTCGCCGCCCAGGTAATACGTCCGCCACGCCTTGACGGTATACGAATTACCCTTCGTTGTGGGATCGGAGGTCGTCACCTTGATCTGATCGAACTCTGAATTCGGCAGGCCGTAGATCTCGCAGGTCAGCTTTGTCCCCGACATCCAGCACTTCATGAACAGCTGATAGCTGAACGGATTGCTCAGCTTCAGATCGAGGTTGCCGTAGTCGATCGTCGCATCGCGGCCGGCGTCGATATACGTCGACTTGAAATAGTGGCAGTACCGCTCCTCGATGTCCATGCCGCAGAGGATCGCCGCATTATAGATGGTGGTGGACGACTGACAGATCCCGCCGCCGATACCCGTGCCGGACTTGCCGTCAACGATAACGCCCGCCTCCTTATAGCCGTTCGATTCCAGATTCGAATCGCCCGTACAGTCGTTGAACGACCAAGTCTCGCCCGGCTCGATGACAGAGCCGTTGCATGCCTTGAGGGAGATCTTCATATTATGATTGCCGTTATCGTTGTTAGAGGATTCGGTCGAAAACGACGACAGCTTGACAATGTTATTCTGCAGATACGCGGCGGTCATCGAGGGTTCGATCGCGTCGATCTTCGCCTTGACGCTGCCGGACAGCCCTCCGTCCTTGAAAACGCCCTTGAGCTGTTTGATCAGATCGTCCTTATCCAGCTGACGACCGGCTTTTTCCTCCTGATAGGTAAACATATTGTCAGCGCTCGGCTTGAATTTTTTCACCCGCGCGTCAACTGGCTCAACATAGACTTCCTCTGCCAGTTTCTCGGCAATACTGTCGATCGCCGAGGTGTCCGTCGTCATCGTGATCTGATATCGCTGTTCTTCTTTATCAAAGCCCTTTTCGGCGGAATACTCCCTGATCTGCTCAAAAACCGCGTCGCTGTCAAAGCTGCACGGGAATTCCTCCTTGGTCAGATGCAGGGTCTGATCGCCGGCGGTGACGTCGACCTTCACCTGCGCCGCCATCTCTTCCTCGATCCCCGTGATCGCCTCGCGCGCCTCGTCCATGGTCATCCCGCCGAGAGCAACGTCGTTGACATAGATATCGTCGGCAACGATCGAATTTGATCCGGTGCTTTCGTACATATACTGATAGATGCAGTAGGAAAGTCCCCAGCCCCCGACGCCGATCACCGCAATCAGCACTGCGATCAAAACGGCGGTCAGCAGCTTTTTGAGCTTGCTCTTCGCCGATTTTTCTTTCTCTGTATCCTCAGCCTGCGGCTTGCTTATATCCGATATGTTATTTTCTTGTTCCTTTTTCGGTAGATCTTGTCCGGATTTTTCCTTTTTCATTCTTATCCTCTGCCTCTCCGGCAAAATTTCACATTCTTTTCCTTAGGATAAAGGGAATTGAACCCCAATAGGTTTATAGCGGCAGATTTAAGCCTGCTCTTTGTCAAAATCCTCGTGAATACGTCAGTATTCACTGTGGTTTTTTCGCGATCAGACATAAATCTGCTCGCTATAAACTGCTTCACACCGAAAATGACTCATTATCGGCTATTGTGTTCTACTCCCTTCATCCTATCATACCCCTAATGATATTATTTTATTTTCTTATTTAGAATTATTAAAAAACTGTCATTAACCGCCGCTGTTTTCTAAAAGTAAGAGCCTTCCGCACGGAAGGCTCATGATCGTTGATTATATTCCCAGAACGTCGCCGATGTACCATTTACCGGTCACGCAGATCAGCTCCGCCGTGCCGGTCGAGGTCGTCTCGCCGCGCTTGATCTCAAAGGTGATATTGCGGATATCGGTGATTCGCGCGGTATTGCGGAAAAGCTCCGATAACGAAGACCTTCTTGTCGCGATCTCGCTCTGCTTGGGCGTTTCTGCCTTGATGATCCTGATCTCGGTACCCTTCAGCAGATCCACCTTACCGCCGCTTTTGTAACTCGCGTCCGCGCTCAAAAACCGCGCCTTGTAGCTTTCGGCAGCATTATCGGCAGTCGAAGCCGCGGAAAAATTCGCCTCGTAGGAGATCTCGCGGAACGCCTGCTCGTTCTGGCTGTGCAGGCAGTCGAGGTAACGGTTGAATACCGCTTTCGGACTGTTGGCGGGATTGATGATGATCAGCAGTAATACCGCTGCCAACAGCAGTGCTCCCGCACCGATGAACCACTTTTTATATGCCGCAAAAATCCCGGAAAAGCTTTTCGGTACAGGTTTTTTCACGGTCTTTTTTGTTTTTTCGTCCCACTTACTGCCGCATTTGCCGCAGAAGGTGGATTTATCCTTGAGTTCGTTGCCGCAATTCGGACATACTTTAGCCATTCGCTGCTCCCCGCTTATCAGAAGTTCAGCGCGACCTGCGCCACGCCTAAGATATACCACTTGCCGTTCACCTTGATCGCCTGAGCCGTACCGCTCATCTTGACCTCGTCATTTTCGTCGATCAGATTATACGAAAGATTGCGGATATCGGTGATCTTATCCGTATCGTTATAGCCGGCGCTCAGCTCGCTGACGCGGTTGGTTAGATCCGTCGTGTTTGCTGTTTTGTCATCCTTTACACGCGACTCGGCAGTGATCTCAATTTTGAGCGCTGTGTTGCGCTTGGTCGTCAAATCAGCGTTGCCCTTCAATCTTGAGAGCGCCTGTGACTGTGTTTCCGCCTTGCTGAAATTGCTCTCGTAATCGATCGATACCGAGCCATTCACATTTCCGCTCAGGCGATATCCGATCGCTTTTTTCAGCGCTGCCTCGGGCGTATTCGCAGCAATCATGCTCACGATGATCACGCCGATCAGGATCACAGCGACCGCGACCGCGACAAAGATCACCTTCTCCTTATGCTGTTTGACAAAGCCGAGCGCTTGATCGCGGTTCGCGCCGGCAGGCTTCTTTTCAGCCGCCGCTTCATTATCATGCGCCTTTACGCCGACCGCGACCTTTTCTTCGGTTTGAGTCTCCTCAAACTTTGCCCCGCAAACATCGCAGAAGCTGTCGCCTTCGTCAATCGGATTTCCGCATTTTGTACAGATTCTTTCCATAACGCACCTCAAATCATAATCTACCACCAATCATATACCAAATCACCGTCGCTGTCAATAAGAATCGAGTAGGGCGGAATCACTCCGCCCTCTCACACCACCGTACGTGCCGTTCGGCATACGGCGGTTCAACTCAATTTCAAAGTATGCTGTCTAAGAT
>CACYPH010000059.1 GCA_902776185.1 uncultured Ruminococcus sp.
TTGATTCAATACTTCTTTTTGACTGACTTTGCCGTCGGTCTTGTTGTTGTGCCCGCTATTCAAAAATCCAGCCGTGAATCTCTTCTCGGCTGGATTTTTTCTTTTCTTATTCTGCTAACTTAATGATATTGAACCGAAGTTATGCGCCAAAAAACACATTCGCTCCGATTGTCGCCAAACAAATAACAGTTATCACATTTACGCATATTACGCAGAAGGGATAGCAGAATAGAGCATAGTGTTTTTATCGTGAAATAAAAACACTATCCCCAATTGCGCAAAAAATATGCGTAAAGATTATTCAACTGTTATTTGATGGCAACTTAATCGTAACATATCTATGTGAGATTTGCAAGAGGTTTTCACATAAAAACCGCCGCAGATTTCTCTGCGGCGGCGGTGGTTTGTGTTGTTGTCATTCCGGGCTTGTCGGGGAATCATCTCGCAGCTGTCTGCGCAAGCTCCTTTAGCTTTGCTCGGGATGACGGGTTAGATGTTCAGATTACAGGCTGTTCTGAACAGCGACTGCGACTGCGACGGTCGCGCCGACCATGGGGTTGTTGCCCATGCCGAGGAAGCCCATCATCTCGACGTGAGCCGGTACGGACGAAGAGCCCGCGAACTGCGCGTCGGAGTGCATACGGCCCATGGTGTCAGTCATGCCGTAGGAAGCGGGACCTGCAGCCATGTTGTCGGGATGGAGCGTACGGCCTGTGCCGCCGCCGGATGCAACGGAGAAGTACTTCTTGCCCTGCTCGTTGCATTCCTTCTTATAGGTGCCCGCGACCGGATGCTGGAAGCGGGTGGGGTTGGTAGAGTTACCGGTGATGGAAACGTCAACGCCCTCGTTGTGCATGATCGCAACGCCCTCGCGGACGTCGTCAGCGCCGTAGCAGCGGACATTTGCGCGCTCACCGTCGGAGTAACGTGTCTCCTTGACGATGGTCAGCTCATTGGTGAAGTAGTCGAACTTGGTCTGAACATAGGTGAAGCCGTTGATTCTGGAGATGATCTGAGCGGCGTCCTTGCCCAGTCCGTTGAGGATAACGCGGAGCGGCTGCTGGCGAACCTTGTTCGCGTTGCGGACGATACCGATCGCGCCCTCTGCGGCTGCAAAGGATTCGTGACCTGCGAGGAACGCAAAGCACTTGGTGTCGTTGGAAAGCAGCATTGCGGCGAGGTTGCCGTGGCCGATACCGACCTTGCGGTTCTCGGCGACAGAGCCGTCGATACAGAAGCTCTGCAGACCGATACCGATGTAGCGGGCAGCTTCCTCAGCGTTCTTTGCGCCGGCTTTCAGCGCGATCGCAGCGCCTACGCAGTAAGCCCAGCAAACGTTCTCAAAGCAGATGGGCTGGATGCCCTTGGCGATCTCATAGGGGTCGAAGCCGGCGGCCTTGCAGATCTCGCGGGCTTCTTCTACGGAAGCGATACCGTATTCGGCAAGCACACCGTTGATTTTTTCGATTCTTCTATCGTAGTTTTCAAATAAAGCCATACTGTGCGCCTCCCTTATTATTCCTTACGCGGGTCGATATACTTCGCCGCGTTGTCAAACTGACCGTAGTGACCCTTGGCTTTTTCAAGAGCCTCGTTCGCGTCCATGCCTGCCTTGATGAAATCCATCATCTTGCCAAGGCTGATGAACTCGTAGCCGATGATCTCGTTATCGCTGTTGAGAGCGACACGGTTGCAGTAGCCTTCGGTCATCTCGAGGTAACGGGGGCCTTTTTCGCGGGTGGCGAACATGGTACCTACCTGAGAACGCAGACCTTTACCGAGGTCCTCGAGGGATGCGCCGACCAGCAGGCCGCCCTCAGAGAAAGCGCTCTGGGTTCTGCCGTAAACGATCTGTAAGAACAGCTCGCGCATCGCGGTGTTGATCGCGTCGCAGACGAGGTCGGTATTCAGCGCCTCGAGCAGGGTCTTGCCGATGAGGATCTCAGCCGCCATCGCAGCGGAGTGGGTCATACCGGAGCAGCCGATCGTCTCGATCAGAGCCTCTTCGATGACGCCGTCCTTGACGTTCAGGGTCAGCTTACAGCCGCCCTGCTGGGGAGCACACCAGCCGATACCGTGGGTAAAGCCGGAGATATCCTTGATTTCTTTTGCCTGGATCCACTGGCCCTCCTCGGGGATGGGAGCGGGACCGTGATACGCGCCCTTAGCAACGGGACACATATTCAGTACTTCTGCTGTGTAATTCATAAGCAATTCCTCCTTAAATTTGATAGCCGGCAGAACGCCTGCCGGTGAAAACAGCGGATAAATAATCATGATGATACCGCAAAATTCGACGGTATCTGCATCAGAATTACTTGGTTAAATTATAGTAGAAACGCGGGGATAAGTCAAGACGCTTTTGCATATTTTCAACAATTCACCGCGCGAGATCGGGGTAAAATCCTTTAAAGAAATAATGTTGGCAGATGTACCAAATCCGACCGCTTTCAGTTGTGCAGACTGCATAAATACCGGCTGTACTGCACAGAGGGGCAAAACAGCGTCAACATCGTACACACCATCGAAAAAACGGCTTAGTCATGCGGTTTTTGAGGGACACAGCCAAAATACGGTTATCGTCATCATATCGTCACCCACCGTACACATCGTCGACGGTGATCCGTCCGGTCGGACAGGATGCGCAAAGATGATGTACGTAAGTAATCAGAGAGAGGGAAGAGGTTGACAGGTGCTTTGGGGTTAACAGAATGCTTTTGGGTTAACAGAGCAGATGATGTTGACAGGGATGCCTGTGTGTTAACAGGAGCGTCAGGCTTGATACAAACCTGTATATTAACAGGAACGTCAGAACTTAACAAAGTCTTGCGTATTAACAGAATCATTCATATTAACAGAAGCGCTTGTACTGTCAGAAACAGCCCTTAGGGGTGACAGTGTTGACGATAGGTGACGATAAGTTGACGATGTTCAAAAATACGAAGAATCCCCCGAAAACCGCTTAGGTAAGCCGTCTTTCAGGGGGTGTGTACGATGATGACGATATTTTGGCTATCCCGCAGAAGTGCCTGTTACGGGCTGTTCAGCAGGTCATCCGTGATCTCAGCCGCGATCCTGACCAGCTTCGGACAGGGGCGCTTTTTGTAATAAGCCTCGGTGCGTAAGGCGGGATCTCCCCCGACGGAGGCGTCCGCTCCCGCGAGCAATTCACGGCACACGATGGAACCGTTTCGCTCCTTGAATCGGCGGGCGAACTCCTGTACCAGATGATAGTGCGCCTTTTTCGCCTGTTGATCGGTCGGGTCGCTGTAACCCTTGACGATCCCCAGCACCATCGCCGCGCCGCTGACAGCGCCGCAGACCTCGCGCATTCTGGAAAGCCCGCCGCCGAAGGAGGAAGCGAGCATCGCCGCAGATGTATCGTCAAGTCCCGTTATGTCGGAGAATGCCAGCAATACCGACTGGGCGCAGTTATAGCCCTGTCTGAATAAATCCTCTGCGATTTTCCCATGCTCTATCATGACGAACACCTCGTTTCGCTTGCGGACAGCGTCCGCAAATTTAGCTCTGACAGGAATTTAGCTCGGCAAAGCCGAATCTCGCTCGCGGGATACCTTTCCCGCGAATTTAGCCGAGGCTGTTCTCTCAGCCTCGCATCTATCATACACCAAATCCGCGCGCTTGTCTACTCAAATCATCATTGACGGCGTCGGGTGAAAATGCTATAATTTTGTCGAAGATTTTGTATACGGAGGAATGGTTATGAAAATACAGCTCAAAATGTTCAGCGGCTACATCCGCAATTATAAGAAGCTGTGCGCAGAACTCGGCGTCAGCCTGCCGCTGAGCCGTGACGCACGTGAGGAAGCGATCATAGTCAAAGGCTTTGAAAAATGGGGGACAGATATCGCCGATCACCTCTGCGGCGCGTTCATCTTTGCTGTCGACGACGGCGAGAAGCTGTATGTGTTCCGCGATCAGGTCGGTCAGAAGCACCTGTTCTATGCGGCCGCAGGCGGCGAGCTGCTCTACTCCGGCGACATCAACGAGATCGCCGCGGATGCGCGTTACGACAAGCGTCTGAATAAGCGGATGCTGCAGCAATACCTGTTCTACGGCTATCCCATCGGCACCGAGACCTTTTACGAGGGCGTGTATAAGCTCGCGCCCGGATGTTATCTCAGCTGGGACGGCACATCCGCCGAGGTGACGCGTTACTGGAAACCGATCTTTGAGCCGGATAGATCGAAGTCCGCCGAGGACTTTGCCGCCGAGATCTGCGCTGTCGTGGACGAGATCCTCTCCGAAGAGCGCGAGGACAGCGAAGTTCCCTATAAAGAATCCTTCCTCTCCGGCGGCGTGGATTCATCCTACCTGCTCGCCGCGGGCGACGCTGTCTGCGCCAACACCGTCGGCTATGAGGAAAGCGGCTTTGACGAGTCCGCCCTTGCGCGCCATACCGCAGAGATCTTAGGCAAGGATTTCCGCGTCAAGATGATCTCTCCCGAGGCATATTTCGCCCGCATCCCCGAGACGATCGACAAGATGGGTCAGCCCCTCGGCGACGCATCTGCCGTGGCATTCTCGATCGGCTGTGCGGCGGTCGCCGAGCACGCAAAGGTCGTGTATTCCGGCGAGGGCATCGATGAGTTTTTCGGCGGCTACAACGCCCACAAGCGCGTCATCCCGAAGGAGTGGACCTACCTGACCTGCTCCCACATCATGAGCGAGGATTACGTGCGCACCCTCATGCGCGACCCCGATGATACCGTCAAGGCAGCAGACCCCGTCACGCCGATCTGGAACGAGGTGCAGGGCATGGAGCCGCTGTTACAGAAGCTCACCGTGGACATCCGTCTGTGGCTCGAGGGCGATATCTACCTGAATACCGACCGCACCTCCACCGCCTGCGGCGTCGAGCTGCATACCCCGTTCAGCGATATCCGGCTCTTCAACGTTGCCCGCCGTATCCCGCCCGAGTACCAGTTCGAGGGCGAGCAGAACAAGATCACCTTCCGCATGGCGGCGTCGTCAAAGCTGCCCGAGGAGGTCGCCTTCCGCAAGAAGGTCGGTTTCCCCGTACCTGTGCGCAAATGGCTCGCCGACAGCCGCTTCAACAAGCCTGTTGAGCAGACGCTTTTCGGCAATGCGAGCGAGCAGTTCTTTGATCAGACCGTACTCAGAGAGCTGTGGGACAGCTTCATCGGCGGCGAGGAGCAGTATTGGGGCAGGATCTACGCGATCTACGCGTTCCTGCTGTGGTATGAGAAAGCCTTCCCCTCAGGGAAATTCCCCTATTAGGGGAAATGGGCGAAGCCCAAAAGGGTTGCCGTTCCTGCAAGGAAAAGGGGGACCGCGTAAGCGGTGGATGAGGGGCTGACCTCTCATACAGATTGATTCAACAAAGAGTGACAAGCCTTTCTGCTACGTTTGTTATGCTTTTAACCTTACTGAGTCCGGGGTGAAAACAGAAAACTTTGCCCCTCATCAGTCAGGCAAAGCCTGACAGCTTCCCCCCCCCGAGGGAAAGCCAAAAAAAGTCCGGTATCACCGCATTGTGCGGCAGTACCGGGCTTTCTTTATATAACACGCTATGTTATAAGGCTTATTTGACGCCCTTCGGCGCTTTGTCGGGGTCGGTATCATATACCAGCGGCATCTGATACTCGGTCTCATAAATGTCCTTCCAGAGGTTGTAGTTGCGGTTCATCAGATCTTTGACGCTCTCGCGGTAGGGCAGGGACTTGTCGGGGTAGATCGGCTCGCTGACGTGGATGGTGTACTCCTGAATGTAGAAGCCGTCCTCGCCCATGATATCGCTGTCCTTCATCGTAATAAAGCACGGCAGGACCGGTACGTCGTTGCGATAGGCGAAGATGAACGCGCCCTGCTTTAAGGGCTTGGGCTTGCGGTAGTTCCACCACATCGACTGCTCGGGATAGACGAGAATGTAATGCCCCTCTTTCAGAAGCTCGTCGACAGCCGCCATGAATTTTTTCATCGTGTGCATATTGGACGACAGCGGCAGGGTGTCGCAGTTGCGCATCAAATAGCCGTAGAAGCCGGGGAACGAGGTGTAGTTTCCCTCGCGGATGACGCGGTAAAAGCGTCGGTCGGGCTGTTCGGCGGCGTCGTAGGCAAGCTGGATCGCAAAGCTGTCAAAGGCGTTGAAGTGGTTGCAGGTGATGATCGCGCCGCTGTTGAGGTTCTTGAAATTCTCGATGCCGCGGATCTCCTTGATGATCAGCTTTTTGTCATCGATCAGCGATTTGACAAACCGTCTTGCGGCGGCAAACGCCATCTTGCTCTTGACCTTCTGGGCGACGGTCTTGGTGCCGTATTCGATCTCGTCGGGCATCAGCGTGCGTGACGGCGGATCTTCCTCGACGTCCTCGCCGAAGCGTCCCTCGCGCTCGAACTGCTCGATCTTCTTGAGAATCTCGACGCGGTCCTTGGCGCGTCTGGAGTTATCGAGCTGCTTTTGATAGTTATCGTCGCGGTAGGTTTCCTGCTTGGCAAGCGCCACGAGGTTATCCATGACCTGCTCGTCGCGGCGGCGTTCCTCATCGGTGTAGTTGTTCAGCACATCCAGCAGATCCTGATAGACAGAGGTCTCGGCGGCATATTTCCAGAAGATATCCGCGCCGGTGCAGTCTTTGTAGTGCCACGGCTTGCTGACCATGATGTAGTGGAGGATCTTCGCCTCCTCGATCGGGTAGTCAAACGCGCAGTAGACCTCGGTGTTCCAGCGCTGGTCAAGCCATTTGATGTGATCCTTACAGATCAGGTTGAGGTAATCCTCGTCCTGTGTGACGACAAAGTCATATTCGGAGAGCTTTTCGCCGAATTTTTTCAGCACGGCGCGATCGCGGCACTGCTGACAGTTGATCAGCAGCATACCGGCGTTGAAGTAGTTGTGGCGCGATACGCCGACGACCTGTTCCGCATAGGTGCCGTAGTGATCCGCCTGAACCATCGCCTGCTCGTGACAGGCGCAAAGCCAGTTTTCGCCGGGGTCGGTATCGTACAGCTCGCTGATATCGCCCTGCACGATGGTGTCGGAATCGATGTATATCGCCTTGTCGTACTCGGGGAACATATCCGCGATGAAAAGGCGGAAGTAGGTGGTCTTTGAATAGTAGTCGCGGATCGGCAGGGTAGAGGTGATCGCGTCGAGATGCTCGCTGACGTCGGTAAAGATGATCTCAAAGCCGTCCTGCTCAAGCTCCAGCGCTTTTTTCTGCATTTCGGGAGAAATGTCCGTATGCAGGATGTACAGCTTATAGGAGCGATCCTTTGCGGCATTCGTGATCAGCGAGTGCATCGAAACGATCGTGAATTTCAGAAACGCCTCGTCACACGCATAAAAAATCGGAATAAACTGTTTGTTCATATATTAACCCTCCGTAATGCCTTCCTTTGGTAAAGGAAGGTGTCGCCGAATGGGCGACAGATGAATTGTAAGATTGATCGAGCGTGACGCTTGCGCCACGTGAGAAACTTTTTTAATCAGTTGGTCGCGTAACGTTGTTACGCTCAATACTGCAATTCCTCAGTCAGCTTTGCTGACAGCTCCTTTTACCAAAAGGAGCCTTTCATACTCGCTGAGAATATCGTCGAATTGGTGATATCGGAACACGCTGTGTACCTTGCCTACCTGCCACTGCTTGATGTTCTCGGTGTGCGGATACGGCAGCCAGAACAGGCGTTTTGAGAAATGCCGCACGATGGTGTGCTTGTGCAGGAATTTCTGGTCATTGAACCGCTGGGGCAGTACCCGCCGCTTGGTCGTCGAGCGGATCAGCGCGCTCTGGTCGGCAAAGACGAGCTTCTTTTGCCGCAGGATTTCCCGCGCTTTTCGAAAGATCCCCGTCCTTTTCATCTCTTTCATATTGAAGAGCAGGACGCCCGCGTTGATGTAGTTCGGATAGATCAGGTACTTGCCGTAGTGATCGCGCGCGGCGGCATACTCATACCCGCTGATATCCATGTCGTACAAAAGGTGAACGTCACGGTTAAAGAGAACGTCCGCGTCGAGGTAGAGCAGCTTGTCGGGCATCCCGTCCACCAGATCGGCGAGCAATCGGATCAGCGTGTAGGGCGAGCAGTAGGCGCCCTCGTTCGGACAATGGGCGAATTCCTGCTCGTACAGGTCGGTCACGTCGTAGACCTTCACGGTGTTTTCTGGATTGTATCCCTTGACGGTGCGCTCAAAAAGCGCGGCCTCATCCTCTGTCAGCCCGGTGTACTTCTCGCTCAGCCGGGGCAGCTCCATGGTATAGATGTAAAACGCGAAGGGTTCTTTGGAATCGGTACGCTTCATCAGCGACAGCGCGCAGGTCAGAAAGCCGTCGAATACGCCGCTGTTGCCGCAGAACAGTACGTTGACCATATTATCCCTCCTCGTCAGTTTCTTTCTATTACAATATAATCAGACCGGAAAGCCAGGCAGCCAGTCTGGCTTTCATCTGTCTTTAGCCTAAGCTACAATAAGAGGAGTAACCGACTGACC
>CACYPH010000060.1 GCA_902776185.1 uncultured Ruminococcus sp.
TCACGATACAAACCTTGGGAGTCGCTTTTGAGTTCGTCGGTAACTACGCCTCGGTGGACTTTCACCACAGAGCATTGATATGCCCGTCATACCAAAAAATATCCCACGATCGTAAAACCGTGGGATATTATACTTACTGAAAATGTCATTTTGACCCGCCGTTGCTGAATTTCAGTAAAAGGTACACTTTTCAATAGGCGGAAAAGGGTGAAGCATCATGCTTCGGCGGAACCGGGTGCAGCTTCAAACTGCTTACACTGGGTGGATCTTGTTTTCCGTATCAACAAGATCGGAGTTGATGCCGAGCTCTGAATTGCGGCGCTTCTTAAAGAAGTCGATCGCAACCTTCGGGAACTGGGCGTAGCTCAATACGTCCTCTTCCTGCTCGATATACTGCGGGATCTCGCTGCGGAGTTTTTCGAGCTCCGGCTCGAGCAGATCCGCGGGACGGCAGTCGACCGGCTGCATATCGCCGATGATCGACTTGCGGAAATCGGGATCGACCGGCAGCGGAGTTGTACCGTACTTGCCGGCGACCAGATCCTTGAACTCGTTGGTGCACATCTTGTAGCGCTCGCCGGTAACGACGTTGAATACCGCCTGTGTGCCGACGATCTGGGAGGTCGGGGTGACGAGCGGCGGATAACCGGCGTCAGAGCGGACGCGCGGGACTTCCTGCAGAACCTCGGTGAGCTTCTCCTCCTTGCCCGCCTGCTTGAGCTGGCTTAAGAGGTTCGACAGCATACCGCCGGGAACCTGATAGATCAGAGCGTTCGCGTCAGTCGCGAGCATCTTCGGGTCAAGCAAACCGCTGTCGAGGTACTTCTGACGCAGGGTCATAAAGTAATCGCGGATCTCGGTCAGCGCTTCAAGGTCAATGCCCGTGTCATATTCGGTACCCATGAACGCGGCGACCATCGACTCTGTCGGCGCGTGAGAGGTGCCCAGCGCCAGCGGAGAGATCGCGGTATCGATGATATCAACGCCTGCCTCGACGCCCTTTAACAGGCACATAGAGGCAAGACCGGAGGTGTAATGGGTGTGCAGCTGCAGGGGCAGATCGACTTCCGCCTTGATCGCCTTAACGAGCTTTTCGGTGCGGTAGGGGGTCAGCAGCGCCGCCATATCCTTGATGCAGATCGAATCCGCGCCTGCATCGGCGATGCGCTTCGCATACTCCACATAGTATTCGTCAGTAAAGACAGGACCGGTGGTATAGCTGATCGCTACCTGTGCGTGAGCGCCCTCTTTCTTTGCCGCTTTGATCGCGGACTGGAGGTTCTTGATATCGTTCAGCGCGTCAAAAATACGGATGATATCGATACCGTTGGCAACGGAACGCTGGACAAAATAATCCAGAACGTCGTCGGCATAGTGGCGGTAGCCCAGCATATTCTGACCGCGGAACAGCATTTGGAGCTTGGTATTCTTGCAGTGGTCGCGGATCGTGCGCAATCTCTGCCACGGGTCCTCGTTCAAAAATCTCAGACAGCTGTCAAAGGTCGCGCCGCCCCAGCACTCGAGGGAGTGATAGCCGATTTTGTCCATCTTGTCGAGGATCGGCAGCATTTCCTCGGTCGTCATACGGGTCGCGATCAGGCTTTGATGCGCGTCGCGCAGCGCTGTCTCGGTAATTAAAATCTTCTTGCTCATAGTTCGATGCTCCTGTTTACGCTAAGGTAACTAAGGTAGCGCCGGTATCGACGCTCTCGCCCTTGGATACGACGACAGAGCTGACAGTGCCGTCCTTGGGAGCTTTGATCTCGTTTTCCATCTTCATCGCCTCGAGGATAACGAGGACGTCGCCGGACTTGACAGCCTGACCTGCGGTGACATTAACGGAAAGGATGGTACCGGGCATGGGAGCGACTACAGGCTCGCCTGCGCCTGCCGCAGGAGAGGCTTTCTTTGCAGGTGCGGCTTTAGGAGCAGCGGGCGCTGCAGGAGTTTGAACCGCAGTTCCTGCGCTCTCGCCGAGTTCTTCTACCTGTACGTCATAGGCGGTACCGTTAACGGTGATTCTCAGATTTTTCATATTAATTCCCCTTCTTATTTGGTATTATGCTTTTTCGGTAAAGCAGCGACACGCTTGGAGCTGAGCATATTCAGCGCGGCGATGATCTTGTCACGCAGCTCTGCGCCCTCTGCGATGTCGTCGATGTATCCGTCCTCGGCAGCCTTTGCCGCGGTGAGGTTCTGTTTGATGTAGCTGTCGATCAGCGCATCCTGCTGATCAAACGGCGCGTCTGCGATCGAGGGATCGAGGATAAACGCCGCCGCCTTGGGAGCAACGGGAGATACGATCGCCTCGGGCAGTGCGTAAACGATATCCGCACCCGAGGTCGCGCCCGCAAGCGCGATATAGACCGCACCGACTGCCGTACCGTTGATAACGGAGATCTTTGCAGTAGTCGCGTCCGCATAGGCAGAAACCAGTGTAGATGCATCCCTGATGCTCTCGAAATCCTTCGCGTCGACCAGCGTGATCAGCGGAAGCGAGAACGCGTCGCAGAAACGCACGTGCTTCGCGATCTTCTGCGCGGCATCGGCTGAGATATTGCCGCCGTGGGTCACAACAAAGCCGACGGGATTGCCGTCTACGCGACCAAACGCAGTGCAGACGCCTTCGCCGTAGCCGCTGCCGACACACAGCAGAGAATCGCTGTCCGCGATCACCTTGGGCAGCTTTTCGGGATTCTCATACGCCGGAGCGCTCTCGAATGCAGGAGCCGCCTCGAGGTTATTGGTCGGGAAGTAGCTGAGCAGCGCCTTCGCCTTATCGATCGCCGCATCCTTGCCCTCACAGACAAACGATGCAACGCCGTTCTTCGTATTACATCCGGAGCAAGCGCCCTTGCCGTCAGTATTGACGGAGAGCTTCGCGTCCTTCTCCATGATGATATAATCGGCAGAAGCCGCGATCAGCGCCGCAGTCCCCATGCAGTTGCCGAGGATCACAGAGATCTGCGGAACAACGCCGGAAAGCTTTGCGGACTTTCTTAAGATATCGCCGTACGCAGACAGCAGATCATACTTCTGCTCCAGCCTGCCGCCGACAGAATCGTAGAACCCTACGACCGGCGCGCCGACCTTTAACGCCGCGTTATACAGCTTTGTGATTTTTTTCGACTGCGCCTTACTCATCGCGCCGCCGCAAGCGTCAACGTTCTGAGCGAACGCAAATACCGGAACGCCGTCTACGGTACCGAAGCCGGCCACCGCCTCAGCGTCGCCCGAATCGCTTTTTAAATAAGCGTCGGTCTCGGTAAAGCTGCCTTCGTCAAAGAATGTGCCCAGCACATCATAGGACGAGAGCTTTTCCTTACTCATATACATACCTCCTGTTGTCAGCCGACGGGCTGAATGAACAGCATCCGTGCTGACCTCCAAATTAAGTCATTGTATATTATATAACAGATTCGCGCAAATTACAAGAAAAAAGTGCGAAATCCTTTACTGAGATCACGCACTTGATTTTGATAGTATTAATGTCCGCAGGATTTCAGCACCTCAGCGAGGGTCGATTTCATCATGCCATCCTTCATCGAAAAGCGGAGCTGTTCGAGGGTCGGATACAGCATCGGATTCTCGCACTCGAGATAAAAACAGCTGTGGTTCAGCCCGTAAGAGCCTAAGGAGCGGATGACGGTATCGAGAAGCGTAAAGGTCTCGGCGTCCATAGAAGCGGGATTCTCCGGCAGAGGCAGGAGCTCATCGATCACGATAATAAAGCCCCTTAAGTGGAATTTGATAAAGCCCGCAGGCGCATCATCGACATAGGCGTTGAGCGTTTTGATCTCACTCTGTTCATTATTGACGTCCGGTTTAACAACTAACATTTCATTCCACCTCAAAGAGTTTGTTCGGATTCGGGTCTGCGGATAATTTTTTGACCTCAAAATCGGTCAGATCGCGGTACATTCCCGATCTCAGCCCGCCTAATTTGACCGTGCCGATCGCGATGCGCTTGAGCCGCGCGACCTCCAAGCCGACCGTGTCGCACATCTTGCGGATCTGGCGATTACGTCCCTCGCGGATGACGACCTCTAATACAGATCGCCCCTCTTCCCTGCTGACGACGCGTACCTGTGCGGGAGCGGTCTTTCTGCCGTCGATGACAACGCCGCTTTCGAGCTTGTTCACCTGCTCGTCGTTGATATTCGGACGCACCGTCACGCGGTAGACCTTGTTGACGTGCTTCTTCGGATGCATGATGTGGTTGGCAAATTTGCCGTCATTGGTGAGCAGGAGCATCCCCTCGCTGTCGCGGTCAAGCCGACCGATGGGATAGATGCGCTCGGGAATATCTTTGACCAGATCCGCTACACATTTTCTGCCTTTTTCATCACTCATCGTCGTCAGCACCCCGCGGGGCTTATTGAGCATGATGTACCTGAGCTGTGGGCGCGCCGTACCGGTCACGCGGCGTTTGCCGACGTAAACCTTGTCGTTCACCGGATCGACCTTGTCACCGATCTCAGCTACCCTGCCGTTGACGCGCACTCTGCCCGCGCGTATCAGATCTTCACTTTTTCTGCGGGACGCAACGCCGCAGTCGGCGAGCATCTTCTGCAATCTTATTAACTGTGCCATATTGCACCTCATAGTTTTAAAACGTCTGCTATGTATTCAAAAAAGCCGCGCTTGCGGCTGTCATAAGCGATATTATCGGCGCAGAGCAGCGGGATCTCTCCCACCGTCTTGCCGTCTACAGTATATTTGATTTTCCCGACCGGCATATCTCTCACTAAGGGGGCGTATAAAAACGGCGGCAGCTCAATCGTCGTTTTCACCTTTCCAAGACTGTCGCGCGGGAGAATGACCGATCGGTTCTGCTCTGCATAGACCGCGGCTTCGTCATGGATGCCGCCTGCAACCGGTGTTCGGATATCAAAGGTCTTTTCGGGCGCGAGCGCCGCATAATGCGAAAAGCCGTAGTCATACAGCGCACAGTGATCGTCCCAGTCGTCGCGATCATCGAGCGTCACGGCGATCAGCGTCATCCCGTCGCGCTTTGCGGCAGTCACCAAACAACGTCCCGCCGTCATGGTGTAACCGGTTTTCCCTCCGATACAGCCGTCATACAGGCTCAGCAATCGGTTGTGGTTGGGATAAGTCACGCGCTTATCCATGGGCTCGACAAAGCTGACCGTATCCGACTTTTTCGCCGTCAGCTTGCGAAAGCTGTCGTTTTTCAGCGCATACGCCATCAACATCGCCATATCGCGCGCTGTGGAATAATGCGCTTCATCATCCAGTCCGCTCGGCGTGACGAAATGCGTGTTCTTCATGCCGATCTCAGCAGCCTTGCGGTTCATACGATCACAGAATCGCTTGATACTGCCCGATATCGCGATCGCCGCGGCATTGGCGGCGTCGTTGCCGGACTGCATCATCATCCCGACGGCTAGATCGTGGAGCTTCACCTTTTCGCCGACTTTCAGATACATCGAGCTGCCCTCGGCGGTCATCTCATCGGTGAATTCCACCACGCGGTTCTCCTTATCGGCGATCTCCAGCGTGATCAGCGACGTCATGATCTTCGTCGTCGACGCCATCGGCAATCGCTCGTCGGGGTTATCAGAGAGCAGTACCTCGCCGTTATCGGCGCAGTACAGCACGAACGCCCGCGCGGAGGTGCTTACAGATTCGGCATGCACTGTCACACAAAACCCGCACATCAACGCAAAGATCACGAATAACGATACCAGCTTTTTCATCCAATCACCCGTTATAGGATATTCACATCACGGGTGAGTTATGAATCACAGGTTATTACAGGTCGAAGCTCTCGAGATCGTTTTCGAGGTCGGTCTTATCCTTTTTGTCTTTTTTGAAGAAGTCCGAGATCTTGTCGAACGCCTCGGGGATCATACCGACGATGCGGTCGGCTGCCCCGTCGTACTTTTCGATCGGGACCATCTTGACGTTGCCTTTGCTGATGGTCAGAAAACCGATCGGCTGGATCGTCACGCCTGCGCCCGAACCGCCGCCGAAGCACTCGCGGTTATCCTTTTTGGTCGGCAGGTCAGAGCCGCCGGACGCAAAGCCGTAGGTGACCTTAGACACAGGGATGATCGTTGTGCCGTCGGGAGTGGTGATCGGGTCGCCGATGATGGTGTTGGCGTCGATCAGCTCCTTGATTTTCTTCATCGTGGTATCCATCAGACTGTTGATCGGATGTTCACTCATATGCATATCTCCTTACGGATAGTTGTTGGTTGTTGTCATTAAAGCTTGATGCGCGCGATCAAGAGCTTCACGCCCGCTTTCACGCCCTCGATCAGCACAAAGCCGACGCGGATGTAGGCGTGGATATCAGCAAAAACCTCGGTTTCACGCTCATCGTCAAAGATCGGTTCCAGCGTGACGTTGTAGTCCTTACAGACGGTAGCCGAGGTGATCACGTTCACCGCCGGATAAAAAGCCGAACAGATCTGACCGTACTTGACCGCGGTAGACGCCGCATCGCCGCCGTTGAAGGCGATACCGACGTTCAGCCGCTTAAAGACGATATGACTGAAAAGCCCCTTGAGAGCGCTGCCGGCGATCTTCGCAAGCTCCGTGAACAGCGAGATCAAACCGGTCACGCCCTTTTTCTCTTTTAGTTTACTGAGATATGAGGGCTTTTTCTCTTTTTCTTCTTTCTTCTTTTTCTCCTCGGGCTTTTGCTCCTTGGGCGGTTCCTTTTTCTCGGGCTTTTTCTTCGGCTTCTTCTCGGTCGGAAGCAATACCTTTTGATAGAAAAGCACCTTCAGGGTCAGCCTGACGTCATCGGTATACAGCAGAAAAACCTGTACACGCACAAGGCAGATCAAAAACAGCAGAAGCAGGATTCCGAGGATGATCCACAGGGCAATCATTTGCCCTCTGCCGCCTCGGCGACGATCTCCTCAACGGTACCGGTCACGGTGTCAGAGGTTTCCTTGCCGTCAGACTTCTTATCGTTATCGAAGATACTGAGCTGTTGACCTCTGTCGCCTTTATCCTCGTCCTTCGGGATCGGCGGCAGCTCGTCGAGCGACGAGATCGAGAAACAGCGCAGGAAATTTTCAGTCGTACCATATAAAAGCGGTCTGCCGGGCAGCTCCAGTCTGCCTTTCTCCTCGATCAGATCCTTGGTCGTCAGCGAACCGATAACGCCGGAGCAATCGACGCCTCTGACCTGCTCCACAAAGGATTTGGTCACGGGCTGGTTATACGCGATGACCGCCAGTACCTCCATCGCCGCTTGGGAAAGCGGGATATTGCGTCTGAGATCCATCGCCTTGCGCACCTGCGGGGCGAACTGCTTGACCGATACCATCTGGTAGCTGTTATTCAGTCGAATAATGGTGATGCCGCGCTCGGCTTCTTCGTACTCCTTCATCAGGATATCGAGCTGGGTCTTCACCGAGGATTCGGGCAGCTCCAAGCTCAGGGCAAGTCGTGACAGCTCGACGCTGTCGCCCGCCGAAAATAGGATTGCCTCGATCGAGGAGCGATATTCTTTTTCTGTCATGTTTTATCCTCCTTCGATGAGGGTTCAGTCGTTTTTCTTTCGTCGATCATATAGACCTTCGCATCGTTGCCGTCGCCGTCGATGCGCACGCGCTTGCCCTTGACAAGCTCCAGTACCGCAAGGAAGGTCGCAACCATTTCGCTTTTGCCGTTGCTGGCTTCGAAAAGCTCGCCGTAGCTGACGGTTCTGCCGTGCCACAGGCGGCGCATAACGTGGATGATGCGTGAAGATACAGAAACGATCTTCTTTTCCACGATACCGCTGAATGCCGAGCGATCGGGCGGCAATCTGCGGCGGCCTCTGCCGACCGCGCTGACATACGCGGCGGCGATATCCGCGCTTTCATGGATGCGGTTATAGGTCAGGTCGAATTCGACCTTGGACGGGGCTTTGGTAAAGGTGTCGAAGTCGTACATCGTGTTCAGCATCCGCGCGACCTCGCGGCAGAGCTGATATTCGAGCAACTGACCGGTCAGCTCTTTCTTGAGATCCTCCGCCTCTTCCTCATACTTTGGCAGCAGCATCGCCGACTTGATATAGACCAGCCGCGACGCCATCTCGAGGAATTCGGACGCGATATCCATGTCCTGCTCGCGCATACGCTCGATCTGCTCCATGTACTGGTCGAGCAGGTCGGCGATCGAGATATCGTATATATCGATTTTGTTCTTGATCACCAGCGTCAGCAGCAGGTCCAGCGGTCCGTCATAGACGTCAAAATGATAGGTCAGCTTGACCTCGCCGACCTCCATCGTCTGTGCGTCGGAGGGCAGTATGGTGATCTGGTTATTCAGTTGTTCAGCCATACTCCGCTCCTTTCGCTAAGCCTTCCCCTCGGGGGGAAGGTGGCTCGGCAAAGCCGAGTCGGATGAGGGGCTAACCTCTCTGTTTTTGCAATTCAGCAAAGAGATTTCCCGCCCCAAAGCCTTCCCCTCGGGGGGAAGGTGGCTCGGCGAAGCCGAG
>CACYPH010000061.1 GCA_902776185.1 uncultured Ruminococcus sp.
CGACGCGCTTCTGCCCGGTATCGGCGGTCAGACGGGGCTGAATCTCGCGATGCAGTTAGAGCGCAAGGGAGTATTGAAAGAATGCGGGGTCGAGCTGCTTGGTACTTCGTCCGAGAGCATCGAGCGCGCCGAGGATCGCGAGCTGTTCAAAGAGCTGTGCGAAAGCATCGGCGAGCCGGTCATCCCTTCACAGATCACATACAGCCTTGAAGAGGCAAAAAAAGCAGCCGAGGCTGTCGGTTATCCGGTCGTCCTCAGACCTGCGTTCACCCTCGGCGGCACGGGAGGCGGTTTTGCCGACAGTGAAGCTGATTTATTGAAAATCGGGAAACAAGCGTTTGCTTTGAGCCCTGTGCATCAGGTGCTGATCGAAAAGTCCGTCAAGGGCTACAAGGAGATTGAGTACGAGGTTATCCGCGATCATAACGATACCGCGATCACCGTTTGCAATATGGAAAACTTCGATCCCGTCGGCATCCACACCGGAGACAGCATCGTCTTTTGTCCGTCTCAGACGCTGACCAACAAAGAGTACCAGATGCTCCGCGACAGCGCTCTCAGACTGATCCGAGCGCTGAAGGTTGAGGGCGGCTGTAACGTACAGTTTGCGCTTGATCCGCATTCGTCGCAGTATTATATCATCGAGGTCAACCCGCGCGTGTCACGTTCTTCTGCGCTTGCAAGTAAAGCGTCGGGTTATCCCATCGCGCGCGTCAGCGCGAAGATCGGCGTCGGTCTGCGCCTCGACGAAATACAGCTCGCCAACACCCTCGCATCGTTTGAGCCTGCGCTCGACTATGTTGTCACAAAAATGCCGCGATTCCCCTTTGATAAATTCGTCACTGCGCCAAACACCCTCGGCACCCAGATGAAGGCGACCGGTGAGGTCATGAGCGTTGGCAGAACCATCGAAGAAAGCCTGCTCAAGGCGGTGCGCTCGATGGAGATCGGCGCGGATCATTTGTATCTTCTGCGATTTGAGTCAATGACTTCCGATGAACTATACAAATATATCACCCGCGATACCGATGACAGAGTGTTTGCAATCGCTGAACTGCTCAGAAAGGGCGGCAATATCAACAATATCCATGACCTGACCGCCATCGACAGGCTGTTCCTGCGCAAGATTCGCAACATCATACAGATGGAATCACAGCTGCGGGATAATGTCGGCAATCCCGATATGCTGTATCGCGCTAAACGAATGGGTATTTCGGATAAGGCGATCGCTCATCTTTGGAAATGCGATGAAGCGGAGATATATAAGATGAGAAAGGATGCGCACATTCAGCCAGTATTCAAAATGATCGACACCTGCGCCTCGGAATTCCTCAGCTATGTACCGTATTTTTATTCGACCTATGAAGAAGAAAATGAATCGATCTGCACCGATAAAAAGAAGATCATTGTTTTAGGTGCAGGACCGATCCGTATCGGTCAGGGCGTGGAGTTCGACTACTCTACTGTTCATGCGGTGCAGACCATCCGCAGAGCGGGCTATGAGGCGATCATCATCAACAATAACCCCGAGACCGTCTCGACCGACTATACGACGGCAGATAAGCTGTATTTCGAACCCCTCACTCCCGAGGACGTCATGGCGATTATCGACTTTGAACAGCCTGAGGGCGTTATTGTTTCTCTCGGCGGTCAGACCGCGATCAATCTCGCCCAGCCCCTCATGGACCGCGGCGTGAAGATCATCGGTACCGACTGCGCCGCGATCGAGAGAGCCGAGAACCGTGATTCCTTCAACGCGATCATCAAAGAACTCGGTATCCCCCAGCCCGCCGGTCGCGCCGTTACCTCGATCGAGGAGGGCGTGAAAGCGGCAGAGGAGATCGGCTATCCCGTTCTCGTCCGTCCGTCCTTCGTGCTCGGCGGCAGAGCCATGCAGATCGTCAGTAAGGAAGCAGACCTGAGGCATTATTTAAAGACCGCCGTTGAGATTGACGAGGATAAACCTGTCTTAGTCGATAAGTACATCACGGGCAAAGAGGTTGAGGTCGACGCGATCTGCGACGGCGTAGACGTATTCGTACCCGGTATCATGGAGCTGGTCGAGAGAACTGGCGTCCACTCCGGCGACAGTATCTCGGTCTACCCATCCTTCTCAATCTCGGATAAAGTAAAAGGCATCATCCTGCAATATGCAAAGAAGCTCGACAAGGCGATCGGCATTGTCGGTCTGTATAATATTCAGTTCATCGTGGATGAACATGACGACGTCTATATCATCGAGGTCAACCCGAGATCGTCGAGAACCGTACCGTTCCTGAGCAAGAGTACAGGTTATTCCCTCGCGGATATTGCGACGGAGGTCATCTTAGGCAAGTCGCTGAAGGAACAGGGTATTTTCCAGCTCTATCCCGAGGAAAAGAAGCGCTATTATGTCAAGGTGCCGGTCTTCTCGTTCCAGAAGATCAAGGGCCTCGACGCGTACCTCAGCCCTGAGATGAAGTCCACCGGCGAAGCGATCGGCTATGACAAGAGCCTGTCGAGAGCGATATACAAGGCACTCGTCGCAGCGGGCACGAAGGTGCAGAACTACGGCACGGTCATCGTGACCCTTGCCGATGAAGATAAGGAAGAGGCGATCCCGCTGATTCGCCGCTTCTACAACCTCGGCTTTAATATTGAGGGAACGGATCTAACTGCAAAAGTGCTACGAGAGCACGGTATCAAGACCAGAACATTGAGAAAGATTAGTGAAGGCTCAAATCAACTCCTCGACGCGCTACGCTCAGGATACGTCAGCTACCTGATCAACACGCGCGCGATCCTATCAGGTGTGCACTACGAGGACGGCGCCGCGATCCGCAGAACAGCGATTGAGAACGGCGTGACAGCCTTTACCTCGCTCGATACAGTACGTGTACTTTTGGATGTATTAGAGGAAACCACGCTCACCATTTCCACTATCGACACATAACACTATCAGGAGGAACTAACATGGCTGCATTTGAAAAAACTAAATCAGGAATCCCGATGATGGACGACGCTTTACAGAACATCCGTCTCGGCGACAATGTCGTCTGGCAGGTACCGTCGCTTGACGAGTTCCGCTATGTTGCGGAGCGTTTTTCCAATCAGGCGATAGCAGACGGGAGGAACCTGATCTACATCCGCTTTGCAGAGCATGAGCCGATTCTCACCCCGCGCGAGGGACTGAGGATCGAGCATGTAGAGCTATCCCACCGCTTTGAAACCTTCACCGTCAATATCCACAACCTAATCGAGCGCGAGGGTTATGACACGTTCTACATCTTTGACTGCCTGTCTGAACTCGAACAGGCGTGGTCAACAGACCTGATGATGGGCAACTTCTTCCACCTCACCTGTCCTTACCTGTTTATCCTCGACACCGTTGCGTATTTTCCGCTGATCCGCGGCAGACATTCCTTTGACGCGATTGCGACGATTCGCGATACAACTCAGCTTTTCCTCGATGTGTATAAGGATGAAAAGGATATATTTGTCCGCCCGATGAAGGTATGGAACCGCTACTCGCAGACCATGTTCCAGCCCTATCGTCTGAGCCGTGAGGATAACAGCTTCACCGTGCTAAGGGACGGCACCGAGGTCAGTCATTTCTACAGCGTGATGAACAAAGAAGCAACCCAGGCACAGGATCAGAATGTCGATAGTTGGGAGCGATTTTTCTTCCGAACCAAGCTCCTCCACCAAAACGGCGTGGACGTCACCGAGGATTGCTCAAAGATCTGCAATATCATGCTGACGCGCGACAGTAAAATGCGCGAGCTTATCAAGAGCAACTTCACGCCGGAGGACTATTTTGAAGTTCATTCCCGAATGGTCGGTACCGGTATGATCGGAGGCAAGGCGTGCGGTATGCTGCTCTCCAGAAAGATTGTCGAGAACCATCGCCCGGACATCTTTGAGCGTTTTGAACCGCACGACTCCTACTACATCGGCTCAGATGTTTTTTATGCGTATATAGTGGACAACGGCTTTTGGGATCTGAGAATTAAACAGCGGACGGAGGAAGGCTATTTTACTCTTGCCGGAGAGTTTGAGAAAAAGATCATGGAGGGCAAATTCCCGACCGGTATCGAGGCGGAGTTTCGTCGAATCCTCGATTACTACGGTAACGATCCGGTCATCGTCCGTTCCAGTTCCATCTTAGAGGATGGCTTCGGGAACGCCTTCGCCGGTAAATATGAATCTGTTTTCTGCGGCAATCAAGGCGATCCGGAGGAACGATTGCAAAAGTTTGAAGAAGCAGTCAAAATTGTCTATGCCAGCACGATGAGCATGTCCGCGCTCGACTACAGAAAACGCCGGGGGCTGGATAAGCGCGACGAACAGATGGCTATTCTGGTGCAGCGCGTATCGGGCTCGCGGTATGAGGGCTTTTTCATGCCCTGCACGGCGGGTGTCGGTTATTCAGTCAGCCCCTACCGCATGGGCAGTGAAAAGCCGAAATCCGGTATGCTGCGGCTCGTCATGGGTTTAGGTACGGCAGCGGTCGACCGCAGAACAGGTTCTTATCCAAGATTGGTTTCTCTCGACGCGCCGACAAAGGTCCTCAGCACGGACATGAGTGATCGACAGCAGTTTTCTCAGAGGATCGTGGACGCTATCAGCGCTGACACGAACGATGTCGAAGGCTTTGACGCGATGAACATCTGTAAATCTGTACCGCGATATTTAAAAAATATGATTTACTCGCACAACTACGAAACCGAGAGCCGTCTCAGAGAACGCGGCGACTGGAGGGACGTCCTCTTCATCACCTGTGACGGATTAACGAAGAACGAACAGCTGATGACTGATATGCGTGACATCCTCGAGTTGATCCAAACCCATTACGAATATCCTGTTGATACGGAATACACGATTAACTTCGCTCCTAACGGCAGCTATGTCATTGATCTTTTGCAGTGCCGTCCGCTGCAGCTGACAGCGGAGGGAGATAAGATCACTGTCCCCGACGGCGTAGATAACAGGCGTATCCTGCTCGAAACCAAGGGGGTGTCTATGGGATTTTCCCGTGAGATCGCCATCGACGGCGTTGTGTATATCGATCCTATCCTCTACTATCAGATGCCGTACCGCCGTAAGTATGAGATAAAGGAAGCGATCTCTCAAGTCAACTGGCGCTTCCGCAATCAGGGCAAACATTTACTGCTTCTGACGCCCGGCAGGATATGCACATCGTCACCGGAACTCGGCGTACCGTCCGGCTTCTCAGATATCAGCGAATTTTCCGTGATTGCAGAGGTCTCAGAATCCAAGGTTGGCTATATTCCCGAGCTGAGCTACGGCAGCCATATTTTTCAGGATCTTGTTGAAGCAGGGATTCTTTATACCGCGGTGTTTGAAAAAGAGAGCACAATCGCTTTCTCTCCCGACCTGCTGAAAGAGTTTGCCGATGTAACGAATGGAGTAACGGAGCTCGCGGATGATATCAAAGGAGTTCTGCGTGTATACGATACCTCAAAGGATCATTTGACCCTGTACTACGATTTGGGCGAAGAGCATTTGCTGGTATGTAAAGAATAAATTGCTTTCATTTTTTACTTGACTTTTTCAAAACTTATGGTATTGTGTTGTGCTTGAAGGGGGCGCGATACTATGACCACATTAGAGCACTTCTACTTTGGCAACGTGAATCCAAGTGAGTACAAGCAGAGTAAGGATACTAAAAAGAAACTGTCTGAAACGACAGCACTGATCGATGAGCATCGTACTATGCTGACTACCGAGCAGCAGAGGGAAAAGCTGGAGCAGATAGATAGCTGTCAGTTATCGCTGATTGCTATTTCGGAACGCGACGCCTACATCGAGGGATTCAAACTTGGTGTGAAAATGACAACAGAAATATATGAAGATATACAGCAGCGGTGATGATATCTTGGTAGCCCCGCTGTTGTACTTTTGAAAAGCACATCGAAAGACTCTTTCTTCTGCTGATATTGACTCAGTTTATGAATCGAACGAGAGAAAACCTTATAAGTGCATTTGCGGATTGTGCCATATTATAGGGTAAACACTCGGGTGAAAACCAAACTCGTGCCACAGGCGATTTGTGAGCGTTTGTGAAAGGGTTGTGTAGCATAAAGTTGTTCGTCTTTTTATGTGATATCAATCAAAAAAGTACAAAGGACAGGGACAGATGATTGATGTTTCATCTGCCCCTGCCATTGTAGTTGTGTAGCAAAAACAAAAAGCCTAGTGTCGCTCGTCCTCATCGGCTGTACTAGGTAGGCGCATCAGGTAGGTGCTCCTTGACCTCGCGGGACACGCGTGTCCGCCGTTCGTCCTCTCCCTACCGCATAGGGATGCGTGTGGGACCCCAGAGCCTCTCTCGAGGTGTTCGTAGGTTACCTTACAACTCACAAAATTGCAAGTGTTTCTTTTAAAGAAAATACATCAAAAAATGAGCAGCCTAACAAAAAACAAGGCAACCGGCATCAGAGATATAAAAACAAAACTATTTGTGCCAAATCTATTGACAACAGATTACAAATATGTTATTATTTCAACATTAGAACATTCTGTTTCAAAGTCAAGCTTTTAGTTGGTGAGTATATGGGTAAGAAAAGGACCGATAGATACAGCGGTATCGTTGAATATATCAATCAGTATTACGCTGAGAATATGCGCTATCCTTCCGTCAGAGATATCGTTGCGGGTACCGGCGTTCCTCTCTCTTCTGTCCATCGTTATCTCAAAGAGATGGATGAGAACGGCGTGCTTCAATATGACGGCCGAAGAAGTATCAATACAACCGAGATGGGTATGGAAAGTCCATCGAGATATATGAAAGTGCTTGGCTATGTTGAATGCGGCGAAGGTCAGGAGGAAGAAGAAAGCGTCATCGAATATATCCGTATGCCCGAAAGTATTGTCGGCAAAGGTGAATTCTTTGCTCTGATTGAAAAAGGTGAATCCATGATTGACGCTGGAATCTATCCCGGAGATTATGTCATTGTAAGACAGCAGAATACCGCCGACGTCGATGATTATGTTGTAGCTCTTTATGAAGGCAAAAATAACCTTAAACTATTGCAAAAAGAGGATGACAAGTATGTCCTTCGCTCTTGCAACAAGGATAAGGAAACATACCCTGACATCTATCCTGATGATTTGAAGATACAAGGCGTCGCCGTTTGCGTTACACATAAGCTCAAATAGTTTATAACAACTAAATAATTGAACGAATAAGTGATCGTTAGTTTTATAGAAGAAGTCATCCTGCATCGGAGGTATATTCCGATAAGGAATAGTCCCCGGCGCGGGATATTTTCATCTAAGTTTATTCGTACATATATTCTATTATTTGAAAGGAATTTAAAATGAATCAACACAAAAATGATATAGCAGAAGGCAGATATTATGTTCACCGCACATACAGTGAGCCGATGCCAGCTGAAAACGAACTGAAAGAACCATCCCAAAAGCAAAAGAAATTTAAGAAGCTGAGAACCGTAAGCGGCGATGAATTGATGAAGAAAACCGTCAAGCCTGTTCAGTTTGTCGTGAAAGATTTGCTCCCGCGCGGGCTGAGTATCGTCGCAGGTAAACGAAAGGAAGGCAAGTCTTGGCTGATGCTTGACCTCTGTTTTTCAGTCGCTGCAGGCGAAACATTTCTCGATTTTGACACCGAGCAGGGCACGGTTTTGTATGATGTTCAAGGTCAAGCGTGTGTTATCCAACTATATCTTCACTGAATCTCTTTTTATGCAACAGAGGCATTTTTTGGGTGTTTTATTCGGCTCTTGACTCGGAAAAAACATCAATTTCTCGATGGAAAATGCTCCATTGATACCTTCCCTGCTTGAAGAATTTCTATCGCCGTCCTTCGGGACGGCTTTTTTACTTTATAGGAAACTGCTAGTATAAGATGGGAAGTCAAAAAAGAACGCCTGCAAAAAGCAGGCGCAAGGAAGAAAGGGTAGAAGGTCAAAA
>CACYPH010000062.1 GCA_902776185.1 uncultured Ruminococcus sp.
TTTGCAGACTCGTGCCTTACCGCTTGGCTATGTCGCCTGATTAAGTCGGTAGTTGGCGGTCGGTAGTCTGTAGTTATTAAAACCGCAAACTAAACCTGCAACTACAACCTTTATTTATTCAAAAAGGACTTAAACTGGTTAAGTCCTTTTTAACGTCTATGGAGCGGATGACGGGGCTCGAACCCGCTACCTCCACCTTGGCAAGGTGGCGCTCTACCAGATGAGCTACATCCGCAAATATTGGTGCCTCCGGACGGAATCGAACCATCGACACGGGGATTTTCAGTCCCCTGCTCTACCAACTGAGCTACAGAGGCAAAAGTGGCGACCCGGAACGGGCTCGAACCGTCGACCTCTAGCGTGACAGGCTAGCGTTCTAACCAACTGAACTACCGGGCCGTATTCTGGTGGGAACAACAGGGCTCGAACCTGTGACCCCCTGCTTGTAAGGCAGGTGCTCTCCCAGCTGAGCTATGCTCCCCAACCGTTCGCCTCTTTCTTTGCGACTTGTATATCTTACAATATTCTGACGGAAATGTCAAGAGGTTTTACGAATTTATTTTAAAAATTTCATCATTTCTTTTCTGCCTTAGCTTTGAGAAGCGCTCTCAGCTCCTCCTCATTAAAGCGATACTGCTTTTTGCAGAAACGGCAGTTTGCCTCTGCCCCGTGATCTTCGTCGATCATCTGCTGAATTTCGTCCTCGGGCATAGAAGCGATCAGCGATTCGATCTTTTCGCGCGAACAGCCGCAGACATACTTGACCTCGAATTCATCCAGCACCTCGACCTCAAAGCCCTGCAGCGCCGTCTTGCACATATCGAGGGCGGTCATACCCTTTGCGAGCATCGTGGTGACGGAATCCATCGCGCCGACGTTCTGCTCGATCTTGTCGATCGTTTTATCGTCCGCACCGGGCAGCAGCTGGATCAGCAAGCCGCCGGAGAGCAGTACCTGCTGACTTTCCTTATCGATCAGCACGCCTAAGGCGCAGACCGTCGGGATCTGCTCGCTCGTCGCGAAATAGTTGGTGATATCCTCGGCGATCTCGCCCGATACGATCGGGATCTTGCCGATATACGGCTCGCCCTCGCCGAAATCCTTCATCACGCTCATAACGCCGTGACCCACCGCCGCAGCGACATTCAGCTTGCCGCTGTTGTAATGCGTGGTCGGGCATTCGGGGTTGGTGACATAACCCTTGACGTTGCCGTATGCGTCGGCAACCGCTAAGAACGCGCCCAGCTCGCCGTCGCCCTCAAAGCGGATATTGATGGTCGATTTATTCGATTTGAGCTGTGCGCCCATCATCGACGCTGCCGATAAAAGCCGTCCCAATGCTGCAGAAGCGACCGGCGATGTGCCGTGGATGACGCTCGCCTTATATGCGATATCGGTCGAATCGATCGCGGACACCATGACCGCTCCGTCCGATGTGATACACCTGATGATTTTATCCATATGCTAAGTCTCCCTCAATTATTCCGCGTTTTTGACTTCGACGATCCGCGCAACAAAAATCGCACGGTCATCCTTCTCCCCGATCGGCTCGGTCGTCATATCGCGATAGACTGCCAATGTTTCAAAGCCCGCTATTTTGAGCATCTCTTTGATCTTGCCGATCTCATACGCGCGCTCTTTAAAATGCTCGGTATGGCGGGTATAGACGCCGTCCGCTTTTTCGAACATATCCAGATCGATATTAATGACATTATTTTCTTTTAAAGAGTTTTGCCACACGCAATAGACCTCGTCCGTATCGTAGACAAAGGTATTGTTCCCGAGGATCTCCCTGTGCTTATACACCGTGTTGACGTCAAAGACAAACATCCCCTCGGGATTCATGAACAGCGCAACTTTATCAAACGCCGCCTGCAGGGTCGATTTCTCGGTGATATGATTCAGGCTGTCGAGCGTAGAGATACAGGTATCGATCGTGCCGTACAGGTCGAGGTTCTCCATCCGCTGACAGAGAAACAGTACCGAAAGCTCCTTATCATACGCCTTATCCATCGCAACGCTCAGCATTTCCTGCGACGCGTCCACGCCGAAAATATCCCAGCCTTTTTCCTTTAAGGCAAGGGTCATCGAGCCTGTCCCGCACGCGAGGTCAAGCGTCAAGCCCGCTTCATGTCCCCACAAAGATAAAACGCTCTGAAGATACTCAGCGCGTTTTTCATAGTCAACATTGAAGGTCAGGTTGTCGTAAAACTGCGAAAAAATGTGATAACCGCTCATTCTGCGTTTTTCATCCGCTCAAATACGAGCGTATAACCGCCGGCATTCTCATAGTCCAGCGAACGCTTGACGCGGCTGATGGTGGCGGTCGAAGCGCCGGTCGCCTCTACGATCTTGTTGTAAACCATATTCTGCTCGAGCATCTCTGCAACGGCAAAACGCTGTGACAGTGCTTTCAGCTCGGGGATGGTGCAAAGATCCTTGAAAAACATCTCGCACTCCTCGACGGTCTCGAGGGTCAGAATCGCTTTGTATAAATCTCTTGCAAATTCTGCGTTCGGTTTGGTAGGCATGACAGCAATCTCCTTATCTGATGGGTCAATCTGCAGCAAAACTGCAACAAACGGCATATAACCGCAATTTTTGTACTTCACAATTTTAACACATAAAACTGTAAAAGTAAACACTAAAATTCACCCATTTTGCACATATTAATGCAGTAAAGCGCGAATACAGCCAATTTATACGTAAAAAGGGAGGCGATCGCCTCCCCTATCTTACCATATCAAACTTGTGATCACGCCGAGGATCACCGCACATACATACAACAGCACGACGATCATCAGGTTTTCCTTGAGCTTTTTGTTCAGGCGGAACAGTACCAACAATCCGACGCCCGCATTCGCCATCAAGCCCGCGATCAGCTGACCTGCGCTGACGACGCCCTCGACATACAGTTCTGTGATCAGTACCGACGCCGAGCAGTTCGGGATCAGCCCGATCAGCGCCATCAACGCCTCGCCGAGTATCGGCATATTGGTGATGATCCCGCGGAAAAACTCCGCGCCCCATTTTTCAAACACGAAATTGATCGCAAAGGTTACCACAAAGATCAGCAGAATCACTTTTGCGGTGTGCTTGAGTGCCGAGATCCAGATATTCTCCTCGCACTCACAGTGCTCCTGCTCGCAGAATTCGTGAATGTGTTCACTATCCGTCACGCGCTGTTTCTTGATGATTCGCAGAACGATATCGATCAGAAAGCCCGCAAGAATACCGCCGATGACCTTAAAGAGCAGGATCTTGATGATCTCGCCGGGTGCGATCTGACTGCCGATCAGGATCGGGAGCATTTCGTCGCTGGTGGATAAGAATACCGACAAGAGCGTGCCGAGCGTCACGATCCCCGCGGCGTAAAAGCCCGCGATCGCGCCGGAAAAGCCGCACTGCGGCACTGCGCCGAGCAATCCGCCCAAAGCAGGTCCCGCTACGCCGACCTTCGCGACGGTGCGGTTGAGCTTCTCCCCCGCGCGCTGCTCGATGAATTCCATCAGCAGATACGCGAGGAACAGGATCGGCAGCATCAGCGCGCAATCCTTTAAACTGTCAAGCAGGCAATCGAGTATCAATTCCCACATAACTGCGTCATTCCTTTACAAATTTCATATACCGTGAAAAGTATCATACCAAAATTCACAGGATTAGTCAAATGCTTTCTTATATCGCAGATCGGAAACAGAAGAAAAATCTCCCGCAACGCTATGTCACGGGAGAATAAATTATTCTAAAATAGAATTATGCAAGATGACCTTTCTTGGTGATGACGTCGATGACCTGATCGACATACTTCTCGCAGACTTCGTCCGATCCTGCCTCGACCATAACGCGGATGACCGGCTCTGTGCCGCTCTCGCGAACGAGGATACGACCGTCCTCGCCGAGCTTCTCGGCGACCTCTGCTACCGCAGCCTGGACGTCGGGATCGTTCTGCGCGTCGGGTTTCGACTTGACGCGGACATTCTTGAGAACCTGCGGATAGAATACGCAGGGAGCTGCCAGCTCGCTCATAGGCTTCTTCTTCGCGAGCATGACCTCCATCATCTTGAGGGACGTCAGGATACCGTCGCCGGTGGTGGCGTACTTGCTGAAGATGATATGACCGCTCTGCTCACCGCCGATGCGGTTGCCGGTCTGAACCATATTCTCATAGACATACTTATCACCGACCTTGGTCTTCTCATATTCGATACCGACCTTGTCGAGCGCCTTGTACAGACCGAAGTTGCTCATGATGGTGGTGACGACCTTGTTGTTGAGGAGCTTGCCTCTCTCCTTCATGTACAAGCCATAGACATAGAGGATGTGGTCGCCGGTGACGACGTTGCCCTTTTCGTCTACGCACAGGCAGCGGTCAGCGTCGCCGTCATAGGCAAAGCCGATGTCGAGACCGTTCTCGACAACGAACTTCTGCAGATGCTCGATATGGGTTGAGCCGCAGTTAGTGTTGATATTGTAGCCGTCGGGCTCAGCGTTCATGACATAGGTCTTAGCGCCCAGCGCATCGAATACGCCCTTCGCGATATTCCAAGCAGCGCCGTTCGCAACATCAAGACCGACCTTGACGCCCTTGAAGCTGTACTTGCTCATGGAGATCAGGTAGCCGATGTAACGGTTTCTGCCGGAGACATAGTCGACGGTTCTGCCGATCTCCTCGCGCTCAGCGTAAGGAATATCGATCTTGCCGTCGATATAATCCTCAACCTTTAAGAGGGTCTCCTCCTCCATCTTCTCGCCGTTGCCGTTGAGAACCTTGATGCCGTTGTCATAGAACGGATTGTGGGAAGCGGAGATCATGATACCGCAGTCAAAATCATCGATGCGGGTGATGTATGCGACCGACGGAGTGGTGGTGACGTGCATGATATACGCGTCAGCGCCGCTTGCCATCAAGCCGGTGCAAAGCGCATACTCAAACATATAGGAAGAACGGCGGGTGTCCTTACCGATGAGGACCTTTGCCTTTTTGCCCATGTTCTTACCGTAATACCAGCCGAGGAAACGGCCGATCTGGATACCGTGTTCAAATGTCAGATCCTTGTTCGCTTCGCCGCGGAAGCCGTCTGTGCCGAAATATTTGCCCATAGGAATTACCTCTTTTCTACGATCTCGCCGCTGTTTTTATAGATGCTGTTCTCCGGTACAACACCGCGTACACAGGAGGTCGGATAGACATTACTGTGTCTGCCGATGACGGTGCCGGGGTTGCAGACAGCGTTGCAGCCGACCTCGACATAGTCGCCGAGCATCGCGCCGAATTTTTTGAGTCCGGTCTCGATCTTCTCGGTACCGTTGTGAACCACGACAAGCTGCTTGTCGGACTTGACGTTCGAGGTGATCGAGCCTGCACCCATGTGGGAGAAATAGCCGAGAATGGAATCGCCGACATAGTTATAGTGCGGGGTCTGAACGTGATCGAACAGGATGACGTTCTTGAGCTCTGCGGAGTTGCCGACGACGCAATCTGCGCCGACCAGAGCCGATCCGCGGATGAACGCGCACTGACGAACCTCGGTGTTCGGACCGATGATGCACGGAGCGCCCAGATACGCGGAGTCAAATACCTTGGCGGTCTTATGTACCCAAACCTGCGGCGCACGCTCGACATAATCGTCACCCAGCGTCTCGCCCAGCGCGATGATCATATCCTTGATGCCTTTGAGGGCTTCCCAAGGATAAGTGAACTGCGAAAGATAATCCTTCGCAAGCGTATGATCAAGATCATACAGATCCTTGATAGTATACATTAAAGTCTCTCCTTCTTCTCGATATCGAGGAAGTATTTGTAAGCACCGACTGTCAGCTCGTCACACGCAGCCTCGTCGCACGCGATGATCGCGCCGTTGTGCATCTGCAGAGCGGAGCAGGTCCACTTGTGGCTAACAGAACCCTCGACGGTCTCGGCAAGAGCCTTTGCCTTGTTGTGACCGTTGATGAGGATCAGTACTTCTTTGGAATCGGTTACGGTACCTACGCCGACGGACAGCGCCTGAGCGGGAACTGCCTCAGGATCGTTGCCGAAGAAACGGGAGTTGACAATACGGGTGTCGGTGGTCAGGTTGCGAACGCCTGTGCGGGATGCAAGGCTGGTGAACGGCTCGTTGAACGCGATATGACCGTCAACGCCGATGCCGCCCATAAAGAGGTCGATACCGCCGTAGGAAGCGATCTTTTCCTCATATCTTGCACATTCGCCCTCGGGATCATCGGTCATGCCGTTGAGGATGTTGATGTTCTCAAGCTTCATGTCGACAAGGTGATCGAAGAAATTGTCGTGCATGAAGTACCAGTAGCTCTGGTCATGCTCGTGAGGCAGTCCGAGGTATTCGTCCATGTTGAAGGTGACGACGTTAGCAAAGCTCAGCTCGCCCTTCTGGTTCATGGTGTACAGTTCCTTGTAAACGCCGATGGGCGAAGATCCGGTCGGCAGACCCAGTACGAAGGGACGATCCTCTTTATGATTCTTGATTTTTGCGGCGATATAATTCGCAGCCCACTTGCACATTTTATCGTAATTGTCCTGAATAATAACTCTCATAATGTTCTCCTTTCGGCATAGCCGTAATCATATTGATTAGATTTGTGTTGCACTTCGGTGTCAAGAGAACCTCTGTTACAGTGTTGATTCTGCTTTTTCATCCTCTCTGACGACCCACCGTACCGACGAAAAATTATATGTAATATACCTTCGATGCAAAAATGTCGGTACAGGCCGTGGCGGCATCCGCCGAATCTTTCGATAACCGCCAAACCTCGTCAACCGTTTCCGGTCCCGGCGCTAACAGCTCTCAAAACCTCCTTTTACGAGAGGCTGTTTTACACGATATCCAACGGCAAATAGAATAAGCCATTTAAATACCCATAGTATTATACTATTAATCAACCACAAAATCAAGTATTAAAATGAATATAAGTATTAGTATAAACGTACTTATTTTTTGATGCAGCTCTATTATGTATATCAGCCGAAAACTGACACAGCGCTCACCCACGTGTCCGCAGCTCTCGGCTCGAATCATTCACACTTCTGCATAGAAAAAAAGAACCTGCGCAAACGCACAAGCCATTTCGCATCAAACAATCAATAAATAAAAACAATTCATTATACGGTTCAGCGGAGGGCAAGAGATTCCTCAGCTTGCGGTGCCCGAATCAGTTCTCGCTTACGCTCGGCTTCTTCGATCGCTGCACCGTTGTATCACTCGTTGCATCGTCCGCAGGACGCACTCGGTCACAACGCTCACGCCGCGGAACGCGGCTCTCGGCTCGAATACCATGCTTTCCATAAAGGGGCTGTGAAAAAACAGACCCGTAAAAACAAAAGGGCACATAACCGAAAGAGATAGCGGTTATGTGCCCTTTTGTGGTATAATCAATTTGTGAAA
>CACYPH010000063.1 GCA_902776185.1 uncultured Ruminococcus sp.
ATCTTAGACAGCATACTTTGAAATTGAGTTGAACCGCCGTATGCCGAACGGCACGTACGGTGGTGTGAGAGGGCGGAGTGATTCCGCCCTACTCGATTCGGCGGGAAGATCGATAATAAGGGGCTTGACAAAAGGGACGGTCAGGTTTATAATCTGGTTAGCAAAGGCTAACCGCATCTTTTTCAAGATACCTTTGCCATACATTTAACACAATTATTTTTTTCACTGATGGTTAGATCAAGCTAACCGCAGTACACAGATAGGAGGACATGATGGTCAAAACGACGCTCAGCATCGATGGAATGATGTGCGGGATGTGCGAGAGCCACGTCAACGATACCGTACGACAGCATTTTTCGGTAAAGAAGGTCACATCCTCGCACGCAAAAGGGATCTGCGAGATCATCAGCGAGGCTGCGCCCGACGAATCGGCTCTGCGCGAGGCGATCGATGCAACAGGATACAAGGTAACGGATATCACATCCGCTCCGTTTGAGAAAAAACGGTTTTCACTTTTTGGGAGGTAATTATGTCGATTGTTCAATTTGATAACGTAACAAAGACCTATACCAGCGGCGAGCACGAGCTGAAAGCGCTCAATCAGGTCAGCTTTACGCTGGACGAGGGAAAATTCGTGGTCATCCTCGGGCCGTCCGGCGCGGGAAAAAGCACCCTTTTGAATCTGCTCGGCGGGCTGGACAGTCCGACCGAGGGGACGATCACCGTGAACGGCAGGGATATTTCGACCCTGTCCGACAACGAGCTTGCCGATTACCGCGCGGCGACGGTCGGATTTGTATTCCAGTTCTATAACCTGATCCCCACCCTGACGGTCTACGAGAACGTCCAGCTGGTGTCCCAGATCGCCCCCGACGCGCTCGACGCCAAGGACATGATCGCAGAGGTAGGCTTGACCGATCACCTGCACAATTTCCCGTCAGAGCTGTCCGGCGGCGAACAGCAGCGCATCTCGATCGCCCGCGCTTTGGCGAAGAATCCGAAGATCCTGTTGTGCGACGAGCCGACCGGTGCGCTGGATTCCGAGACCGGCGTGATGGTATTGAAGCTGCTGCTCAGCATGGCGAAGAACTACGGAAAAACCATCGTCATCGTCACACATAACCAGAGCATCGCGAAGATGGCAGACGTTGTTCTGCGCGTCAAGAACGGCAAGATCCGCTCGATCGAGGAGCAGGAGCATCCCATGAGCGCAGACGAGGTGGAATGGTAATGCTGATACGCAAATTATTCCGCACCGCTTGGAGCTACAAGGCGCAGTTCATTTCGATGATCCTGATGATCACCCTCGGGATGGGAATGTTCCTCGGCTTCAACATGGAGTGGTTCACGATCGAAGAGGACACGGGCAGGTTCTTTGACGATACGAACTATGCCGATTTTCGCCTCTATTCTCAGGAGGGGTTCACCCCTGAAGAGTACGAAAAGATCGCCGCGATCGACGGTGTTGATGCGGCGACCCGATACCTCACCGTAAATCTGGATATCAAGGGCGAGAAGAATAAGTCCCTCGCGCTGGACGTCAGCGAGAATTACACGGTGTCCACCTTTACGCTGATGAGCGGCGAAGAATATGATAAAAACAGCGACGGCTTATGGCTGTCTGACAAATTCGCCGACGCCAATGATTATTCCGTCGGCGACACGCTGACGCTCGAATACCAGAACACCGAGATATCCGGCAAGATCGTCGGATTGATCAAGGCGGGCGAGCATATGATCTGCGTCGCCGATAAAAACCAGCTTATGCCCGACTACACGACCTTCGGCTACGCCTATATCTCACCGAAGAAGCTCAAGGACAGTCTCGGTTATGACTATTATCCCCAGATCAACCTGAGATCGGATATGGATAAGGAAGCGCTCGAGGATGCGGTCAAAGCAGCCGTCGGCAAAACCATCATGGTCACCTCGAAGGACGACCATGTCGTTTACAAAGAGGCGATGGGCGAGGCCGAAGAGGGCAAGACGATGGGCTCGGTACTGCCGGTGCTGTTCCTTCTGATTGCGATCCTGACGATGGTCACCACCATGCACCGCATCGCGACCAAAGAAAAGCTGCAGATCGGCACGCTCAAGGCGCTCGGCTTCAAGAATCGCAGGATCTTGATGCACTACACCTCCTACGGACTGTTTATCGGCTTGGTCGGAACGGGACTGGGTATCGGGCTGGGCTATGCGGTCTGTAAGCTCGTCATGAGCGAGGACGGCATGATGGGCACCTACTTCGATATGCCCGACTGGTCCGCGGCGATCCCTGCGTTCTGCTATCCCGTGATGGCAGGCACCGTTATCTTGCTCACGCTGATCAGCTTTCTCTCTGTCCGCCGACAGCTCAAGGGTACCGCCGCCGACGCGCTGCGCCCCTATTCGCCCAAGAAGATCCGCAAAACTGTTTTTGAACGACTCAAAGGCTGGGATAAGCTGAAATTCGGCACGAAGTGGAACATCCGCGATCTCAGCCGTCACAAGAGCCGCTCCGCGATGACGCTGGTCGGCATCATCGGCTGTATGGTTCTGATGGTCGGAGGCTTAGGAATGCGCGACACGCTGGCAGGTTTCCTCGATCTGCTCGACAACGATATCTCTGTCTATACGACAAAGGTCAACCTGACGGATAACGCCGATAAAAAAGATGCAAAGCAATTGGCGGCGGATCTCGACGGCGACTGGGAGAGCCTGAGCGGCATCAGCCTCGACGGCGACACCGTGTCGCTCGATATCGTCCATAACCCGAACGGACAGATCAATATCCTCGCTGAGGATAACAAGGCGATCGATCTGAGCGACGACGGCGTCTATCTCTGCCTGCGCTTAAAGGACAAAGCTGAGATCGGCGACACGATCGAGTTCTCTCCCTATGGCTCGAGCGAAACCTATGAGGCAAAGGTGCTGGGTTATAACCGCTCGATCATGACCGAGAGCGTCACGATGACAGATACCCTTGCCGATCAGCTCGGTATCGACTACACGCTCTCTGCGATCTATACGGATAAAGAAGCAGACGAGATCCCCTCCTCCGATCTGATTGCCGGAAAGCAGGATAAGGGACAGCTGATGGATACCTTCGACAGCTTTGTACAGATCATGGACAGCATGGTGATCATCCTCGTGATCGCCGCCGTGATCCTCGGCATCGTGGTGCTGTATAACCTCGGGCTGATGAGCTATGTCGAGCGCTCGCGCGAGCTTGCGACCCTGAAAGTACTGGGCTTCCGTAACCGCGATATCGGACGGCTCCTGATCTCGCAGAACATCTGGCTGACGATCATCGGCGTATTGATCGGCTTGCCTGCGGGCGTCGGCGTGCTTCAATGGCTCTTGACCGCGCTTGCCGGCGAATATGAGCTCAAGCTCATGCTCGGCCCGCTGACCTACGGCGTATCGATCCTTTTGACCTTCGGTGTGTCGCTGCTGGTCAGCTTGATGGTCGCCCGTAAAAACCGCAAAATCGATATGGTCGAAGCCTTGAAGGGCGCAGAGTAGCCGTTATGTAAACCGATTAAAAGAATATTACATACGCACAACGAGCAGGATATCGTTCCTGCTCGCTTTTTTCGCATAGATGTGATACCATGCTTGCAGGTCCTTTGACTTAGCTCACGGCAGCCGGATGTTATGTTGACATTTATACTTAAAAAATGCTAGAATACTTTCGAAATAAAGTGATGTACAGAATGAAACTGAGGACAAGCAGATGACGATCATTGTCAACGCCGACGATCTCGGCTTGAATGAACATAATACCAAAGCGATCGCCGAGGCATTTGCCAAGGGGCTGATCACCGATACCACCATGCTGGCGAACGGCGCGTACTTTAACGAGGCGGTCGTCTTGGCGAAGCAGCAAGGCTTTTTTGACAGGATCGGCGTTCACCTCAATCTCACCGAGGGTGAACCGCTGACAGGAGCGATCAAGGACTGTTCGCGGTTTGTGACCGACGGCAGGTTCAATAAGCAATACGACCGCAGTAAAAGACTGACCGATGCGGAAAAGCGCGCGATCTATCTGGAACTGACGGCACAGGTCGAAAAGCTCCAACAAGCCGGTATCGTGATCAATCACGCGGATTCCCACCATCATATCCATACCATGAGATATGTCGCGCCGATCGCCGCACAGGTGTGTCGGGAGCATGGTATCAATAAGATCCGTCTGTATCGCAATCTCGATCAGAGCTCGTGGGGCAAAAGGATCGCCAAAAAGAGATATAACCGATGGCTTCGCAAGCAAGGGTTTATCACCACCGATTACTTTGCGTATGTCATGGATATCGTCGGCGGCGAGATCCCCGATAACACCGAGATTTTAGTCCATCCGGACTATGACGGCGACGGCGTGCTGATCGACCGCAGAGGGGTCAGGGACGGCATCCCCTTCGGCAATCCGCTGATCGACCTGAGCGGGGACGAAAGCATCGTACTGAAAGGATATTCTCAGCTGTAATGCGGAGCTGTCGACAGTAATGCCGAATGTAAAACGATAAAGAATCATGATCGATGATGAACCGGGCAGTAACAGCTGTCCGGTTTGTTTCATAGGATAATAAAGCCAAAAATAAGGGTGGTTACAAAATATTCATTTGAAATCGTCCCAAGCGTCATATATAATAGATGAGGCAATTTGTCAGTGTTTGTATGATTTGATCGGGGAGGTGAGGATATGAAAAAAGTGATCGCGCTGCTTTTGGCGGCTGTCATGCTGTTGCTCACGATGACCGGCTGCTCCGGCTCTGCGAAGGAAACAGTGGAGGAAGCGCCGACCGAAGCTCCGACAGAGGCGCCGACCGAAGAACCGGTCATACGTCCTAAGCACACGCCGTATTCCTCAAAGAACCTGTATACCCTTCCGAAGCATATCATCGAGGAACAGGACGACACCGATTACGGAACCGTCGTCGAAGACGTCAAGTATTATTCCAAAACCGCGGGCGACTATAAGTACTGCAACATCCTGCTGCCCCCTGGCTACAATAAAAAGAAGACCTATCCCGTGCTGTATATGCTCCACGGCTGGCAGTCCGGCTACAACGTCCATCTGTGCAGGGATTCCTACCTGCATATCCTCTACGGCAACATGATGCGCGAAAAGCTCACCGTGCCGATGATCATTGTCAGCGTTGAGATGTATACCGATAAGCTCTCGAAGCGCGAAGAGATCGAGAAGAGCGAAGCAAAGCTCCTCGCCGCCTATAATAAGGTCGTCAAGGATATCCCGAACGATCTGATGCCGTTTATCGAGAAAAACTATCCCGTTCGCAAGGACAGGATGGGCACCGCGATCATGGGCGTATCCCAGGGCGGTACCAAGGCGCTCGCCACCGGCTTTGCCAATCTCAACCGCTTCGGCTATATCGCATCCTTTGCGCCCGACCCCGGCGTCGTTCCCACCGACTTCCTCAAGGGCACGATCTGGAACAAGCCGCTACTCAAGGAATTTCCCGCCTACGATAAAAAGCTCGACCCCTTCTATCTCTATCTCGCCGTCGGCGCGGACGATCCCGAAAATGTCGAGGTGACAAAGTACTACGGCTTTTTGCTCAAGGATATGGGGTATCAGAACCAGACGGACGTTGTCGAGGGCTACGAGCATGATTACATCTTCTGGCGTGTCGGCTTCTATAATTTCCTGCACAAGATCTTTCGACCGTAATATTCAAAAAAGAAAGGGGCTGTGAAAAAACAGACCCGTAAAAACAAAAGGGCACATAACCGAAAGAGATAGCGGTTATGTGCCCTTTTGTGGTATAATCAATTTGTGAAA
>CACYPH010000064.1 GCA_902776185.1 uncultured Ruminococcus sp.
TCTTCTATTGGAAGTTGTAATCCGTCCAGTCGAGGTTATACTCGACTGACTCTTTCGCTGCAAGCAGCGGGGAATTATACCCTAACTATGTTATTAAAGAAGCCGAGGATATAATATCCGATGCTCTTTTTGTGCTTGAGGTCCTCTTTGTTATTATCGTAGGTCGATCTGACGGCAGCGATGACGATACCGATCGCAACGCCGAGCAAAGCGGCAAAGAGCGTGATCTTCATCGTATTGCCGAGACCCGTCAAAAGAGAACGCCATCTGTCTTTCTCAATAAAATTCAGTTGAAACTGAGCTTGTAAATCAGCTAACCATTCGGGCATGACTTACCTCCGAAAGATGAATTCTTGATAAATATACGGTAAAACAGGGCGGATTCCTCCGCCCTGTGTCGGTGATCAAATAATCAGATTATTCGGCAGTGATGTACTTGTCGATGATCTTCTGAACGGTACCGTCAGCGATAAGCTCCTTGAGAGCCGCGTTGACCTTGTCCTTGAGCTCGGTGTTGTCCTTGGAGAAGCAGATCGCGTAGTCCTCGGTGACATACTCGGTGTCAAGGATCTTCAGGCCGGAAGTCGCCGCAACATAGCTCTTGGCAGGCTCGTTGTCGATGATGACAGCGTCAACCTTACCGGATGCAAGAGCGGCAACAGCGTCGTTACCGGTCTGGAACTCGGTGATCAGGTCGGCAGACTTACCTTCCTTATCAAAGTCATCGGAGATGTAGATATCGCCGGTGGTGGAAAGCTGTACGCCTACCTTGTAATCAGCGTCCTTAGCAAGGATATCGTCGATGGATTTAATCGGGCTGTCCTCGGTAACGATGATGGACTGGATACCGGTCGCATAACTGTCGGAGAAATCAACGCTCTGCTTTCTCTCGTCGGTAACGGTCATACCCGCCATACCCATGTCATACTTACCGGTCTGGACGCCGGCGATGATGGAATCGAATTCGATATCGACGATCTCGAGCTCCATGTCGAGCTTGTCAGCAATCGCCTGAGCGACCTCAGCGTCGATGCCGATGATCTCTTCGCCCTCGTAATACTCATAGGGCGGGAAATAAGCATTGGTAGCCATAGTCAGTTTTTCTTTGCCGGATTCGCTCTTCTTCTCGCCTGAGCAGCCGGACAGAACCGCTACGGAAGCAATCATCGCGATTGCCAGAACAATAGCAACAATCTTTTTCATAATTTAACCTCTTTTCATTAAATAACTGTTATCTGATACGGCAGATAACGGTGTTTGTCTTTCTTGACTGCTACTAATATACACCATCAAAAGGGAATATTCAAGCAGAATTTTGCATATTTATTGATTTTCATGATTATTAACAACTCAGCGGATACGCCGCGGGGCTTTTATAGGCAAAATCACCGTGAACATCGTTAAACTCTCGGCTCGAATTGAGCGTTATCTTCGCAAAACACGTTGAACACAAAGCAATAAAAGCCGATTATCGATGAATCAGAAGCGCATATTATTCATCTAAGCTGCAATAATTATGCGTTAAAATGACGTCAAAAAGCTCTGCAGACGCTCCGATTCCGGATGATCAAGGATCGACGGTGCGCCCTGTTCGGCGATCACGCCGCCGTCCATAAAGATGACCTTGTCGGAAACATCGTGGGCGAAGGTCATTTCGTGGGTGACGACGATCATGGTCATGTGCTTGTCGGCAAGCGACTTGATGACCTTGAGCACCTCGCCGGTCAGCTCGGGATCGAGCGCAGAGGTCGGCTCGTCAAAGCAGAGGATCTCGGGCTTTAACGCCAGTGCGCGGGCGATCGCCACACGCTGCTGCTGTCCTCCGGACAGCTCGCAGGGATAGTTATTGATCTTTTCCTTGAGCCCGACGCTCTCGATCAGCTCCAGCGCCGTCTGCTCGATCTCCTCATTCGTGCCCTTTTTCAGCAGCTTCGGCGCGAGGGTGACGTTATCCAGCACGCTGTACTGCGGGAAAAGGTTGAAGTTCTGGAACACCAGTCCGAAATGCAGACGCTTTTGTCTGAGCTCCGATTCGCTCGGACGCTTGTTGATATCGGCGTCGAAGATGGTCTCTCCCCCGACGACGATCTGCCCTTTATCCGCGAATTCCAGCGAATTCAGACAGCGGAGCAGGGTGGTCTTGCCGGAGCCGGAGGATCCGATGATCGACAGCACCTCGCCCTTCTCAAGCGTAAAGTCGATGCCCTTGAGTACCTCGGTTCTGCCGAAGCTCTTGTGAATGTTTTTTACTTCCAGTATCGCCACAACAAAACCTCCTTACACCTTGAAATAATCGAGCTTTTTCTCGACCCAGCCGAACAGCAGCGTCAGCATACCCGAGAACGCCAGATAGTAGATGCCTGTTGAGAACAGCGGCCAGATGATGCCGTGGATGCCGTGAGAGCTCTTCATGAATGCCTGACCCGCCCAGATGATCTCCTGCATCGCGATGATACGCGCAAGAGAGGTATCCTTGACGAGGGTGATGATCTCGTTGGACATCGGCGGTACGATGCGCTTGATCATCTGCATCAGCGTGACCTTAAAGAAGATCTGGCTCTTGGAAAGTCCGAGGACCTGTCCCGCCTCATGCTGACCGATCGGCACGCCCTGGATGCCGCCGCGGAAGATCTCGGAGAAATAGCAGGCATAGTTGAGGATAAAGGCGACTGCCGACGCCCAGAAGCGTCCTGTCTCGTCGCCGCCCCAGATATTGTTGCCGAACAGCATACCGGGCATATAGAAGATGATCAGGAGCTGGAGCATCAGCGGTGAGCCGCGGACGATCCAGACGATGACGCGCACCGGCGCCGAGATCGGCTTGAATTTGCTCATCGAGCCGAAGGAGATGATCAGACCCAGCGGGATCGCGCCGAGCAGCGTAATCAGGAACAGCTTTAGTGTCTGGACAAAACCTTCGTTCAGTGAGCCGAAAACGATTTTGAAATTCGCGGGGCCGGCATTGACGCCGTCGTTATACAGCGCGAGTACCTTCAGATCGGATTTGGGGGCAATACGGATGACTTCGTTGTTGATATTGCCGGCGATGATCTCATAGTCGCCGTCGATCTGCCACATAAAGAAGCTCTCGTCCCCCGCCTCGGCGTTCAGCTGGACGCCGCTGACGCCTTTTTTATCATTGTTATATTCTTTGACAGTCAGCGAGCCTGACCCGTCGGCTCCTGCCGCGACCGTAAAGTCGCCGACAGCGACGGTATCGTCGTCCGCCATACTGTAGTCATAGCCGGTAAAATAGACGAACCAGATGAATGCGCCGAGTACGACGGCGATCAGGACGGCTAATACGGCTACCCATACCTTTTTCTTCATAAAAACCTCAAAAATCTATCATATACGAAAATGCTCCCAAGCAGCTTGGGAGCCTTTCGTTATCTCATATGAATCGATTATTTAATCAGTGCAGCCTGGATACCGTAGAGCTCAGCGATCTCGTCAACAGTACCGTCTGCGGCAGCCTGCTTGAAGAACTCGTTGAACTTAGCGGTGATGTCGGAACCTGTACGGAAGCCTACGCCGTATTCCTCGGAGTTGAGCTTGACGGTATAGGTCAGCTGCTCATAACCGGTGCCCTCGCCTACCATAGCGGCAGCCATCAGAGAGTCGATGATCGCAGCGTCGGCAGTACCTGCGGCGACCTCCATCAGAGCGGTAGCCTGATCCTTGACCTCGGTGTACAGGAAGCCGTTAGCATCAGCCTGCTCCTGACCGGCGGAACCGGATTCAACAGCAAAGTTCAGCTCTTTGCAATCCTCAGCGGTTGCATAGTTATCAGCAACGTCCTTGTTGACAACAACGACCTGAGCGTTATTGCAGTAAGGATCGGATGTGGACATCGCAGCCTTGACGTCATCGGTCAGGGTCATGCCGTTCCATACGCAGTCGATGCTCTTGTTGTTGAGCTCGAGGATCTTGTTGTCCCAGTCGATCTCAACGAATTCTACGCCTATGCCGAGATACTCGGCAAATTCCTTCGCCATATCAGCGTCAAAGCCTACCCACTCGCCGGAAGCATCCTTGCTGTCCATGGGAGCGAAATCGGTAACGCCTACGATCAGAGTACCTTTTCCGGTAACATAAGCAAGATCATCTGCAGCATCGGCAACGGTCTCAGCCTCAGTCTCAGCGGCAGTGGTTGCCTCGTCAGCGGTAGCCTTAGCGTCGGACTTTGTATCGTCCTTCTTCTCACCGCAGCCAACCAGTACGGCTCCTACCATCAGGAGCGCGAGCATTAATGCGATAATTTTCTTCATTACATTTCCTCCAAAATATCATTCTTAGACGATTTGCGCCGATAGTATCGGCACAACGACGTTTTTTATTTTATCGTATTAGCACACTAAAGTCAATATGTATATTGCACAAAGAACACGGCGTCCCTGAAATAAACAATGGTTCAAATCGCTGTCGGCTGCATTTTTCGGCAATATGATCGGGTTTTGACCGGATCTTTGTCCCTCTTTTAGAAGCGAATAGCAGCAAAAAAGCGGCGACACGAGGTCGCCGCCTTGTCAGCAGTCTAAAACTTTATCAGCCCTTGATCTTCTTGGTAGCAACTACGCCTGCGATGATCGCAAGACCCATCGCGCCGAATACGAAGAACAGCGGATAACCGGTCTTGGGAGAGGTGTTGCCCTTGTCGTCAGACTTAGCGGGCTCGGTGGGTTCTTCGCCGGGCTTGTAGAAGTATGCGGTAGCATATACGTCGGTATAGGGGCGGATGACCAGTTCCTTGGACTTGAGGTCGCCGGAAACGATGTCATATTCGCACTCGAGTACCCACTCCTGGAAGATACCGCCGTTTTCCTCAACAGCAGTCAGCGTAGATGTGCCGTCAGTGTTCTTCTTGATGCGGCCGGGGTTGGCAGTTGCATCGCCTAATTCTTCAGGCACAGCCTTAGCGTAAACATGCAGATAATCCTTCTCCTCGGAGAAACTCGCGATCGCTAAAATATCGGACTGGGGCTTGATAACGAATACATCCTCATACTCGCCGCCGGAAATAACGTCATATTTACCGTCAACGATCCACTTTGTGAAGAAGCCGCCGTCCTCATAAGCGTTGAAGGTTACGGTGCCGTCGGTACCGATCTGAACCTTGTCGGTGGACTTGGTAGCATGACCCTTACCTTCGGAGCCGACTTCGATTTTATAATAATCCTTCTGACCGGGACTGGCTAATGCCGATACAGAAACGGTCATCGCAAGAATCATCATGACAACCAGAGCAACAGAAATAATTCGTTTCATATATATCATCTCCATTTTTGATACTTACTAACGCATATATCATACCATCACAGAGTTGCTTTTGTCAATAGGATTTTTTAATTATTTACACTAATTTTTACAACAGATTGCACTGAGTTTGGGCAAAACAATCATGACCACCCGTCAAACGGGTGGTTTGCTCTGGGGCTATAAGCCCCTGTTACTATACTCGCGTCTCAAGGCACTGATTTAACTTCGTTAAATCTCGGTGTAACTCTTTAGATTGCAATCCTAATGAAATATGTCTTTTGACGCAGATTAGCTTATAGATAATTCTCCTTTC
>CACYPH010000065.1 GCA_902776185.1 uncultured Ruminococcus sp.
GAACGGCGAGCTGTTGACATTGGCGCGCAGCAGCTTGTTGCCGATCGTCGCGTATTGGTATTGGATGTTGTTCTTTGCGGACAGATCAATCAGACCGCCTCGGATCAGGACCCACTCGGGATTCTTTGCGGGGTACTGTCCGATCTCCTCGTAGAAATATCGGTCGGACTGATGGACGTTCTCAACCAGCTCGAGATCCTCGAGCAGAAGCTGAAATTTCCGTTCGGTGCTCGCGGCGGTCTCTGCCGTGTCCTTCATCGCCGCATTTGCGCTCAGCGGGACAAGGGAGATCAGCAGGATCACTGCCAGCAGAACGGCAGTCAATCGTTTCATGGTGTTCGCTCCTTTCTTCAATACAGTAAGTGTGTGCTTTTATGATACCGCGCTCAGGCGGCGTTTGATCGGGAGTGGGGGATTAAAGAGCCGACTGTGACCGCCATAGATCGAGACGCTCCGTCAACAGGTAATCTGTCACCGTATTCTTTTTGATCCGGCGGATCGCGATGGTTGTGTGGCTGTCCTTCTCGGGAGCGGTCGCACCGCTGTCCGCCTGATAAGCGTTGACAGCCGTATCGACAGCAAATGCTTTCATCGTGTTGTTGACATAGACGCCGTCGATGGCGGCAGTATCGCCTTTGTAGGAGCCGTGGCAGATCACAATGAAATAGAGATAATTGTCAAAGTCAGCATCGGTGAGCGTCAGCCCGTCGATATTGCCGGCGATATACTCGAACTGGAGACGGTTATAGGTAACGGCGCTCATCGGATTGCCGCCTTTGTACCAATCGATCCGGTTGGTATAGTTTGTGACCGTATAGGTACCGACCTCCTCGGTCTTGAGGGCGGTGTATCCTGAGAGATCATCCGGCTTTTGCGGGATATCATCGGGAGAATCGTAGCTGTGGAACAGGTATGTTTTTTCGTTATAGGGCTTTGACCACAGCGCGGTTCGGGTGACGTTCTCGATGTCGCTTCTGTTGACCTCGAGCGCGTCGATCTTGGTGCCTCTGACGGCTGAGGTTGCTATCGGCGTAAAGTCGGTCATCGCGCCGTAGAGCGTATCGCCGACAACGCCGACGGTGTCAAGGCGGATTGCTTCTTCATCGCAGCCGCATTGATAGACCAGCACGACAAGCGCCTTATCTTTGAAATATGCCTCGTTATATTTTTCTCGGTCACTGTCGCTGAGCGGGATGTAACCCGGGAACAGGTAATCGAACTGGTTGACCGACTTGACGATCCCCAAAAAGCCGATGTGATCTGTTGTGTTGCCGCAGATATCGGTGAAAGCGGGACCGAGATAATTGCCGCTGAACGCTTTGACGGTTTTCAGATCGCGGCGGGTGGACGAAAAGTGTGAATAGAGCGGATTGCTCGCTGAGCCGTATTTTACCGTGTTCGCAATCGGCGCATAGCTTTCCACATCCTGCACATTCACCTTGACCGTGAAGCGTCTGGAATAACCTCCGACCTTGTAGCTGTTGATCCTCAAAAAGATCATTCGCCAGTTCGTGTCGGGGTTCAGCGCGTTTGTTTCGTATGTTCGCGTGATATCGACCGTCAGCTCATCCGTGCCGGAGCGATAGACGCGGTCGACTCTCAGATTTGCAGAACTGCTGCCCTGACAGACGCGCATACCGATCAGCGACGAGGAGCTGAAAGAGGCGTCCGAATAATTCTCAGCGTTGAAGGTATAATCGTCGCGCTCAACGGGATTGCCTTCTTCGTCGACATAGAGCTTTCTGAGCGTCGATGATACAGCCCATTTAGATGTGATGTGCTCCGCAACGTTGGTCTCGCTGTAATTACCTTGCACGGGATGGTCGTCGCAGATCGTGAAGGGGAGATCTTTATTATATGCCGGAGAGGGCGGCGTCCAGCAGCAGATCTTGGTGATCGAGGCTGCGTCGCTCTGCTTGACCTGACGGAAGGTGTGGACGAGCGGTGCGATCGGCTGGGCGATCGGTGTGCCGTCCTTGTCGGTATCATAGTTGTCGGTATAGCCGGCGCTTACGTACAGATTCGTACCCTTTACCGCAAGCGTGTTGAGGTATGCGGTGCTGGTGAAGTCGTCGCCCTGAACCAGCGCGGCAATGATCGCGTTCTCCTTGAAGTACGCGTCATCGTATTTCTTTTCATTATCAAAGCCGGGGAAGTATTTTTCGAACTCCCTGCGCGATTTCAGCAGCAGGACATAGCCGTGCTCGCTGGCAGTGAGCGGGGTGCTGCTCCAGCCGAATTGATTCCATGACGGCGAGGATACGTTGATCTCTTTCGCGTCGATCGATTGATAATCTTCTGCCGCGATATCTGTCGGGATCTCAAAATAATTGTACCACGGGATCTCGGCGCGCACGGTCGCGGTCGCGCTGTTTTTATTTCTCCACAGCGTGATATTCGTCACCCTGCCGACAGAACGCTTGTCGACGGAGCGGAATGTCCAGACAGGCTCATCCAGCGGGACGGCGGTCGGCAGGGTATCTCCGTAATCCGGATATTGCAGGCCTGCTTCTATGTAGAGGGTATTGCCTTTTGTTGCGGCGATACCGATCTCGGGGACACCTTCGCAGCCTAAAGACAGACCGAGTACGCCGATGATCGCGTTGTCCTTGAAAAATGCTTCGCCGTAAGCGCCGTCTGTATCGAAGCCCGGGAAGAATCGCTCAAATTCGCTGCGGGTCTTGATGAGGGCGACATAGTCTTCTCCTGCGCCGAAGGCGTCAAGCGGCGATCCGCTCAGGTCTAAGTCGTACGGCGACGGCGCGGACATCGCGATGCCTGTCGTGGTGAGCTTTGTGTAGTCCTGAGCCGACAGATCGTCGGGCATCTCAGCCTGATCACCGTTGTTCGGGATCAAAGTGTATACGGAGGCGAGCGAGGCGGTACTGCCGAGGACGATCGACGTACAGCCGTCGATATCGCTCCTCTTTACCTTGACCAGCGTGACATAGTCTGCTTCTCGCGGGGCATTTTTCTCCGGCTTAACGAATTCGGCTTCGACATAGAGCTTCTCGTCCTTTTGATACAAGCCGCTGATATTCAGCTGATCCAGGTACTCGTCGGAGTGGTGCGCGATACCGATCAGCGCATAGTCATTAAAGAATTTCAGGTCATATTGATACTTGCGGCACGGCTCAAAGATGAATCCCAGGTTTTCGATGTAGCCGTTGTCCATGCCGAAGTCCAGAACGAAGTTCTGGAGGGAGTAGGGGTTGGTGATGATCGATACCACGCCCGTAGAAGAGGAGGTCTTGCCATTGTTACGGTAGCTTTCCAGCGTCAAGCTATATGCGCCTGCATTGTCCAGATTGACGCTGTAGGCTTCGGAATAATCGACGGACTGAGCGCCCTCGGGGATCATTTCGGGCGATTCCAGATCAGCCGGACCGTCGATATAGCCGTCCTTTGCGGCAGGAATATGGTTGACCTTGACGCCTTTTTGCGCGTGATAGCGATATCTCAGCGGCACCTCGATGCACATCGTGACGTCCTTGACGTCCATCGAGCCGAGAGAGGGTTTGTATTCCAGCATATTGACGCAGGTGACATAGCTGTTTTCGACGGACATATCTTTGAACTGGGCAAGATCAGCGCCGGAAGGCAGGGAGTAATGGATCGCCAGCAGGTTGTTTTCTAAAAAGAACGAATCGTCGTAATCATCGAGCAGGGTCTGATGTCCCTCGAGCAGAGGATCAAGCTGACTGCGCGAGGTGATCAGCGTCACCTCGGAATTTGTGTCCATAGGATCCTCGACATAGAGGTTCGGATGCTTGGCGGGACGGTATTCATCGTTCTCATTGATGTTATAGTCATCATAAATCAGCTCTACTCGATGACTTTTGCTGTCCTCGAGATAGGATTTTGACAGCTCGATACAGACAAAGCGGCTGTTGGCGTATGTGTTGCCGTTGATCGTGCCGGACGCGACGAGATTGATTTTCAGCACGCCGTCTTTGTCGACGCCGACCGGACCGAGGTAGAGCAGCAGCGAGGTGCCGCGCATCGGGAGCTTTGCCAGCAAATAGGCGCAGCTGTCAAAGGGGATATCCCTGTTCTCCTTCTCGAAATAGCGGATCAATGCAGCGTGAGATTCATTATCGGGATCGAGCTGAGAGTTGTCGGTGATGATTTCATCTTCGATATCCGTGCCGGTATAGGTGATCTTTCTGTTCCACAGCATCGACGACGAGTAGATCTTGTTGACGTCGAGACTGACCTTAACGTCGCGGATCTCGTCTAAATAGGCGCGCCAGAATTCTACCAGCAGTATGCGCGGCGACGCACTGCCCGACGTCTGACCGTATTGTTTGGCGGTGAGCTTCAGATTCAGCACGCCGTCTTTATCAATGTCGGCGCTGCTGAGCGATATTCCGTATTGCTCAGTCGGCAGCTTCAGATAGACGCCTACCAGCGCGATCGAATCTTCTACCATCTGGTCGGTCGGGTACATCGCGCTCGACAAGTCGTTATAAGCATAGTTGTCCCAGAAACGCTTGAGAATGCCGTGTGTCGGAAGTACCTGTGCGACGATATCGTCACCCCGGTCATTTCCTGCTTGATTGGCGACCAGCTTCGCTTTGATGGTGACCGGAACATTGCTGATGTTGACCTTGATATCCTTGATATCGTCGAGGAAGGCTTTGGAAAGCTCGATGCAGGCGAATCGATGGAAAGAGACGTCGATCGAAACTTCGGGTTTATCGGCGTGGAAATCGACGTTCAGCACGCCGTCTTTGTCGATAGAAACGCCCTTGAGGGTCAGGATGCCTGTGTTGTGGATGTTCAGCCCTACCAGGATATGATCCTTGAGGAAGCTGTCGCTGTACGCGTCGAGGATCATTTTCTCGTCCTTTTTGTCAGGGGAGAGCTGACTGAGGTTGGCGACAAGGTATGTATCTTCATAGCTGTCGCCGGGATTATCTAAGATATCTTCGAGCCATGCGAGCTTGTAGTCGAGGACGCTCGGCAGCTCGGCGATGCCTCTTTGGATGCGGGTCGCGTCCATGACGGTGGTCTTGCCGTCGCGATCGTAGTCGGTCGCGCCTGCGATATCCACGCCGCGGATGAACTCGCTGCCGGCTGCCGCGAATTTCTCCCACGGGTTTTCGTCAAGCTCTGCGATACACCGCTGGATGCGCGTTGCATCAAGGATGGTGACCTTGCCGTCGCCGTCTGCGTCGCCGATCGTGTACATCGCGTTCTCGGCGCTCTTATCCTTTTCGGAGTATTTTTCGGCGGGAGCGAGGTTGTCCCATACGTCGCGCAGGTTGTTCAGATTCATGTCCCACGCGTCGAGGATATCATAGAATACGCCGGATTTGAAGTCGTAGATACCGTAGCCTAGCTTGAACGGCGAGCTGTTGACATTGGCGCGCAGCAGCTTGTTGCCGATCGTCGCGTATTGGTATTGGATGTTGTTCTTTGCGGACAGATCAATCAGA
>CACYPH010000066.1 GCA_902776185.1 uncultured Ruminococcus sp.
TCGTAATCCGTAGAGCAAAGCGAAGTGATACCCCGCCCGCGCTGTGCGCGGGTAAAGTGTCCGGTGGACACTTTAGTGCTTGCACCGGGGATGTTCATTCTACGCTCTCGCTAGAATTAGTCCACTGGACTAATTCTGCCTACGGCACGCTCGCTTCGAGTCCCTGATGGCAAAAACACATGGGACACCCTTGATGGGTGCCCCATGTGTTTTTGGTGGGTCATCAGGGACTCGAACCCCGGACCGACCGGTTATGAGCCGGTGGCTCTAACCAACTGAGCTAATGACCCGTATTCTCTTTTCAGCGTAGCTTATTATAGCAACAAATACGCCTTTTGTCAACGGATAAATGGATTGCCAACAGCAGGCGGCGGTCTGTAACAACCGATGCGGATGCAGACTATTTTTTCTTCTTTTTATTGCGGAGCTTTTTGAACATGGCGGCGGGATCGTCGTCGGGTTGTTCCTCTTTTTGATCCAATCCAAACAGGCGGCGGGTCGCAACTCTCAACTGCTCTGCCTGTTCCGCGGGATCGGCATCGGGATCGCTCTGGGCAGTGCGGCGGGGGAGAACGGTCAGCTCGACGGTATCTCCCTCCTGCGCCTCGCTGAACAAGGCGCGCGGGGCGTTCAGCATCTCGCCGTTCAGCTCGACGACCGCGATATTCCCTTCAAATCTATCGATGATCACTTTCATTTTCTTCACCCGCTATTAATGTACACCACCGATTTTTCTTTGTCAACAACCAAATCGATTTTGCTTGCGTTTTTCAAAAAAGGGTGTATAATGGATGAAAAATCATATAAAGGAGCAGAGATATGAATAACAAAAAACGTGCGTGGCTGGTTCGGATCGTAGCGCTTGTATGCGTTATACTGCTGTTCGGCAGCATTTTTCTGACATTATTGATGAAGTGAGAAAGGGAGGCTTTTCGCCTCCCCTTAAATATTTTCCATTTCAGTTGAATGATATTCTTTAGTGTCAAAAAAATCGTACAAACTGATTCCGAATCCATCACAGATAAGTTTTATGGTGACGATTCCCGGATTTTTACTTTTTCCATATAGAATATTTTTGATGGTAGAGGGTGCGACGCCTGATCTTAGTGCCAGAGAATGTATCGACATTTTGTGCTTTTCCAATAATTCAAGCAACCTGATTCTGGTGATTTGATACGTGTCCATTGCTCCATCTCCATATTTCTATCATTATCATAAATTATAGAAATATGTGTTGACTAAAGAGGGCTATATATGATACTATTAGTCTAATAATAGCCCATGTTGTTATTTTTTAGGAGGTTTTCATGAATCAAGCAGTACAAAGTTTTATCGATCAGAAGAACAAGGAATATGAAGCAGCGAAAACTGCTGAAAGAAACAGTTTTTATAATAAGTTTAATCTATCTATAAAAGTTTATGAAGACACGGAGGAACACGGAAAACTTAGTTCAAAAGAAAAAGCTGAAAAATATCCCTTTGTTGATTATTCAAATGGGACAAGCAGAAGGTACCGTATCGTGTATCCTGAGTTTACTGACTTAGAGTTCGAGACTATGAAGAAGGCGCAGGAGCGGGTTGATGAGGTTAATTCTGAGGCTAAAATCAATAAAGAAAATGATGTAAGCAGTAAAGGTAGTGCTTTGGCAACATTTTTGCTGGTTTTAGCTATCGTTATATTCTTTGCAGCGCTTATCATCGGCATTGAAATGGGAAACAAAGCAGGTGCTTTCAATGCTTATTCTTCGTATTCATCATCAAGGTTCGACTTAGGAACTGCGAGTATATATTGGGGAATAGGAGTATTTTCCGGTTCTGTTATGTTGGGATTAGCAGATATCGTGGATCATGTCAATAAACAAACGAATCTATTAAGAGCTATACTAAACAAGCAAAAAGAATGATTGTATTTTGCTATGATATAATTGTACGAAATCGATGATAGATATCTCGTGATAGAATTACGCTGCTGTGCCTCTTTGTGATATTCCCACAAATAGACTAAGCATTTGAATAGCTTTGCGGCTTTCGTCAAATTGACCAGAATTAGTTCTTTTTATCAATAATATTCTTGAATCATTCGGTTTGACACGGTTTCGCCTATATGTTAAAATAATCACAACATATTAATTCACTATTCTTTAAGGCGATACTGAGAGATCGACAAGATGGTTTTTGACGGACAATGTTGTCCGCGCTTTTGTATACTCAGCCTCGCCGACGGTGGGGCTTTTCTTGTAATCGCCCTGAGGAAAGGAGTATCGATGATGGCAGAAAAGAAGCTCAAAGTTCTCGGTTTGACAGGCATGCCTGCCTTTTCTCCCTCGGTCGACGGGTCGCTCATCAGTCCCGCCGCCTTTGCTGACTGCTCCGATAATATCGCGGTTTTACCCGGCTTTTGTGATGTGCATGTGCATTTTCGCGAGCCGGGTTTTTCTTATAAAGAAACAATTTCGTCAGGTTCACTTGCTGCCGCCCGGGGCGGGTACACAATTGTGTGTACTATGCCGAATTTGAACCCGGTTCCCGATTCGGTCGAACACCTGAATCAACAGCTGAAAATCATCGAAAATGACGCTGTGATCGAGGTTTTGCCCTACGGCGCGATCACTGTCGGCGAGCAGGGCGAAGTCCTCGCCGACCTCGAGGGAATGGCGCAGGATGTCGTCGCGTTCTCCGACGACGGACGCGGGGTACAGCGCGAAGAGATGATGCGAGAAGCGATGAAAAGGGCGAAGGCGCTCGGCAAGGTCATCGTCGCGCACTGTGAGGACAACAGTCTGCTGCACGGCGGCTATATCCACGACGGCGAATATGCAAAGGCTCACGGTCACCGCGGGATCTGCTCCGAGAGCGAATGGCGGCCGATCGCGCGGGATATCCGGCTGTGCAAAGAGACCGGATGCGCCTATCACGTTTGTCACATTTCCACAAAGGAATCCGTTGAGCTGATTCGTCAGGCGAAAAAGGACGGCGTAAACGTCACCTGTGAGACCGCGCCGCATTATCTGGTGATGGATGACAGCGATCTTCGGGAGGACGGGCGGTTCAAGATGAATCCGCCGCTGCGGTCGAGAGAAGACAGGGAAGCGCTGATCGAAGGTATTAAGGACGCGACGATCGACATGATCGCGACTGATCACGCGCCTCACAGCACCGAGGAAAAGTCCAAGGGGCTTGAAAAATCCGCGTTCGGCATCGTCGGGATCGAAACCGCGTTCCCGATCCTGTATACAAAGCTGGTCAAGACCGGCGTCATCACAATGGACAGGCTTTTGGAACTGTTAGTTGTGAATCCGCGGCGACGATTCGGGCTTAGCTACAGCGAGAATGATTATTCCGTCTGGGATCTCGACCGGGAATTCATCGTCGATCCGAAAGAGTTCCTCAGTCAGGGAAAGGCGACGCCCTTTGAGGGCTGGAAGCTCAGCGGCGTGTGTCTGATGACCGTCAAGGACGGCAGGATCGTTTATCAAGGTTAGTATTTATTTACATACATGATTCACGGCGGCATCGCCGCCATTCTGGGAGGTAATGAAAATGGCTAAAAGAAAGGACATCAAAAAAGTACTTATCATCGGCTCGGGGCCTATTGTCATCGGTCAGGCTGCCGAGTTCGACTATGCGGGTACGCAGGCTTGTCTTGCGCTCAAAGAGGAAGGCTATGAGGTCATCCTCTGCAACTCTAACCCCGCAACCATCATGACCGATACACAGATCGCCGACAAGGTCTACATGGAGCCGCTGACGCTCGAATACATCGCGAAGATCCTCCGCTATGAGCGTCCCGATGCGATCGTTCCCGGTATCGGCGGTCAGACAGGCTTGAACCTTGCGGTTCAGCTCGAGCGCAAGGGCGTTCTCAAGGAATGCGGCGTTCAGCTTCTCGGCACCTCATCCGAGAGTATCGAGCGCGCTGAGGACAGAGAGCTGTTCAAGGAAATGTGTGAATCGATCGGCGAGCCGGTCATCCCCTCGCAGATCACCTACAATATCGACGAAGCGAAAGAAGCGGCTGAGAAGATCGGTTATCCGGTCGTGCTGCGTCCCGCGTTCACCCTCGGCGGTACGGGCGGCGGTTTTGCCAATGACGAGGAAGAGCTCGTTGAGATCGGCAGACAGGCATTTGCGCTCAGCCCGGTGCATCAGGTACTGATCGAAAAGTCCGTCAAGGGCTACAAGGAGATCGAGTTCGAGGTCATGCGCGATACCAACGACACCGCGATCACGATCTGCGGTATGGAGAATGTCGATCCCGTCGGCGTTCACACCGGCGACAGCATCGTCGTCGCGCCGATCCTCTCGCTCAACGACCACGATCTGAAGATGCTCAACGACAGCGCGATCAAGATCATCCGTGAGCTCAAGATCGAGGGCGGCTGTAACGTTCAGTTCGCACTGAATCCGAATTCCAGTGAATATTACCTCATCGAGGTCAATCCCAGAGTTTCGCGTTCGTCCGCGCTGGCTTCTAAAGCATCCGGTTATCCGATCGCACGCGTCACCGCGAAGATCGCGATGGGAATGTCCCTCGAAGAGATTCCCGTAGCGGGCGGTACGGCGGCGATCGAGCCGAGCCTCGACTACATCGTTGCGAAGTTCCCGCGTTTTCCGTTCGATAAATTCGCCGACGCTCCCAACACCCTCGGCACGCAGATGAAGGCGACCGGCGAGGTCATGGGTATCGGCTCGACCTTAGAGGAATGCTGTCTGAAATCCGTTCGTTCGCTCGAGACCGGCGTCTGCCATTTCCACCTTGCAAAATTCGACAGCTATACCGACGACGAGCTGATCGAATATATCAAGGAATTCAAGGACGACAACGTTTACGCGATCTTCGAGCTTATCAGACGCGGCGAGAGCATTGAAAAACTGCATGAGGTGACCATGATCACCGAGCTGTTCCTCGAGTCCTTCAAAAAGATTGTGGACATGGAGAACACCCTCAAGGCGAACAAGGGCGATATCGATACCCTGAAAGCCGCGAAGATCATGGGCTTCTCCGATGAATATATTGCGAAACTGTGGAACACCCCCGAGGTGGAGATCTACAAGACCCGCAAGGAGAACGGCATCACACCGATCTTCAAGATGGTCGATACCCTGCATACCGGCAAATATATCGCCTATCTGTACTCGTCCTACACCGGCGAGAATGCGTCGAGATTGACAGACAAAAAGAAGATCATCGTGTTAGGCGCAGGCCCGATCAGAATCGGTCAGGGCGTCGAGTTCGACTACTCTACCGTCCATGCGGTACAGACCATCAAGCGTGCGGGTTACGAGGCGATCATC
>CACYPH010000067.1 GCA_902776185.1 uncultured Ruminococcus sp.
GCTTCAGCTCCTGCGATACCTCTTTAGAGGTGTGCTGGTAAAATGCCCTTTTAGGGCTGTTATAAAACCACCGGCTTTGCCGGTGTGATATTTATTTTCTGTTAGATGTAATGTTTTTCATTGTAGGGGAGGGGCTTGCTCCTCCCGCACCTAACCGGGAGGTGACACTGTGTCCGTACAAATCAAATCTGTTATGCGGCACAGCTATGCCGACCGCGCGGGAATCAAAAGCGGGGAAATCCTGCTTGCGATCAACGGCAACGATATCGTCGATGTTCTGGATTACCGCTTTTATCAGCTTAATTCTGCATTAGAATTAAAAATCCGCGGTCTCAAAGGCGAAGTCCGCACGGTGCATCTGCGTAAGCCGGAGTATGAGGAACTGGGACTGGATTTTGATACCTACCTCATGGATAAGGAGAAATCCTGCCGCAATAAATGCGTCTTTTGCTTTATTGACCAGCTCCCGAAGGGTCTGCGCGAGACGCTCTATTTCAAGGATGACGACAGCCGATTGTCCTTTTTATTCGGCAACTATGTGACCCTGACGAATCTGACCGAGCACGAGATCAGCCGCATCATCAAAATGCACATCAGCCCGATCAATGTCAGCGTCCATACTACCAATCCCGAGCTGCGCGTCAAGATGATGGGCAACCGTTTTGCGGGTGATTCTCTGAAGATCCTCAAGCGTTTTGCCGACAGCTCGATCGATATCAATACGCAGATCGTCTGCTGTCCCGGTATCAACGACGGCGAGGAACTCAAACGCAGCTTGCGCGATCTGTATAATTACAATGTCAACCTGATCGCGGTCGTACCCGTTGGATTGACCAAATACCGCGAGGGGCTGTATCCGCTGACGCCGTTTACAAAGGAAAAAGCTGCCGAGACGGTCGATATCCTCGAAGAGTTCGGCGAGATGTGTCTGAAAACACGCGGAAAACGGATCGCCTACGCCGCCGATGAATTGTATATCAAAGCGGGCAGGGAGATCCCCGACGCATCCTTTTACGGCGATTTTGAAGCGCTGGAAAACGGTATCGGTCTGATTGCGATGCTCAAGGAGGACGTTATCGCAGAGCTGGATTACCGTGAGAGCGATCCCGATATTCACCGCACGGTCAGCATAGCCTGCGGCACCTCCGCCGCACCGTATCTCAGAGAGCTGATGGATAGGGTAGAGGAGAAATTCAGCGGCGTCAAGATCAATGTTTATCCGATCGTCAATGACTTTTTCGGAGAAATGATCAATGTCAGCGGACTGATCGTCGGCGCAGATTTGATCAGTCAGCTCAAAAAACAACCGCTGGGGGATGAACTGCTCATTTCCTCCGCAATGCTCAGATTTGAAAACGATCTTTTCCTCGACGACGTTTCGATCGACGACGTCAAGAGGGAATTACATATCAACGTGACCCCCATTCATAATGACGGCACGATGCTCGTCAACGCGATTTTAGGAGAGGAGGGGGAGTAAATGGCAAAGCCTGTGATTGCGATTGTCGGCAGACCGAATGTCGGCAAAAGCACGTTATTCAATAAACTGGTCGGCGAGCGCATCTCGATCGTCGACGATACGCCCGGCGTAACACGCGACCGTATTTACGGCGACGTCGAGTGGAGCGGCAGAAATGCGCTTCTGATCGATACCGGCGGCATTGAACCGTTCTCGGATGATATCATTCTGTCCCAGATGCGCGAGCAGGCGCAGCTTGCGATCGATACCGCGGATGCGATCATCATGGTGACGGACGTTCGCTCCGGACTGGTCGCGACGGATGAAGAAGTGGCGCATATGCTGATCAAAAGCAACAAGCCGCTTGTCCTCTGCGTCAATAAATGCGATTCTATCGGCGATCCGCCGCCCGAATTCTATGAGTTTTATAAGCTGCCGCTGGAGCCGATCGCGGTATCGTCCGTTCACGGACACGGCACCGGCGATCTGCTGGATGCGGTTTTTGAACAATTGGAGGATTACACCGAAGAGGACGCGGATCCCGAGGTGATCTCGGTCGCCGTCATCGGCAGACCGAATGTCGGAAAATCCTCGCTGATCAATAAGATCACGGGTGAGAACCGCTGTATTGTATCCGATATCGCCGGCACGACCCGCGATACCATCGATACGAAAATCGAGAATAAACACGGTATCTTCAACCTAATCGATACCGCCGGTATGCGCCGCAAGAGCAAGGTGATCGATCAGATCGAGCGATACTCGATTCTGCGCGCGAAGATGGCGATCGACCGCTGTGACGTCTGCGTCATTATGCTCGACGCCGAGACCGGTATCACCGAGCAGGACACCAAGGTAGCCGGTCTGGCGCTGGAAGCGGGCAAATCCTGCATCATCGCGGTCAATAAATGGGACGCGATCGAAAAGGACGACAAAACCATGCAGAATTTCCGCAAGGATATCGAGCGCGATTTTGCCTTTATGAGCTACGCACCGTCGGTCTTTATCTCAGCGAAAACCGGTCAGCGTCTGGATAATCTCTTCGAAAATATCGTTCATGTCGCCAATACGACGACCACGCGAATCACGACAGGTTTGCTCAACGATCTGCTCGCGACTGCGACCGCACGCGTGCAGCCGCCTACCGACAAAGGCAGACGACTGAAGATCTATTATATGACGCAGGCTTCCGTCAAGCCGCCGACATTTATCTTTTTCTGCAATAATGCTGAACTGTTCCATTTTTCTTATCAGCGGTATCTGGAAAACCGCTTGCGTGAAGCATTCGATTTCAGCGGTACGCCGATTCGATTTGTGATCAGGGAGAGGGGCGACAAATGAACTGGGAATCTGTGATACGCACGGTTGCAACGGCTGTGATCGCCTATCTCATCGGCAGTCTCAACCCCGCGATCATTATAACCAAAATCAAGACCGGTCAGGATATCCGCACGATGGGCTCCGGCAACGCAGGCTTCACCAATGTGCTGCGTTCTGTCGGCGTCGCTCCCGCGGTCATCACCATTATCTGCGATTACGCGAAAGGCATCCTTGCCGTACTGGTGGGATGGTGGATCTTCTCCGCGATGACCCTGACCGATGACGTTACTCGTCTGGAATATGTCAAATACGGCGGTTATCTTGCCGGAATGTTTGTTATCATCGGCCATTCATTCCCGATTTTTTACGGCTTTAAAGGCGGCAAGGGCGTCGTCACGGCGAATGCACTGATGATCGTCGTCGATTTCCGGGTCTTTCTGCTGATTATCGCGACCTTCCTGATCGTTGTCGCGTTTACCAAGCTGATTTCTCTGGGCTCTATCACCGGCGCGGCGATGTTCCCGATCTATACCTGCCTGATTACCTATTTTTGCGATTATCTGCCGCTACTCGTAACGGCGGACGAGATCCGCTTCCGCTTTGTATTGATATCGACCGGATGCGCCTTGGTAATCGGTTTGATGATCATTATCATGCATCATGCGAATATCAAGCGGTTAATTGCCGGACAGGAAAAGAAGATCAAAGCAAAATCGAAAGATGCACCGAAAACAGAAACAGAATCTTAACAGGGGAACTGTAATGAAAAGAATCGTATCTCTATGCGCGGCAGTTTTGCTGATTGTGCTGACAATCGTGTCGGCAGGCGCGATCGATTACGGCTGCGACGTTGAAACCGTCGGCGAAGGCATTTATCTTGAAGAGCTGAATACAGGCATCGTGGTCTTTGAAAAGGACGCCGACGTCAAGATGAATCCTGCCTCCACTACCAAAATCATGACCTATCTCGTCGTGTCCGACAAGATTTCCGATTTTGAGAATACAAAGATCGAGATCACCGAGGATGCGCTTTCGACACTTGATCCCGAAAGCTCGGTGATGGGCTTAAAGGATCATATCGGCGAGAGCTTTTCCGTCAAAGACCTGCTTTACGGGCTGATGCTCCCGTCGGGTAATGATGCGGCGCTGGTGTTGGCGACTTATATCGGCGAGGGCGATATCGATGCTTTCGTCCAATTGATGAACGACAAGGCTGCTGAGCTTGGATGTACCAATACGCATTTTGTCAATCCTCACGGGCTGTATGACCCCGATCATTATTCCACGCCGCGCGATATGGCGACGATCACAAAGCGCGCGATGACGGTCAAGGATTTTACCGAGATCTCAAACACGATCAAATATACGCCTGCAGGCTTTGATAAGCCGATCGTCACCACCAATTATCTGATCGACAAGGACGGTCACAACGGCGATTATTACTACCCCTACGCAAAGGGTATCAAAACCGGCTTTACCGATGAAGCGGGCAGATGCTTGATCTCTACCGCAGAGAAAGACGGCTATACATATCTTTGCGTGGATTTAGGCGCGGCATATTCCTTTGATGAAGATATCAACTATGCGATGCTCGATTCGGCAAAGCTCTATGATTGGGCGTTCGGCTCGATCTCTTCGCAGGTCGTTTTCCCGACGACCGACGTCGTTGCGAATATCGCTGTCGAAAATACGAAGGACAATACGACCTTGGATCTCGTTCCGAAGGAGGATATCAAGGCGCTGCTGCCCGTTGGATATAAGCCCGAGCTGATCACAACACAGGCGGATACGCCCGAGAGCGTCACGGCTCCTGTCAACCAGGGAAGCGTGATCGGAACGGTCGATGTTTACTATGACGGCGCAAAGATCGCCACGGCTGAGCTGTGCGCTTCCGCCAGCATCGACGGCGCGACAAAATCCGAACAGCAGGCGAAAACGGATACCGAGAATACCATCAAGCTGGTATTGATCATTGTATTTACAGTTGCAACAGTGATCATCGCTGTGATCGTTGTGCTGGTTGTCAGGAAAGCCCGCCGCAAAAAGCGCGAGGTACAGCGTCACAGAAGACGTTATTATTGATATGATAAAAGAGCAGGGGAAATCCCGCTCTTTTTTACTTATACAGATAAAAAATCCACCTGCTATGCAGGTGTGAATGTGCAGACTTTAGTGTCAGGTGCAGTTGACAAAAAAATCCCCGTTTTGATAGAGTAAGAGAGGCTACCAACCGCAG
>CACYPH010000068.1 GCA_902776185.1 uncultured Ruminococcus sp.
TTTGACCTTCTACCCTTTCTTCCTTGCGCCTGCTTTTTGCAGGCGTTCTTTTTTGACTTCCCATCTTATACTAGCAGTTTCCTATAAAGTAAAAAAGGCGCACGACCGAAATCGTGCGCCAAAAAACACAAGCTCCGATCGTCGCCAAACAAATACACAATATTAGTACACTACGCCTGAAATACTCAAAATACTCGTGGAGTGTTCCAAAATTGGGAGCCGTGTTTTTTACCAAAGTAAAAAACACTTCCTCAAGTATTGTGAGTGGAAGCGGGCGCAGTTATACCATAAAAACTTACAGTGTACCATTATTCAATTGTGTATTTGTTGGCAATTATATTCTACCATATTATCATATTATCTATCCCTTAGCAATCCAAATAATCGTCCCGATATTTATGCAGAATACACAAAAAAAGGCGCTCTTTCACTTGATATCCCCTGCAATGGGTGGTATAATTCTTTGTATATATGGAAAAACGAGGTGAAAGAATGTTTTCTTTTGTACGACACTTTACAAAACGCGACTGGATCGCCGTCGCGGGCGCGGTGGTACTGATCGCGCTGTCCGTATGGCTCGAGCTGCTGATGCCCGAGTACATGAAGGACATCACGGCGCTGATCGTCATTCCGGGCGCGGAGATCAACGATATCCTGATCGCGGGAGGCAAGATGCTGCTCTGCGCGCTGGCGAGCATGCTGGTCACGGTACTGGTCACGGTGATCACCGGCTTTCTCGCGTCGAGCTATTCCTACAACGTCCGCGCAAAGCTCTATGACGCGGTCGAATCCTTCTCGATGGCAGAGATCAACCGCTTTTCGACCTCGTCGCTGATCACCCGCTCTACCAACGATATCACACAGGTGCAGATGATGATCGTCATGGGACTGCTCGTCATCGTGCGCGCCCCGCTGATGGCGATACTCGGCATCATCAAGATCGCCGACAAGAGCGTAGAATGGACTTTTTCGGCAGGGGTCGCCGTCGTTTTGGTCTTGATCGTACTGGCGATATGCTTCCTGTTCGCGCATCCGCGCTTCAAGAAGATCCAGATCCTGACCGATAACATCAACCGCATCACGCGCGAGAACCTAACCGGTCTGCGCGTTATCCGCGCGTATAACGCGGAGGATTATCAGAAGAAAAAATTTGAGCAGGCAAATGAAGAGATCACCAAGAATAACATGACCGCACACCGTATCATGGCGATCATGATGCCGTCGATGATGCTGATCATGAACGGTCTGTCGCTGATCGTCTACTGGATCGGCGCGTATCTGATCGACGGCGCGCCGCTGATGGGCAAAGCGAGCCTGTTCCTCGATATGGCGGTCTTCTCACAGTACGCCCTGATGATCATCATGGCGTTCATGATGCTGAACATGATCTTTATCATGGGACCGCGCGCGATGGTCGCCTCGAAACGAATCAACGAGGTCATCGACACCAAGTCCTCCGTCACCGACGGCAAGGGCATCGACCATACCGACAAGACAGGCGAGATCGAATTCCGCAATGTCGGCTTCCGCTATCCCGACGCCGCCGAAGGTGTGCTCGAAAACATCAGCTTTACGGCGAAAAAGGGCGAGACCGTCGCGATCATCGGCTCGACCGGCTGCGGCAAAAGCACGCTGATCAACCTGATCCCCCGCTTCTACGATTGTACCGAGGGCGAGGTGCTGGTCGACGGCGAGAACGTCAAGGACTACACCCTCGAACAGCTCCACAATAAGATCGGCTATATCCCCCAGCGGGCGGTGCTGTTCTCCGGCGACATCAACACCAACGTCGCCTACGGTGATAACGGCAAAGATGAATATACGCAGGAGGACGTCAGCCGTGCGCTGGATATTGCACAGGCGAAGGAGATCGTCGAGAATTACCCCGAGGGCTACGAGCATCCTGTTGCTCAGGGTGGCTCGAACCTCAGCGGCGGTCAGAAACAGCGCATCTGTATCGCGCGTGCGATCTGCCGCAAGCCCGAGATCCTGATTTTTGACGATAGCTTCTCGGCGCTCGACTACAAAACCGACCGTACCCTGCGCGACGCGCTGAAAAAAGAGACTGCCGACACGACCAATATCATCGTCGCCCAGCGCATCGGCACGATCAAGGACGCAGATCAGATCATCGTCCTTGACGAGGGCAAGATCGCCGGAATCGGCAAGCACCGCGAGCTGCTTGAGACCTGCAAGGTATACAAGGAGATCGCCTTATCACAGCTCAGCGAGGAGGAATTGAACCATGCCTGATATGAAGAACACTCCCGCTGTCAATCCCGAAAACACCGCAGTCGGCGTCAAGAAAAAAGAGGCGCTGATCGGTATCGACTCCAAGCGTCCCGTGACCCGCGGCAGATCTGCGATGGTCACCGAAAAGCCGAAGAACTTCAAAGAATCATGGGGCAAGATGATCCGCTACTCACGCCCCGAGATGCCCGCGATCGTTATTGCGATGATCTGCGCGCTGATCGGCACGATCATTGCGCTCGTCGGTCCGGGTCAGATCCAGAAGATCACCGACCTGATCACCGAGGGCATCATGGGGTCGATCGACCTCGACGCCGTCACCGCGACCGCGACCTTCCTGCTGACCTTGTACGGTATCAGCTGGATCATGAACTTCACCCAGCACTTTATCATGGCGACCGTCAGCCAGAAGATCTCCCAACGGCTCAGGACGGACATCACCAACAAAACCAACCGGATGCCGCTGAAATACTTCGATTCCACCCCCTTCGGCGATATCCTCAGCCGCATCACCAACGACATTGACACCATCGGTCAGACCCTGAACCTGAGCATCGCACAGCTGATCACCTCGGTCGCGCTGTTCCTCGGCTCGGCGCTGATGATGTTCATCACCAACTATATTCTGGCGCTCACCGCGATCGGCGCAAGCGTTCTGGGCTTCATCCTCATGTCGATCATCATGAGCAAGTCGCAGAAGCACTTCAACCGTCAGCAGCGTCACCTCGGCGCGATCAACGGCCATGTCGAGGAAATCTACACCGGTCACAATATCGTCAAGGCGTACAACGCCGAAAAGACGACCAAAGAAGAATTCAGCCGCATCAACCGCCACCTGCGCGATTCGGTCTTCAAGGCGACCGCGCTGTCGGGTCTGATGCAGCCGCTGATGACCTTTATCGGCAACCTTGGATTTGTCGCGGTATTCATCGTCGGCGCACTGCTGGCGCGCGACGGCGTCATCACCTACGGCGTGATCATCGAGTTCACGATCTATGTCCGACTCTTTACTCAGCCGCTGAGTCAGCTCGCACAGAGCATGAGCAGTATGCAGAGTACTGCCGCTGCCGCCGAGCGCGTATTCGAGTATCTCGAGGAGGAGGAGCTCCTCGACGAAAGCAATAAGACCCGCACGCTCGACAAGGTCAAGGGCAACGTTCGCTTTGAGCACGTTCGCTTCGGCTACAATCCCGACAGGGTCATCATCAAGGACTTCTCCGCAGATATCAAGGCGGGTCAGAAGGTCGCGATCGTCGGACCCACCGGCGCAGGCAAGACGACCATCGTCAACCTGCTGATGCGCTTCTATGAGGTGAACGCCGGCAGGATCTTCATCGACGATGTGCCGATCGAAGAACTGACCCGAGAGAACGTCCACGACCTGTTCTGCATGGTACTGCAGGACACATGGCTGTTCGAGGGCACGGTCAGAGAAAACCTCGCCTATTCGAAAGAGGACGTCACCGACGACGACCTGAGGAAAGCGTGCAAGGCAGTCGGCATCCACCACTTCATTCGCACCCTGCCCAAGGGCTACGATACCGTGCTGGATGACAAGGCGAGCCTGTCGGCGGGTCAGAAACAGCAGTTGACGATCGCAAGAGCGATGATCGAGAATGCGCCGCTGTTGATCCTCGACGAGGCGACCTCCTCCGTCGATACCCGAACCGAGCGCATCATCCAGCGGGCGATGGACAGCCTAACCGAAGGACGCACCTCGTTCGTCATCGCACACCGTCTGTCGACCATCAAGAACTCCGACCTCATCCTCGTTCTCAAGGACGGCGACATCATCGCCTCCGGTACTCACAATGAACTGCTCGCGGAGGGCGGCTTCTACGCCGAGCTGTACAACAGCCAGTTTGAACCAAGCGCTTAAAACAATTGACAGTTGACAATTGACAATGTACAATAAAGGGGTGGACAGCGTCCACCCCTTATCTCGTGTTAAAAGAAGGTTTTATGATGAATATTTGCGTATACGGAGCGGCTTCCGACAACATCGCCGACGTCTATAAAAAAGCGGGCGAACAGCTTGGCGAAGAACTGGCAAAGAGAGGTCACGCGCTGATCTTCGGCGGCGGGGCTTCGGGCATGATGGGCGCGGCGGCACGCGGTGCAAGCCGCGGCGGCGGTCGGATCACGAGCATCGCCCCGAGCTTCTTTGACGTCGACGGCGTATTGTATCCCGAATGCGACGAATACATCTTCACCGAAACCATGCGCGAGCGTAAGCAGAAGCTCGATGAGCTGAGTGACTGCTTCGTCATCAGCCCCGGCGGTGTCGGCACCTTTGACGAATTTTTTGAGATCCTGACCCTCAGGCAGCTCAACCGTCACCAAAAGCCGATTGCGATCCTCAACACTGAGGGCTACTACGAATATATGCTCGCTATGATGAAGAACGCCGCAGATCAGCATTTTATGACCCCGCTGAACTTCGATCTGTTCTACGTCAGCGACCGCGTCGAGGATATCCTTGACTATCTCGAAAATCCCGGAGATATTTACCACGGCATCTCAGAGTTAAGGGATTTAAAGTAAGCAACACGAATACAACAAACCGGCAGTCCACCGAACTGCCCAATGTCATTAAGCTAGCACTCAAAAAGATATACCTCGTACTCAAACATGGGTACGGGGTATTTTTTTGAAATATTTTTGAAAAAAGACTTGACAAAT
>CACYPH010000069.1 GCA_902776185.1 uncultured Ruminococcus sp.
CGTAATCCGTAGAGCGAAGCGAAGTGATACCCCGCCCGCGCTGTGCGCGGGTAAAGTGTCCGGTGGACACTTTAGTGCTTGCACCGGGGATGTTCATTGAGCCGTGGGGTGATGATTACGAGCATAGACGAGCGATCGAATTCAATCATCCGGATTCTATATCTTCAAAGCCAATTGTCATTGATACTGACTTTATGGCAGAACTGAGTAAAACCACCGCAGGCGATTTCAAGAAGACTTTCAGTGTGAATCATGTGGAAGAGCATACCTTTGATAACGGGAATCAATTCGAAATAGAATTGACGAGTGAATCCTCTTCAGGCTCATTCCGTATATTCACAAAATTGTTTTCCACTCCTCACAGCGAAACGGATATGGATTCCTGCAGGATCAAAGAAATCATACTCGATGACGATATTGAGAACGACGAGGAAATTACTCCTTTCCGATACGGGAATATCACTGAGAAGACGAGCTTAAAGGAAATCGTATCTGATTTAGGAACCCCCTCGATGATTTATCTTTACACAGATAATAACAATAATCAAAAAGAAGTGCGAAGCGATTTTAAGTTGGTATACGAGGGCGACGATGGTTTTCATATCGAATTCTGGCTGAGATATGATATGGACAAAGACAGTGCGTCGATTTCATGCGCAAATTTCTACCTTGCATCTTCCTCTGATGAATCTGCATCATCGATGGATTTTTCGGTCGACGAGGATTCGCAAACAGCACAAGATTTCGAAAGTCTGGCATCATATATTATGGCTAATGTTGATCTGTCATCATATGATCAATATCAGGATAAGGATACCGGTAAGAACTATTATGTGGTAAGCGATTCCGGACAGTATGGTACTTCTTGGAATCTGCCAACTGAATCTGATTCAGCATCTTTGTCAAAGTCCTTAACTGTTGAAGGATCAGCGATCACGGTCGGACAGGATACGGTCAAAGATCTACTTGGTAAAGGCTTTGAATATAGCACCAACAGTAAACCGGACAAGAATAATAAGTATTCGCAATCTTTTCTTATGAAGAGCGGAAACAATGAAATGTTTGTTTATCTGGAGCCGACAGTAGGGATCAATCCCGAGTCAGCGAGAATTGCGACTGTTTGTTTATCCAAGACCGATTTAGACTTCGAGTATATGGGCTTAACAAAAGAAGATGATTTGCTCTCAGCTATTTCAAAACTGGGAAATCCCGATCATATTTTTATTGCGAAGCAAGAGAACGATAACTATTATGAGGATGGGTACATCCAATTAGAGTACTATTTGGATGATAATACTGAGTTACAATTGACTTACGTTTATCAGGATAATAAACAATCCTGCCGATTTGACTTTTTTGAACTAAAGGATACAAATCTATATAAAGCAGAATCGGAATAATCAGATAACACTTGCAAAAAAAGCCTATTCATAGTATAATAACTATGTTTAGGCTTATTTGTTTTGAATAAGCGATTATCACCTGATTTGGAGGATATGATGGCTCAGAATAAGAAGATGGTCGAGGCGATCACCGGCCGCGACGAAGATTTTGCAAAATGGTATACCGATATCGTGAAAAAGGCGGAGCTGGTCGATTACAGCAACGTCAAGGGCTGTATGGTCATAAGACCCTACGGCTACGCGATCTGGGAGAATATTCAGAAGGATCTTGACCGCCGTTTCAAGGAGACCGGTCATGAGAACGTCTATATGCCGATGTTCATCCCCGAAAGCCTGTTACAGAAAGAAAAGGATCATGTCGAGGGCTTTGCGCCCGAGTGCGCGTGGGTCACGATCGGCGGCTCTGAAAAGCTGACCGAGCGTTTAGCGGTTCGCCCGACCTCCGAAACGCTGTTCTGTGAGCATTATGCAAAGATCATCAACACCTACCGCGACCTGCCGAAGCTCTACAACCAGTGGTGCAGCGTTGTCCGCTGGGAAAAGACCACCCGTCCGTTCCTGAGAACCTCTGAGTTCCTCTGGCAGGAGGGTCACACCATGCACGAGACTGAGGAGGAAGCGCGTGAGGAGACCCTCAGAATGCTGCAGGTCTACACCGATTTTTATAAAGAGACCCTCGCGATCCCCGCTGTTGTCGGCGAGAAAACCGAGAAAGAGCGTTTTGCCGGCGCACAGGCGACCTACACCATCGAGCCGATGATGCACAACGGTGTCGCGCTGCAGGGCGGTACCTCTCACTATTTCGGCGACGGCTTTGCCCGCGCCTTCGACATCACCTATCAGGGCCGCGACAACAAACTGCATTATCCGCACCAGACCTCATGGGGCGTTTCCACCCGTATGATCGGCGCGCTGATTATGGTGCATTCCGACGACGATGGACTGGTTCTGCCGCCGAAGATCGCGCCCGTTCAGGTTGCTATCGTCCCGATCGCCCAGCATAAGGAGGGTGTGCTCGATAAGGCGAGCGCGCTCTATGAGAGTCTCAAAAAGACCTTCCGCACCAAGCTCGACGATTCCGACCAGTCTCCCGGCTGGAAATTCGCCCAGTATGAGATGCAGGGCGTGCCGATCCGCCTCGAGCTCGGTCCCAAGGATATCGAAAAGAACCAGTGCGTGCTGGTTCGCCGCGACACCCGCGAAAAGCTCTTTGTATCCCTCGACGGTATCGAGGACGCGATCACTGAGCTTCTCGAGACCATCCACAACGATATGTATAACCGTGCGCTCGAGAATATGCACGAGAAAACCCACGTTGCCACCACCTACGACGAATTCATCGACCTGTCTAAGAACAACCCCGGCTTCATCAAGGCGATGTGGTGCGGCGACTCTGCCTGCGAGGATAAGCTCAAGGACGCCACCGGCGGCGTTAAATCCCGCTGTATCCCCTTCGAGGAGGAGCACCTCGCCGATACCTGTGTCTGCTGCGGCAAGCCCGCCAAGCATATGGTATACTGGGGAAAGCAATATTAATTGTAGGACGAGCATTGCTCGTCCGCGGGCGGTCAATGACCGCCACTACGAACGGAATGAAAGGAGAGCGGTATTATGCCGATCAAGGTCCAAAACGACCTTCCTGCAACCAAGATACTGGAAGGCGAGAATATATTTGTGATGACCGAAGAACGCGCGACGACCCAGGATATCCGACCGCTCAAAATCGTGATCCTCAACCTCATGCCCACCAAGGTCGCGACCGAGACCCAGCTTCTCAGGCTGCTCGGCAACTCGCCGCTGCAGGTGGATATCGAGCTTTTGCAGATGAGCTCGCACAAGTCCAAGAACACCTCTCAGAAGCATCTGACCAAGTTCTACAAAACCTTTGACGAGATCCGCGACGAGCGCTATGACGGCATGATCGTCACCGGCGCGCCCGTCGAGCTGATGGACTTTGAGGAGGTCGACTACTGGGACGAGCTGTGCGAGGTGCTGGACTGGGCGAAAAAGCATGTCTATTCTACGCTGTTCATCTGCTGGGGCGCTCAGGCGGGACTTTACCACCGCTACGGCATCCCGAAGCATGAGATGCCGAAAAAGCTCTCCGGCATTTATAACCATCGCATCCTCAACAACAAGCATCCGCTGACCCGCGGGTTCGACGATTATTTCCTGATCCCGCATTCGCGCTATACGACCGTCAAAAGCGAGGATATCCTCAAGGTACCCGAGCTTGAGATCCTTGCCGAATCCAAAAAAGCGGGCGTCGCGATCGTCTGCTCCAAAAACGGCAGAGAATTCTACCTCTTCGGCCACTGTGAGTACGACTACGATACGCTTGCAAAGGAATATTACCGCGACGTGGAGAAGGGAATCCACCCCGATATCCCCTACAATTATTTCCCCGACAATAACGTCACCCGCAAGCCCGTCATGACCTGGCGCAGTCACGCATCGCTTCTCTACCAGAACTGGCTGAACTACTACCTCTATCAGCAGACGCCGTATGATCTTGAGGAACTCAAGGCGATGTATGAGAATGAATGAGGAAGCCTTCCCCAAACGGGGAAGGTTTTTCTTATACAGATAAAAAAACCACCTGCTATGCAGGTGTGAATGTGCAGACTTTAGTGTCAGGTGCAGTTGACAAAAAAATCCCCGTTTTGATAGAGT
>CACYPH010000070.1 GCA_902776185.1 uncultured Ruminococcus sp.
AGCGCAATCTTTACGACCTTAACAACCTTTCTAACTTCCTCCATAATTTCATCGCTGTTATTCAGGTTACAGAGTTATTGCAGAATTAGATTCACGTGAGCAAAATGTCGGTATTTTCAAATCGGATTCCGGTTGACAGCAATTCCCGATAATGGTAAAATCTAGGCGTAATCAAAACTCATTCGGGAGGTATTATTATGTCAATCAAAATCGGAATCCTCGGCTACGGTAACCTCGGCAGAGGCGTCGAAGCCGCCATCAAGCAAAATGACGACATGGAACTGGTCGCCGTATACACCCGCCGCGATCCGTCAACCCTCAAGATCGCGACTGAGGGCGTACCCGTCCGCTCACAGGCAGCGCTCGAAAGCGGTAAAGAGGACGTCGATGTACTGGTCATCTGCGGAGGATCGGCGACCGATCTGCCCGTCATGACGCCGAAATTTGCCGCCATGTACAACGTTATCGACAGCTTCGATACCCATGCCAACATCCCGACCCATTTTAAGAATGTCGACGACGCCGCGAAAGCCGCCGGCAAGGTCGGCATTATCTCCGCCGGCTGGGACCCCGGTATGTTCTCGCTCAACCGCGTCTACGCCGACGCGATCCTGCCCTCAGGCAGAGCCTATACCTTCTGGGGCAAGGGCGTCAGTCAGGGTCACTCCGACGCGATCCGCCGTATCGAGGGCGTCCTTGACGCTCGCCAGTATACGATCCCCGTTGAAGCGGCGCTCGACGCTGTCCGCAGCGGCGCAAATCCCGAGCTGACCACCCGTCAGAAGCACACCCGCGAATGTTTTGTCGTCGCGGCAGAGGGCGCAGATAAGGCGGCGATCGAAGAAGCGATCGTTACCATGCCCAACTACTTTGCCGACTACGACACCACCGTCCATTTCATCACCATGGAAGAGATGAAGCGCGACCACAGCGGTCTGCCCCACGGCGGTTCGGTCATCCACTCAGGAACAACCAGCGACGGCGTCAATCAGGTCATCGAGTACAAGCTCACCCTTGACTCCAACCCCGAGTTCACCGGTTCGGTACTCGCCGCCTGCGCACGCGCGGCATACCGCATGAACGCCGAGGGCATCTCCGGCGCAAAGACCCTGCTCGATATCGCCCCCGCGTATCTTTCCGCAAAGTCAGGCGACGATCTCCGCGCCCATTATCTCTGATCAAAAAACCTCAGCGCTCCGGTCAAAAGCCGGAGCGTTTTTCGTCATAATCGATAAAATCCAGACGCAAAAATCGGCGGTTTCACCACCGCCAAAATTCCCGTACCCTCTTACTTTCTCCCCTCCCCTGTGTTACAATATTTGTATATCTGACATATAGGAGGCTTAGGCATGAAATCGACCATCGTCATCGGACATAAAAATCCCGACACCGATTCCATCTGCTCCGCTATCTGCTACGCCCATTTCAAGCGCGCCGTCACCGACGAGAACTACGTTCCCTGCCGCGCGGGCGAGATCAATAACGAAACGCAGTACGTCCTCGACAAATTCGGCGTCGAGCCGCCCGAGCTGATCGAATCGCTCGAGCCGCGTATCTCTGACGTCCAGTTCCGCGAGGTCGAAGGCATCTCCCCTCAGATCTCCCTCAAGCGCGCATGGGAGCATATGCGCGACAACAATATCCAGAGCCTCCCCGTCATCACCAAGCGCGGCAAGATCCGCGGCATCATCACCCTCGGCGACGAAGCCCGCTTCTACCTCGAGGATCAGGATCCCCGCGCGCTTTCCAAGGCAAACACTCCCTTCCTTAATATCGCCGCGACGCTATGGGGCGAGATCATCGTCGGCGATCCCGAGGCAAAGTTCATCAAAGGCAAGATCGTTGTCGCCGCCTACCACCCCTCGATGATGGAGGACACGATCGCTGAGGGCGACCTCGTCATCCTCGGCAGTAATACCGAGATCCAGAAGCACGCGATCGAACGCGGCGCATCCTGTATCGTCATCTGCGTCGGTTCAAAGGTCACCCCCGCCATCCGCAAGCGCGCCGAGGAATCCGGCTGTGTCGTCATCGTGTCCCCGATGGATATCTACACCTGCTCAAAGCTGATCACCCACTCCATGCCGGTCTCCCACGTCATGCGCAAGGAAAAGATCATCTGCTTCAATACCGACGAACTGGTCGCGGACGTCAAGGCAACGGTCTCAAAGCTGCGCATCCGCTACTTCCCCGTCCTCGACAGTAACGACTGCTACGTCGGCATGATGTCCCAGCGCAACCTGCTCAATATCGAACGCCAGCCGGTCATCCTTGTCGACCATAACGAAAAGGGGCAGGCGGTCGACGGGATCACAAGCGCCGACGTCGTCGAGGTTATCGACCATCACCGTATCGACTCGGTCGAGACCATCAACCCCATCTATTTCCGCGCCCAGCCGCTGGGCTGTACCGCGACCATTATCGCCCTGATGTACCGCGAGCGCGCTTTCAAGATCGAGCCGACCATCGCGGGACTTCTTTGCTCCGCGATCCTCTCCGACACCCTGATGTTCCGCTCGCCGACCTGCACGCCCATCGACGAGTCCATCGCGCGCGAGCTCGCCGAGATCGCCGGCATCGATATCAAAGAGCACGCCATGGCGATGTTCAACGCCGGCTCGAAGCTCGGCAAAAAGACGCCCGACGAGATCTTCCATATCGATTGCAAGCGCTTCAACGCCGCCACCGCCGCGTTCACCGTATCGCAGGTTACCAGTGTCAGCGAAAAGGAGCTCGAAAAGGTCAGGCGCAAGCTGCTGCCCTATATGGAAAAACAGCTCCCGAACTCCGGCTCCGATATGCTGTTCGTCATGTTGACGAATATCATCGACCAAAGCACCGAACTGCTATTCGTCGGTCAAAACGCCAAGGCGGTCGTCCAGAGCGCATTCAAGGCGGAATCAAGCGCCGACAGCGTATTCCTCCCCGGCGTCGTCAGCCGCAAAAAGCAGGTCATCGCCCCGCTCATCGCCGCGATTGATGAGCTGTAAATATATGATTTTGTATCGTTCTCAACATTGATAAGTGATTAAATGTCCGTAAAGAACCGACGCCGTCGATATTATATCAACAGCGTCGGTTTTTTGTATGGAGACTATTTCCGCTCGATCTATCACTCAACCTCTGCCCATCCGGTCTATGAACACACAAAATAATAGTTGCAAAAATCACAAGGTTATGTTACGATAATGTTGCCAACAATTACACAATCAAATAGTGAGGAATAACCGTATTATTCTGTCCTTTCGTGGGGATAGTGTTTTTATTGATATGATAAAAACACTATGCTCTATACTACTATCCCTGTAGGACAGATACTATTTGGTGATATTGTGTAATTGTTTGGCGACGATTCGGGGCTATGTGTTTTTTGTAACCGCTTAATAACCGCCCCATAAACATAACCCCTCCGCTTTTCTTTTGCGGAGGGGTTAACACATAGGCTTCAATTATTCTGTTACGGATTTTGTT
>CACYPH010000071.1 GCA_902776185.1 uncultured Ruminococcus sp.
AGGTGACGTTCTTCTTTCGTCATATTATTACGCAGTTCTCTAGCTAAATCCAAGATATATTTGTTATGTATTCTATCCATGAATTATTCGGTTGGTCGCTATGCTCCATTGATACAATTCCTCAGTCAGCTTCGCTGACAGCTCCCTTTACCAAAGGGAGCCTTTTCAGAACATGAAGCTGTTATAGCCCCAGTTTTCGGTTTCCTCAAATTTGACGTATACCTGCTCGCCGCCGATGCCCATATACTCCTCGGCGATCCCGCAAAGCCGTTCGGTCAGCTGTTCATAGGACGCACGCGGCGCAGAGTGCAGCAGCGATACGTCGAAGAACGCCATCGGCTTGTCGTTTTCGCCGCCGAAATACATCCGGCAGTTATCCTGGATCTGTACCATCAGGTAGCGTTCGGATTTGCCCAGCAGCGTGATCGCCTCGCCCAGGGCGGATTTGATCTCAAGCTCCTTGTCGCGACTGACGGGCGCAGAAAATTTTGCGTTGATAAAAGGCATAGTCATCTCTCCTTTTGAAAAGTGACAGGGCTCCAGCCCATACACATCCATTATAATACGAACCGCTCTGTAACGCAAGTCAAATAAAGCCTCTATTTTTGACTTTATTTTCTTTTTGCGTATTGCGTCGGCATGGATTCGATGTTATAATATATTCGGATGAATGTATTTTCATTTGAAATACTGTTTCAGGAGGAATTATTATGCCATTAGTTAATGCGAAAGAAATGCTGACAAAGGCAAAGGCCGGCCACTATGCAGTCGGTCAGTTCAACATCAACAACCTTGAGTGGACCAAGGCGATCCTGCTGACCGCAGAAGAGCTGAGATCCCCCGTTATCCTCGGTGTTTCCGAGGGCGCCGGCAAGTATATGTGCGGCTACAAGACCGTCGTCGGTATGGTCAAGGGCATGATCGAAGAGCTCGGCATCACCGTTCCGGTTGCGCTGCATCTGGACCACGGCTCCTACGAAGGCGCAAAGAAGTGCATCGAGGCGGGCTTCTCGTCCATCATGTTCGACGGTTCTCACTATCCGATCGAAGAGAACTTTGAAAAGACCAAAGAACTCGTCGGTATCTGTGACGAGCTGGGTCTGTCCATCGAGGCAGAGGTCGGCTCCATCGGCGGCGAGGAAGACGGCGTTGTCGGTATGGGCGAATGCGCCGATCCCGATGAGTGCAAGATGATCGCTGATCTCGGCGTTACGATGCTTGCTGCCGGTATCGGCAACATCCACGGCGTATATCCCGAGAACTGGCCGGGACTGTCCTTTGAGACCCTCGACGCGATCCAGGCGAAGACCGGAGCGATGCCGCTCGTACTCCACGGCGGTACCGGTATCCCGGACGACATGATCAAGAAGGCGATCTCTCTGGGTGTTTCCAAGATCAACGTCAACACCGAGTGCCAGCTCGTATTTGCCGAGGCGACCCGCAAGTACATCGAGGCGGGCAAGGATCAGCAGGGCAAGGGCTTCGACCCGAGAAAGCTGCTCGCTCCCGGTACCGAGGCGATCAAGGCGAAGGTCAAGGAGAAGATGGAGATCTTCGGTTCTGTCGGCAAGGCTTAATCAAAATTTCAACCGTGACCCGTCCGTTTTGGACGGGTTACTTTTTTGCAACACAGTTTACGATGTTGTCGTAAAGGTTGCCTTTTGATCTGATACAGGCTAGGATTAGGATGAAGTATTATTTGGAGTTGACTGATATGAAAAAGGCGATATCCATGATCCTGTGCCTGCTGATCCTGTTCTCTGCGTTCGGCGGGCTGACGGCAGCGGCAGAGGACGACGAGAATCCGACCGAAAGTACCGAAGCGCCCTCTGAGCCTGTACAAGATCCCTCTGTACCGACCGAAGCGCCCACACAGGCGGTCGAAGAACCCACACAAAACAACGAAGTAGTGATCCCGTGGCAGCTCGATGTGCCGCGGGTGATGATCGAAACCGAGGACAAGGTCGGTTTGTCGCTGAAAAAGGCTGACGGCTATGTCGACGCAACAGTGACGATCATCGATACCGACGGCATCGAGATCGGCGGCGAGGCTCAGGTCAAGGTGCGCGGCAACAGTACATCGGGCCCTGCCAAAAAGCCCTACACCGTCAAGTTCTCGAAAAAGCTCGATGTTCTCGGTATGGGCAAGGCGAAGAAATGGGCGCTGCTCGCGAATATGTTTGATCCGACGCTGCTGCGCAACTATCTTGGCATCCATACCGCCGCTCAGATGGGGCTTGACTATACCTCGATGCAGCAGGTCGTCGAGGTATGGATGGACGGCGCTTTTCGCGGCTGTTACAATCTGATCGAGCCGGTGCAGGAGGGTTCGACCCGCGTCGATATCGATATTGAGAGTAACGGCGGCAAAAAAGATTTTCTGATCGAGCGTGAGTACAACCGTGTGGAAGAAGACGCGGTGTATTTTACGACCAACGGCGTGCGCTTTGTCTGCGACGAGCCGGAATCTCCTGACACAGAACAGCTCAACTATATCAAATCCACCATGGACGATATCATCGCGACGATGCAATCCGGCAATCGCCGCGAAATCGACAAGAAGATCGACCTCGATTCCTTTGTCAGATACTACGTGATGAACGAATATATCAAGCCGGTCGACTTTGACTACAGCTCCGTTTTCTTCTATTACAAGGACGGAAAATTATATGCTGGTCCTGCCTGGGACTATGACCTTTCGATGGGCAACGAGGACGCAGCCGCTTCCGTCAAATACGCCAACGGCGTCAAGACCGACGGCGTCTACTGTAGCAATATGCATCTATACAAATGGTTGAGCGGCTACGACTGGTTCTTTGATCGGGCGCGCAGCGTCTATCTGGAATACAAAAGCTATTTTGAGAATTTCAGCGAAGACGGCGGGCTGGTCGATACGCTGGCGCAGACCTACGCAGGACCGTTTGAGAGGAATTTTTCGCCGTCATACGCCAACTGGCACGTATACGCCTACTATTCGAACTTCAACCGCAAGCCCGATACGTCCTATGCGGCGAATCTGACGTATCTGAAAAACTGGTGCGCTGAGCGCAGTGCATGGCTGACCGGTTACTTTACCGAGGACGTCACTTCGTATATCCTCGGTGACGCCGACGAGGACAACACGCTCTCTGTACTGGATTCGACCATGATCCAGCGCAAGATCGCATCTATTTCTGTCGATCGGTTCGATGCGACTGCCGCCGATACCGACTGTGACGGCACGGTGACCGTCTTCGACGCGACGAGCATCCAGCGAAAGCTGGTAGATTTTGACGTTCCCTATACCGGTGATCGGGTATGGATAAAATCAAACTGACAAAAACAAAGGGGAAGGCGCTGTGAAGAAAAGAAGCGGTTTGCTTCAATCTTCACAGCGCTTTTCCTTTTTATGTTGAAAAGTACAGCGAACAAACACTAAAAGGGTATAGC
>CACYPH010000072.1 GCA_902776185.1 uncultured Ruminococcus sp.
CGATGATAATAATTCAGAGCCCCCGGCTGCAGGGGGCAAGCCAGTAATATCCCCTTCTAGGGGTAGGACAAACCACCCGTTGAACGGGTGGTTCTGATTTTAAAAAGACTTGCAACCGATTCTGCCGTGTGGTATATTGAAAGTGCAAAGGCACTATCAATTTCAGAAAGGAATGTCATTATGAAGAAAGCATTATCGATCCTGCTGGTTTTTGCATTTATCCTCAGCATGGCGGCGCTCGTTGCCTGCGGCGAGGATAAAAAGGAAGACAGCAAGGAAGAATCCCAGGTCGAAAGCAAGCCCGCTCCCGACGGCGAGACCTTTGAGATCAAGGATCCGGACAATTTGTATACCTTCTCGCTGCAGGCGTACAAGGATTCGTCCCTGACATGCAAGGTCGAGGAGTACTACGAAAGACAGTCCTTGGTCGTCACCTCCGCGGCGAAGGAATATACCGTCTACATCTATATCAACAACGGTTATGCCGATAACTACGAGTCAAATCGCGAGAACGGTCTTGAGGACGGCGGCTCGGATATCCAGATCGGCGATTTCAGCGGCTTTACCTATCCCGGCGCGGCGCTGAACGCAGCGTTCTTTGATACCGGCGCCAAGCCCGAGACGGATTCCCGCCTGATCTCACTGGTTGTCGAACAGCTCGTACCGGTCAAGCACGAGATCACCGAGGTCATCACCGATCAGGAGCTGATCGACCTGATCTCTACCTTGAAGCTCGTCAAAAGCCCCGTAGAATAAACCGAATATCGATTTCACACAGCGGCGGATTTTTCTGCCGCTGTTTCTATACGCATGATGATTCGAACGTTCGATTTTTATTGACATCTGACACGTTCGGGTATGATAAAATCGTGGATTTGAGTATGAAATGAGGTGCGATATGCTTTGCTATCACTGTATGCATGACAAGGGCGGCGCTGAAGTCTGTCCCTATTGTCACAAGCGTGCGATCAATGACCCGCAGCTTCACCATTTACCGCCCGGTACCGTGGTCGGCGGCAGATATACCGTCGGCAGAGTTCTGGGCGAGGGCGGCTTCGGTATCACCTATATCGGTCTGGACAATACGCTGGATATCGTCGTCGCCGTCAAGGAGTACTTTCCCTACGGCTGTTCGCATCGCAGCGGCAACCTGTCCGCCGAGGTATCCGTTTCCGGCGGCAGCGACGAGTTTTATCACAAAGGAAAAGAACGCTTTTTAAAGGAAGCGAAGACGATCGCAAAGTTTCTCAAAGACCCCGGCATCGTGGATATCCGCGACTTCTTTGAGGAGAATAACACCGCCTATATCGTGATGGAATACCTCGAGGGCGTCGACCTCAGACGGTATCTCAAACAGCACGGGACGATGGCGCCTGACACAGCGTTTCGCATGCTGCTCCCGGTGATGCGTTCGCTCGAGAAAATGCACAGGGTCGGCATCATCCACCGCGATATCAGCCCGGATAATATCATGTACCAGCCTGACGGAAGCCTTAAGCTGATGGATTTCGGCGCGGCACGCGACTATGACGGCGGCAATCGCTCGCTTTCCGTTATGCTCAAGCACGGCTATGCGCCCGAGGAGCAGTATCGCCGCAACGGGGAACAGGGTCCGTGGACGGATGTATACGGGATCTGTGCGACCCTCTATCGCTGTATTACCGGCAAAACGCCCGATGAAGCGATCGACCGCTTGTCGGAGGACAACCTCAAAAAGCCGTCCGAATTGGGAGTAGAGATCTCGCCGCAGTTGGAAGAGGCTTTATTATACGGACTTGCGGTCAGGAGAAAGGATCGCTGTCCCGATATGACGGAGCTGCTGCGCCTGATCAACGAAGCGCTCGATGCTCCGCAAAGAATCGAGCCGACGCCTGAGAAACCCGTACCGGCGAAGCCGATCGAGGACGATAAAACCGTTTTTGCGGACCAAACATCTGCGCGAGAAGAGATCAAAACCTCCTTTGCGGATCATGCGCCTGCGGCAGAGGAAATCAAAACAGCCTTTGCAGAGCATGCGCCCGCTCAGGATCAATTCAAAACGACCTTAGCGGATCCTACGCCCGCGGCAGAAGAGATCAAAACCTCCTTTGCGACGCACCAGCCTGTTGCAGAGAACAACAAAACATCTTTGGCGGAGGATTCGGCGGATAAGACCCTCCCGGCGGATATGACGATACCTGTACAGCCCGCGGCAAAACCCGTGCCGTCCATTCCCGATAAAACGCCTGCGATCCCGTTGCCCGCAGCCGAAAAGCCGGCGAATACCCAACCGAAAAAGAAGTCTTTCCCCAAAGTGATCATCGCCGTCGCGGCAGTTTTGGTCGCCGCGATCGTGATCCTCGTGATCGTCAATCCGTTTGCAAAGAGTCATGAACCGACAAAAGAGGAGATCGCAGAGCAGGTCTCTGAATTGGATAAAGCCGCTTATCAATATCTGTGTGAACAGATCGACGTGACGGATGCTTTTAATAACATAGTTAGGGTATAATTCCCCGCTGCTTGCAGCGAAAGAGTCAGTCGAGTATAACCTCGACTGGACGGATTACAACTTCCAATAGAAGA
>CACYPH010000073.1 GCA_902776185.1 uncultured Ruminococcus sp.
ACATTTTTTGACCTTCTACCCTTTCTTCCTTGCGCCTGCTTTTTGCAGGCGTTCTTTTTTGACTTCCCATCTTATACTAGCAGTTTCCTATAAAGTAAATCAAAGCCCGACAGCTTGTGTTTCTTCAAGCTGTCGGGCTTTTCTGTATCATTTATCCGATGTCGTGAGCGGTATCGCGACTGCTCACGGCTTTTGCAAAATCAGAGGATCGGGATTATTTGCTGTAGAACTCGTTCATCTTCTCGCTGAGGACGTCGAGATCGTAGAACTTCTCATAGGGATTCTCTCCCTCGGTGATCAGATCAACGTCGATCGGACAGCCGAAGTCGACGCTCTCGCCGGAATCGCTGACGATCTTGCTGGACGCGGAGGAGCAGGCAAACTCGACACCCGCGACTGAGCTGAAGCGGATCGCACAGGCGCCGCCGCTGGTTTTCTGACCGAGGATCATCGCGCCGTGTTCGTGCATATACCACGGATAGGCGTTGCCGCAGGAGAAGGCATAGTTGCTGGTCAGCACGCCGTAGTGATAATCGGTATAGGGGCTGACGTCGTTCTCGTCAAATTTGCCGTCGAAGTTCATGTCGAACTGAGCGGAGGACATCTTGGTTTGTCCCGTCATCCGGTTTTCAAATTTGACATAACCCTGACCCTTCATCAGCCATTCGATCGCCAGCATCGCCCCGGAGTCACCGCCGCTGTTACAGCTCATGTCGATGATGATGTTCTTGATGTCGGGATTTTTCTTAGCGCGCTCAAGACCGGAGAGGATGGTGCCGACGGTATCATACTTTGTACCTTGTGCGTCGGTAAAGATCAGCGGGCGCTCGCCCTCGCCTGAGTAGAACTTTTTCCAGCCGTTGTAGTCCACGACAAAGCTGTCAAAGCGGATCATAGCGGTATCGCCCTTCTCGATATAATAATCCTTGCCGTAGGCGGCGTCGCGAGCGGGGGTTCGCACCTTGCCCTCTCTCGTCTTTACGACGTTCGAGAAGACATATCTCTCATTGTAGTCCTTCGAAACAAATGTATTGAGAACATACTCGAAGAGCTGTGGGTCGCTGCCCACCGCCGACGTGATCGCAGTATGACCGCCGTCGCACAGCAGACCGCTGAACAGGTGGAACAGACCGGTAAAGAAGGTCAGAAAATCGCCGGACTGCAGATTCACCTTGATCTCGGGGTATTTTTCCGTCAGCACTTCATCGAGCTTCTTGGTCGCAAGGTCGTCGTGGATCCATTCCTGACCGGGCTGACCGTACCATGTGTCAAGGTTGAAGCAGAGCTCGCGGTAGGTGAAGTCCGCTACGTCCTCGGGATGATCGTCAGTGATCGCATCGAGGAAATCGGGATCGGAGTCCATCGCGGCAGTCGGCTGGTGCGATCTCGCATATTCCTTGGTGTAGAACTTTTTGCCCGAATAGATGACATAATAGGTCTCGGGGGTCGCGAAAATGTCGCAGATCGTGCCGACAGGCGCATAAACGCCGGTGTCATCGCCGCGCAGGTCGATCCCGTATTCGCCGGGATCCAGCGTGAGAGGAGCGGGATCGGCGGGTTCGGTCGTGTCGATTTGCTTGATAAAGGGATAGTTGCTATCCACGCCTCCGGCAGCCTCGACCTTCAGACTGTAGGCGAGCTTTGTGAAGCGCTCGAAGTTCGGAGTGTCGATCGTATCCTTGTCAACGTCAAAGGTCGCGGTCGTTCCCGCGATATTGGTGAGCGTGTATTCATTGTCTTTTTGAGTGCAGGTCATACCCTCCTTGAGATCGGTACCGATCAGGTAGAACTGATTGTAGAAGTCCCGAACATTGATATAGGGTACATGGGGCTGATCGGCATAGAAGCGAACGTCAGCGGTCTCTTCGCTGTCCAACTTCTCACGCAGGACAGGGACGGATACCGTCCTGTAGACCTCGGTCATCGGCTTGCCGATCCCCTCGGGAGCGTCCAGATCGCTCAGAAAACGCTGGATCGCCGTCGCGTCGAGGATGGTGACCTCGTCGTCGCCGTCGACGTCCGCCAGATAACCCTGAACGGTATCGAGCGTATCGAGTGAAGCCAACGCGCGCTGGATCAGCGTCGCGTCAAGAACAGTTACCGCACCCTCGCCGTCGACGTCGCCCAGCAGGGTTCCGTGACTCTTCGGCGTCGGTTCATCGCCGCCGACCGCGTCTGCGTAAACGGGCAGAGCCGTGAACACGCTTGTGATCAGAATCACCGAAAGCAGCACGCTTATCATTCTCACTAAACCTTTTCTCATAAAAACCTCCTATAACATTTACCGAAAGTTTATAACATACGGTTCATCGCCGACCGTGTATCGCGTCGGTAAACCGATATCTGTACCCTTCCCTCTCAAAAGCGACAAAATTCTCTGACGGTCAGGTACGCTTTCGCTATAGAATATATCATAAAAAGCCGCAAATTGCAATAGCAAGCATTCAAAACGACACGTGAATCTAATTCTGTCATAAAAATGTAAATACTATTACAGCCCAAATATGGTATAACATAGAAGGGTGGTAAAATGGATGGATTAGAGAGATTG
>CACYPH010000074.1 GCA_902776185.1 uncultured Ruminococcus sp.
AATCCGTAGAGCGAAGCGAAGTGATACCCCGCCCGCGCTGTGCGCGGGTAAAGTGTCCGGTGGACACTTTAGTGCTTGCACCGGGGATGTTCATTTATTCAAAAGAAAAAGACAAAGCCGCCTTGGAATATCCAAGACGTCTTTGCCTTATTAAATGTATTATACCCCGATATATAAGGTTTGTCAAATAAAATACAGACTGTAATCCAGAAAATTGAATCACAGTCTGTATAACTTTAGGAATGTCAAACGGTAAGTAAAATGGCAAACATTTTTTGAGAGTTATTATTCAATGTTGATGAAGGCTTTGGAAGGAGACTAAACCTGTTAATCGTTTGACCCCTGAAGTCCTTTAGCTGCAAAGGGATTACTCGTCGCCCTGCAGGGCGTCGTAGCCTTCCTCGCCGGTGCGGATCTTGACGACGTTCTCCACATCATAGACAAAGATCTTTCCGTCGCCGATATGGCCGGTGTAGAGCGCTTTCTTTGCGGTCTCGATGACGTCACGCACAGGGATAGCGGAAACGACCATCTCGACCTGAATCTTCGGCAGCAGGTTGCTTTCGAGCGGTACGCCGCGGTAGTATTCGGGCTTGCCCTTCTGAGCGCCGTAGCCCATGACATGGGTGACGGTCATGCCGGTGATGCCGAGCTTCGCCATCGCTCTCTTGAGCCTTTCAAAGCGGGCTTCCTTACAGATGATCTCGATCTTTGTGAACTTGCTGTCACCCTTTTCAAATGTGGGAACGGTCTTGACCTCGACCGCCTCGGCAACGGGGGTATCGCCGAGTACGACGGTGACGTCTTCACCGTAAACACTATAGTCCTCAGCAGTAGCCGCAAAGCCTGCGTAGGCTGACGGCAGACCGTGTTCGGTAATATCGAGACCCACGATCTCTTCCTCAGCGGAAGCACGGAGTCCGACGGTCTTCTTGATGATCTTAAAGGTAATGATCATCATAACCGCCGCATAAGCGGCAACAGAAACAAAGCCTAAGAGCTGGATGCCGAGCTGTGTAAAGTCGCCGGTATAGAACAGACCGGAAAGTCCCGCGGGGGCGTCGGGGTTCGCGAGCAATCCGACTGCGATCGTGCCCCAGATGCCGTTTGCCATATGTACGCCTACCGCGCCGACGGGGTCGTCAACATGGAACTTCATGTCGAGAACTTCGACGAAAACAACGACCAGGATACCGGATACGATACCGACGACTGTCGCGCCGATGGCGTCCAGCGCGTCACAGCCTGCGGTGATGCCGACCAAGCCCGCCAGAGAAGCGTTCAGGCACATGGAAACGTCGGGCTTGCCGTTTTTGATCCATGTGAAGATCATGGTGGTGCAGGTCGCGACCGCGGGAGCGATCGTGGTGGTCAGGAATATAGATGCGAGTTCACTCGGGGTGGTCGCAGCAGCGCCGTTGAAGCCATACCAACCGAGCCACAGGATGAATACGCCCAGCGCTCCGATAACGATGTTGTGACCCGGGAACGCGTTGACCTTGACGACCTTACCGTTCTCGTCACGCTCATATTTACCAAGACGGGGTCCTAAGATGACCGCGCCTACCAAAGCCGCTATACCGCCTACCATGTGGATCGCGCAGGAGCCTGCGTAGTCGTGAAACCCAAGCTGGGAAAGCCAGCCGCCGCCCCAGATCCAGTGCGCTTCAATGGGGTAGACAAACAGCGAGATAACGCCCGAATAGATACAGTAGGCTGAGAACTTAGTACGCTCTGCCATAGCTCCCGAAACGATAGTCGCCGTGGTAGCGCAGAAAACGAGGTTGAATACGAAGGTGGAAGCGGCGGTGAAATCGCCGTTCGCGGGGGATGCGATGAACTCCTTAAAGTGGGCGAACAGATCCATGTTCGGGATACCGATAAGACCGAACAGGGTATCTTCACCCATCATGATGGTGTAGCCCAAGAGAGCGAACACCACCGTGCCGATACAGAAGTCCATCAGGTTCTTCATGATGATGTTGCCGGCGTTCTTCGCCCGGGTGAAGCCTGCCTCCACCATCGCAAAGCCTGCCTGCATCCAGAATACCAATGCGGCTCCTATCAGGAACCAAAATTCTACTGTCATAAAATCACCTTCCAATCATAAGGATAAATAATTGCACCTGACAACAATCAAGTACACTATATTACGAATAATCAAATGGTATGATTTATCTCACGCCGAAAAGCAGCTCGCCGTATGTAGGCAGCGGCCAGATCTCTGAATCAACAATCGCTTCTGCGTCGTCAGCGTACTCCCTAAGAGTATCCATCTGCGGCAAGATCTCATCTCGAACGAAATCTGCCTGCTCAATGATATTGTCGATGTGACTCAGATGATATGTTAAGCGCTCGAGGATACCGGCGTTTGCGCTCATCTCGTCGCACGCGGCCGAGAGCTTTTCGATATTCGCGGTCTCATACGCACAGCTGATATCGGCGGACAATGCCTTTTTCATCGATACGTTTTTCAGCAGCTTGCCGAGATAGGTT